>JAQBQQ010000018.1 GCA_028286915.1 Candidatus Peribacteria bacterium | reverse complement strand
GCCAACGACTAAGAAGCGCATTAACGTTACACTCGAGAAAGACACAGCACTGTTCCTTGAAAAAATTGCTCTTAGAGACGAAGTGCCACAGGCGACAAAAGCAGCGGAGCTATTGGAGTATGCGCTTGGACTGGTTGAAGATGAATTTTTTGGAAAGCTGGCCGAAAAGCGTGACATGAAGAATGCACCATTTATATCGCATGAAGAATTCTGGTCGAAAGTACTATGACGATTTACACGATCCGATACACCTCACTGCAGAATACAAAGGATATCGGCAAATTTCCCAAAACAGATCTCAAAAAAATTAAAAATGCTATTGAACAAAAGCTAACGACAGAGCCTAATTTGTTCGGCAAGCCTTTACGTCGAACATTGCGCAGCTACTGGAGCCTGCGAGTAGGCCAGTATCGCGTGATTTATAGGATCCAGGAAACGGAAGTACTTATTTTCCTCATTGAACATCGGTCTATTGTGTATGACATGGCGAAGCGGATATTAGAGTAAAATTACTCACCATAATTCTTCTCTTTCCAGACAAAGGAGACTACGATTTTATTATTATCTTTTTCTTATTTAAACTCTATGTGTACGCAAAATCAGTGTTCTAACGGCCAGTGCTCCATGTCCGACCACCATGGCTCGTGCGGTTGCGGCGGGGCTTCATGTTCCTGCGGATGCGGCAGCCAGGGCAATTGTCAGGGCGGCGATCTCCTGGATATGGTAAAAAATGCCAAGAAATGTCTGCTGAAAGACAAAATAAAGACCAGACTGGAAGCCAAAATTGGTAAGCACCTGGATGAAGTGGCCGACCTTGCCGTGGACATGCTTCTCCAGAAAATGGAAATGAAGAGCCAGAAGAAAGCCAAGAAAGCAGAAATGATGCAGCGAATGCAGACTGTCATGGGTAAGTAAGACAGATTTAGAAAAGGGCAGAACCAGTTCTGCCCTTTTTATGTCGCGTTCATTTTTAGCGCCAGAAAGAGGAAAGCACGACTGAAGTATTTCTCCCGACAGTTTGATACAGCGGAAGACGTGGCTGGTACGTATGCTATGCTTGTATCGGACCAAATTAACCTTTTCTCACCACGCTTCCATGGAGCATGATCCCCGTATGCCCAATGCGCCCTCTGTTCATCCTTCGCTTCGGTACAGTGTCCATGTTGTTTGTGATACGCCGCGGACAAACAAAGAAGACAGCGAAGACCGGGCGGAAGTTCTAACAGACGCTCACAATCTGCACTTGCTTGTCGCTGATGGCGCAACAGGGTTGGGCACCATACGAGTGGAACATAAAGCGCCCGGCTGGTTTGCCGCCGAATGGCTGGCACAAACATTTCGCAATGACGCATGTTCCAGTTCTCCCCGGGAAATTATTCAGAAAGCAAACCGGTCCATGCGTGAGTACCTGCTGGCCCTTGTGCGACAGGGGACGTTTACCGAACAGGAGATGACGGACTTGTGCAGCGCGGTGTGTGTCGCGGCTCATATTGATAAGACAAAGAACCTACTGCGCTTTGCGGCAACAAAGGCCGATTGCTGGCTTCTTGTGGAACGTGGCGGAACGTTTCACTGGCTTACCACGTACCCGCCAAAGGACATGGATTACGGACCGATTAAAGCCGCTGTGGATGCCGAACGTGCCGGAGCTATTCCGTCAGTCATGGGAAGCCTGAACCACCCGGCTGTGCAGCCATCCGTTCTAAACGGCCGACGTGACGCCAATAACCCGGATGGAACAGGCAACGGCCGCATTAACGGCGCGCCACCGGCACTGCTGGACCTCTACATAGAGGACAATGAGTCCGCTCCGTTCCCGCTACAGCCCGGTGACAAAATCTATGCCGGGAGTGACGGCCTTCTCCCTCTTATGAGCCGTGAAATCTATGACATTGAGGACGCTGCCACAGGAGCATGGACGGGACGGGAAGAGCAACGTCGGTTTGTGGAACAGGCAATACTGGCCGGCGGTAAAGATGAGCTGCTGAAACGCATAAAACAGCGGGAGAAAGAAGACCCTGCTGCCGTCCGTTATCCGCATATTAAAGAAAAAACCGGTGATGATCAGGCGCTGATAGAAATTATTGTTCATGAAGCTGCCGGCCCGCATCTCCCGGCGGCCATGAGAAATACTGTACGTGCGGAGCTTACTGCTTCCGTGCAGAAAGAGCCTGAGACAGGTATATAAACCAAAATAAAAAAAGAGACAGGCTTGGGCCTGTCTCTGTCGCAGTTAACTGCGCTAACTGCTACGGCCAGCTCTAATGCTGACTGTTATATGCTTCAACCGCCAGTTCGATCATGGGGCGATGACAGCCGATGATGTCGTCCGGCAACTCATCAACCGGGAAGTAACTGCCCTCTTCTCCGTTATCATCGGCCTTGCCGATGAAGAGAAGTGAATTGACCACGCCCCGTTCCGCGCGGTGGAAGTAGCTGCCCACGGGCCGGGGATTCGTAACGCGAACTTTCAGCTCGCCGGTTTGAATCCGCAGGAGCGCCGGCCGGTACGAGCCTTCTGCATTGAGCACCTCCGGTGCATCGGAATTCCGCAGGATGGTCCCGGGGATGTGCCATTGTCCGGGCCAATGCGGATCATCAGCCGGGCGCTGCAGGAGAAGCACTTCCACCCAACCGGCATGCCTCCGCAGAATAATGAGCTCGATGCCGGTAAGCACCACCTTGGCAGCCAGTGCGTTGAAAACGCTCACCGGCATAGTGGACGGCCCCAGTTTTTCCAGAAGCCCAACGAGCAATTGCTCATCGGCAGGCGACAGAGGCGACATTTCAGGCTCTCTTTCTTAAAGGAACGGCGATGCGAAATAACACTATAACATAGTATTATATTGTGTATATAAGTCAATGCCCGGCGCCTTATTTACCCCTTCACATAGTTCCTGCCCGAGTCCGTAATGCTGGAAAGTGTATGCGGGTGGCTCTCTTTCATGGACGCCGGTGTGATTTTGATGAAGCGGGCTTTGTCGTGGAATTCGTCTATCGTACGGGCTCCAATATAATAGAACGCTGATTGTATGCTGCCTTTTATCTGGTATAAAAATTCTCCGCCCGGGCCTTTAAACGGCACCATTCCTTCCACCCCTTCGGCAATCAGTGTATGTTCCTGGCTGGCTGCGTTCTGGCCATACCTGGCCGCACCGCCTTTCTTCATGGCGCCAACCGAACCCATGCCACGGTAACGCTTGAACATCTGGCCGTCTATATCTATGAGTTCACCGGGGGATTCCTCCAAACCCGCCAGCATGGAGCCGAGCATAATGGCGTGTGCACCGGCCGCCAGCGCCTTGGCCATATCACCCATCTGGCGAATGCCGCCATCGGCGATAAGAGAGACACCTTTGTTTGCACCTTTGGCCGCTTCCATAATGGCGGTAATTTGCGGCACGCCCATGCCGGTCACAATACGCGTAGTACAAATGCTGCCCGGGCCCATGCCTACGCGCAGAATATCGGCACCATTGTCACACAAAGCTTTTGCGCCTTCAGCCGTGGCAATATTGCCTGCCATCACCACCATGTTCGGGTGCTTCTGCTTAATCAGCTTTACAGCCTCCATAATATATTTGGCATGGCCATGCCCGGAGTCCACTACCAATAAATCCACTTCGGCCGCCTCCAGTGCATCAATACGCTCATCCAAATCCGGCCCCGCACCCACGGCAGCCCCGACAAGCAAGCGGCCTTTCGCATCTACCGCAGACAATGCCGCGTCCTCTACGGCATGAGCTTTCACCGCCCGCACCATTTCCGCCTGATCTTTTACGGTCAGACTGCGATGCAGAATGCCAAGGCCACCCGAAGAAGCCATGAGGATCGCCATACCCGCCTCCGTCACCGTATCCATTGGCGATGATAACACCGGAATTTTGAGCGTAATGGTCGGGTGCAGTGAAACAGCCAAATCCACATCCGTCCGGAAGAAATCCGTGTAACCGGGAAGCAGCAACACGTCATCGAAGGTAATGCCGTCGGTATCGATAATGCGAGAGATGGGTGATGCCATACAATATATGAGAATGGATAAGCGTAGAGACGCCGGATCCGGCGTCTATTCTGAGGTATAAAAACGGATGAAAAACCAATAGCACAATGATCAAATTCAACAACACAATTACAAATACAAATTGCTCTCGTTCGTCTTATTCATAAACGTGGCATCAAATGCCCACTGGATCGTCTGATCAATCTGTTCCTCTGTAAGAATATCATTATCGCGCATGAGGGCAATTTCCTTGGCCAGGTTGGTCCGAAGCATGGACGGGTTATCGGTATTCATGCAGAACTTCACACCGGATTTCCAAAGCGTCTGAGTAACCTCACGCATGTGATCAATATTCTCAAAAAAGTTCAGGCGCAGGCTGGATGTGGGACACAGACAGAGTGTGAGATCTTTTTTTCGGATCTCTTCCAATAATTTTGGCGAAGAGTAGGCCTTAAAGCCGTGATTCAAACGATTGAGGGATAATACAGACATGACATGTGCCATTTCCTCGGCCGTACCATCTTCACCGGTATGCACCGTTGTTTTGAGCCCGGCATCCTGCGCCTCTTTGTACAGCCGCGAATAATCCTCGTACTTAAACCCTTCTCCCAGCGGGCCGGCAATATCAATACCAAGCACGCCACGGCCGCGGTATTTAATGGCTTTCCGAACCACAATCTCATTCTGTTCATACGGCAGACGGCGATCCAGCATGAAAATAAGGCCGGCGCGTACTTGCGGGAACTCTATAAGCGCACGCTCCATACCGCGCAGGGCAGCCAGAATAATCTGGTCCAGGTCGCGTTCGCCGGCGCGGTTCCGGAACATAGGATTAAAGCCCGGTTCCAGTAACGTGATATTATTCACACGGTACGCGCCGCTGACCACTTCATAGACGGTTCGTTCCATGGACACCGGCGAACTCTGAATGAGCTCCGTCCAGTGAAACAGCTTGTGGTAATCCTCCCAGGTAACATTCTCTTTATTGAGTGTCACTAAATCATAAAATTCCCAGTAGTCCTTATGGGGCAGCTTAATGCCTTGTTCATGGGCAATGCTCCACAAAATGTGCGGCTCCACAGACTGTCCTAAATGGAAATGCAATTCGGCGAGCGGTTTCTTGGGGCGAAAGGGATTTTTCATACCAGAGTATTACACTGAGTTTTCCGAAATGCAAAGACTTGTTTATGCATTAACGATTGAATGAGCTTAAAAATACACAATATCATGCATAATTGGGGCGCAAAGCTCACTTTTAAGCATTATGGAATTTTGTCTCTCCAGCGCAAATATGTGGCAAAAATTTTCTTAGTCCGGACACTTCTCTCTTTGTTTCCAGAACATAGCCGTGCATTCCGGATAGACAGTTGGACTCAGCTGATTTCCAGAATCCAGCATGTTCTGATCGAAGAAAAATTTCAAAAGTCGATGCATTTCCTCCTCCGATTCAAATTTATAGTCGGTACGGATATTTTTTGACTGGAATCCCTGTTCTTTGAGATATTCGAAATATTCAGCAAATCGTTGGGTTGGCGGATTTGGTTCTGTCTGACCGGTTCCCATAGTTTCCAGAATCATGATAAACCCACCGGGCCGTATAACGCGTTCCATTTCCGTAAGTGCCTGCTGCAAAGCAGCTTTCCAGTCTTCTTCATGAGTTGCAATAAAACAGATACACCAGCCGGCTAAAGCTATATCAGCCGATGAATCCGCAAGTGAAACATTTCTCATATCCGCAACCATCATTTGCCAATTCCGCTGAGGAAGCAGTTCAAGCTTGCGTCTGGCAACTTCTGCCATAGCCGGTTGTATCTCAGTTGCAATAATAGATTGCACATACGGCAAAAGCTTTGCCGTACATTTACCGGTTCCGGCACCAAATTCTATAACATGCGCGCCTTCCAGCCTGCAGATTGATTGCAAAGCAGGAATCAGATTATTTTCATAGTCCTCACATGATATAAGCTTATCATAAAGCTCCGGCTGTTCCCGATATATGGCAGCTCGATCTGGCATAGCACGTAGTGTATCAGACAGTATTCATGCGACCAGCCCCTACTTATGCTTGCCTCCAAAAAAAGAGAGCCTAGAGTATGAACTATGCACGTACCGCGTTCCCTCTTGGCTGTCAGTCTTATTTCTGCTTTTTTTATGAGCGCTTGCGGCAGGGCAACGGTTACAAGCACAGATACTGTCAAAACAGAGACGAGTGCCACCAGTGTCCCCACGCTGGAAAAAATATCCGAACCGGTAGAAATATCCTGGAATTTTATTCAAAAGAAAAACGATGCCATGCCGGACGCACCGGAAACACAGGCATTGCTGGTATTGGGCGGCTCCAAGCAGCAAATGATCGATTTGGGCAGCTATTTGGGCGAAGGTACGGATACCCGCAAACCTACAGCTGTCCAGCCCGACAATAAAGGTGCCATTTTAGGTGCGGTCTTCTGGTATGCCGGCGGCGGCGATGAGCTGGAAGTTTACAACGAATCCGGCAGCCTTCTCGTAAAGCACCGCATTATTGATGAGCAAAGCGGCCTTGGCGACTGGCAGGAATTACAAAAAATTGAACTGGAACCGGGGACGAAGGTGACGGTGAAGCCGCTTTAGCTTGTTCAGCCGTTGCCTCTGGGCAATGGCCGACAAGAGTTTGTAGCAAGTAGTCTGCAGTCTGATTATTTTGAGATTATTGCCTGTGCGATGCCAAAAAGAACCCTCTTCATTTTTTCACGAAACGGTTCAATGGATGCCAGTGCAATAGATGCACGATCTAAACTGATATATCTGTGTTGCACTAAATCAAACAGCCTCTCCTGAGGATTTGGCCCAGATAAAATTCCGTCAATTTCCCAATCGCATACTTTGCCCGGATCGCCATCATCGCAAGAAATTTGATTCAACATGGTATGAATATAGCATAATCACCTGTTGTCCATCCACACAATGACGACCCGCAGCCAGGGATGGCTGCTGCTGGGTGGTTATAATTTTTACATACCAAAAAAAAGCCCTTCTCCCGAAACGCGGATCAAAACAGTGGTACAGAAATTATACAAAATCTTGAACGAAGGTGACGGTGAAGGCGTATGAGGAAAAATAATTATCTATCTACAAATACGCCAAGGCTATTGACCAGGTAGATACAAGCCCCATTTTGGGTCAATTTTCATATCTTTTAATTTATCAAATTCTTTTTCTTTCACAAACTGAGGCAATTCAACACAGTTATTGTTAGCATCTACATGTAAAAGAAAAGATCCAACGGGACTCCTATAAGTACCTGCACCATCTTGCGTCTTATATGTCACGCTTATATAAAAAGTTGCGTAATTTGAACCAAGCTTGCCTAAAAAAATTGGATTATTAAAAGCTCCAAGAGTGAGACCATCATCTAGATCTACATTTTCCAACGGAACAATTGCCGAAAGCTGGGCATCAGATTTTGCCCTAGCTTTAATTTCATTATAATTCTCCAAGCTTGCCAGCTTTGGACCGCGCCCCTTCTTTGACTTAAATAATTTATCATATTCTACGAGTTGCCTTGAGTAATCACAAAGAGTTCCCGAAGGAACTGCAGGCATGGCTACCACATGTTTACTCTGAACTGGCATTGTATCAGTAGAAGATACATTCTTATCCCCTTGACTACAGGCAGATAAAATTAAAGATGAAACAATAGCTGCTACAAAAAATTCGTTAGAAAGCTTAAACATGTAATTAACCTTATCAGCTAACTTCTAAAAATAAAATATAAATTATTTACTATCGTGCTTACACGAAAAAGCCCTTCTCCCGAAGCGGCGTTCTTATATATAAAGCAATAGACTCGTAATTTTGATCTCTCAGTCCTGGCACCGACCTACTCTCACGGACCATAAGGCCAGCTACCATCGGCGCAGACGGGCTTAACTGCCGAGTTCGGGATGGGATCGGGTGTGACCCCGTCGCGATAAGCACCAGGACAGAAAGATCAAAAGAACGGAATGAATGTATAGAAATTATGCTACCACGGTATTGAGTCTTGATATTTGAATCTTGAGTCCTGGAATAAAAATTATTCAAGACTCAAAACTCTAGATTCAAGATTCTCATATCCATGTTGTAGCACACGAACAGTACTCTTCTGTCAGTAAAGACAGTAAAGAGGAGAAAAATGTTCAATTGCCCGTTCGTACTACTCAGCTGAATGCATTACTGCATGTACACTTGTAGCCGATCTAGCCGGTCGTCTTCCGGCGGGCTTATGGAGAAACGCAATCTCAGGAGACACTTCCCACTTAGATGCTTTCAGCGGTTATTGTCGCCGAACATAGCTACCCTGCAATGCCGTTGACACGACAACAGGTACACCAGAGGTTCGTCCACTCCGGTCCTCTCGTACTAGGAGCAGGTTCCTTCACGTTTCTAAGTGACTACGGAGGATAGAGGCCAAACTGTCTCACGACGTTCTGAACCCAGCTCGCGTACCGCTTTAATCGGCGAACAGCCGAACCCTTGGGACCTGCTCC
>JAQBQQ010000008.1 GCA_028286915.1 Candidatus Peribacteria bacterium | reverse complement strand
TTTTGTAGCCGGATGAATACATCAACCTTCATGCGCCAAAGAAAGAAACGGGAACCATGCACATGGGCCATGTGCATCTGAAAATCGGTACCATAGAGCAGGCTCAAAAGTTTTATATCGATACGATTGGTTTTTCCATGACAGCACGCATGCCGTCTGCCTTATTCATGTCTATCAACAAATATCATCATCACCTGGGCATGAATAGCTGGGAAAGCGAAGGTGCGGATAAGCGACCGGAGACACTGGGACTCAAAGAGTTTACCATTATGCTGCCGGAGAGCAGCTACGTGGATGCACTGCAAAAAAGATTACGAAATGCGGAATTGGAACCGGAACGGACTGATACACAACTTATTTTTTCTGATCCGTGGAATAACCGGATTATTGTAAGTACGCCATTCGCAGAGCCTGTCACGTAATAAATAGAAAATTCTTGTGCTTACGCCAAAGAAACATACAATGCATGCTATATTTTCTTTTACCAACTCTTCAAGCATGGATGATCACCCTCCTCCCGACGAACAATTTGCCATCAAGCATGAACTTTTCGTTCTCGACACAAACCTTATCCACTCACTGGACCAGACCAATATGGATTCCATTACAAGGAATCTTATTAACGATCTGATGGCCGCGCTGGGCTTGGAGCCTCTGGGCCCGCTGGAATTATATCCGGCCGTAGATATGCGCGCGCCGGGCTGGTCGTTTCTCCAGCCGATTACCACGAGCCACATTAGCGGACATTATTTTGAAAAACCGGGCAGGCACCCGCACCTTCACATGGATATCTACAGCTGCGACTCCGTGGAATGGCACAATATTGTCGGCATTGTCGACCGACACTTGGGTCTCTCCAACTGGCGCGCCAGCTTTATTGTCCGCGACTGGGAAGATGATGGCGCACGTTCCTGTTTGGATTTAGCCGGCAAGGGCGCAAGGGTAACACAGGAAATTCTGATGACTCCGGCAAGGGAACTGGCGTTTGCGTAAAGAAATAAACGGAAATAATGGTAAAAAAAAGACCGCTCCCGCGGTCTTTCTTCTCTTCGTTTCCTTTTTCCCGTGATGTCGCCGGTGATGTGGTCGGTTTATTGGTTGGTCGTTGTACTGCTTGTGGCAGCGGCAGACGACATATTGCGGAATTGCCCGCGAGCCGGCAGGGTGATTCCCTTCTCCGTTGCAATCTGTTCAACGGTCTTGCCGCTATCGAGGGCGGTCTTGAGTTCGGCTGCTGTCATTCCCAACTTTGCCGCAAGGTCACCGGGACCGCGTCCAAAACCTTCATGTCCGCCGCCAAAGCCGTGATCACCCATCATAGCACTTTTCAAAGCCGGGTTAGCCGTAATGGCATTCTGGATGGTTGTCCGCATGGCATCATTGGCCGCCTGTACCGCCTGCTGCCTGGCCGTATCATCAGCAATACCTGCAGCGGCTGTAAGTGCGTCTTTGTGTACCTGCATGGCTTTTTTCTGAATGACAACCATGGCATCAATAGTATCCAGGAACGCCTGATCCTGCGTTGCGCGAGCCTGCACTTCCGCCTGCGTTGGAACCGGACGGGTAAACTGCTGTACGGTTGTAGAAGAAGTAGTGCCGGTTAGGGAGCTGGTACTGGCTGCGTTGGAAACCTGAGCCAGAATGGGAACAGCCAGACCAAGCGTGGACATACCGGCAATCATGCCGAGTGTGAATTTATTATTCATAGTCATGAAGTGTAAGAAATAAAAGTGAACGGTGTTGTCGCGACAGGAGCACTATAAAACATTCATATTAACAAACGATTAAGACTGCGCGGGGCCTGTGTGCAAATGCATGAAGAATAGGAAATAGAACCAGCCTTATAGCTATGATCTTTTTCATATTTTACTACTCCTGTTTTCTACAACTCCCGGTAGCCAACAGACTGCCATATAGCGGACACGGATGCCGCCGGCTCCAGAAAAGAACACAGCTGTATCCAGTTTATAGCATGGGCATGTTGCATCATTTTTCCGGCAATCCAGCCGACATGCTCGTTCCCGTGGACAAGTGCGGCAATGGTGCAATTACCCGAAAACGAACCATTAATAATTCCCGTCACGCCACCAACGTCTGTCTTTCCTTCTACGCTTCCGCGAATAACAGTATCGGCCAGCACACTGGACGCGTAACTCAAGCCCGCAATGCCGCCCACCCACTGCTCACCGGATACCTGGGCATTTGCCCAGACATACCGCATGATTCCTTCATTCACACCGGCCAAACCGCCAACGGCATTATGACCCGCAACACGACCACTGACATGAACCCGATTCACGGCACCGCCCACAACCCAGCCCGCCAGTCCGCCGACATATTCACGACCGTGTACATCCACGCTTATATTCAAATCATGCACGGCGCCAGCGGCACCGATTTTCCCGAATACTCCGGTATAATCCGTAGACGGACGGTTGATAAAAAGATGCTGCACCGTGAAGCCGCGGCCGTCCAGATCTCCGGCAAAACCCACACCGTAATACCCGATAGGGAAAAACCCGGCACCTTCGTTCCACCATGCTGTCGGGGAGCAATCAATATCTTTCACCAGCGCGTACGATAAATCGGGCGCGTACTGCATTGCCTGCAACTGATCACAGCTGGAAATGGTATATGGATTTTGCATGCTTCCGTTTCCATACGGAAAAACCCAAGGGTACTGCCCGGGCGGCTGGCTCACCGCCATCTGCAACGAAAAACCCATGCCGATCATGCCAAAGATAATGCACAGATGTCCCGGCAGCAGGAGCGGATGCAGAGCCGTGCGTAGCGAAAAAGACGAAAACATATACTTAAATATTCAGATGGAATGTGAGCCAAAAGAACAGTGAGCCGATCATGATGATCGACAACCGCCGGTCGTTTTTTTTCGTGAAATATAACCACGCGACCAGTGAAATCAGAGCCGAAAGAATATACGCGTACAGAAAAAATGATTCCGCCTCATGCCGTGCCTGAATTCCCAGTAAAATAAAGAAAGCCATAATAGTACCGGTAGCAAACGCGAACAGAAACACTGCCATACTTTTCCATAAAAGTTCCGCAAGCACCGTGAGCACCGCAATGCCAACAAATAATCCGCCAAGCAACATCCACTCTCTGGAATCCGCGTGGAACCACACGCCTTTCATCGCTAATACCGCCACTATATACATTTCAAGAGTCGTGGTCAGGCTCATAAAAATAGTAGCGCGCGACGGCAAGTACCAGTGATGTCTCTCAATCTCCCCCAATGGAACATCAATAAGACCCGAAAGCCTTTGACCGTAAAACCAGATATTCCACAAAAGGCCCATCAAAATACAAACCGTGCTGAGCAGAAATAACTTACCGGTATCAAACGCCAATAAAAGCGAGTAACCATGTAAAGCAGTTTCACCGGCAGATATGCCTGACAGATTCATATGGGTGATGAAGTGTGTATTAGTTGTTATTATAGCCTATTTCCGCACATTTGAACCCCCGAACTATTTGCTAAATACGATAACCATTTTGCAATACTGCATTTTAAGGAGAAAAGGCTGTACAAATACAGAATGAGCGATATATATGATTATATGACTTCTGCTTCTGTCCCCTGTGTGACACTTCGTAACGGCCTGCGCATGCCGCAGGTTGGCCTGGGAGTCTGGCAGGCGAGAGGGCAGGAGGCCGTACAAGCCGTGCAAGACGCGCTCGCTGTCGGCTACCGGCTTATTGATACGGCAGCCGTGTACGGCAATGAGCAGGAAGTAGGCGAAGCCATGCAAAGGAGCGATATTGCGCGCGCGGATATTTTTCTGACAACCAAACTCTGGAACCAGGATCAGGGATATAAATCCGGGCTGGCTGCCATGGATGCATCACTGGAAAGACTCGGCACGGACTATGTGGATTTGTATCTGATTCACTGGCCGTTTATCAACTTCCAACTGGGTGATACTCCTG
>JAQBQQ010000036.1 GCA_028286915.1 Candidatus Peribacteria bacterium | reverse complement strand
AGGCGAAAAATTGGAACTGTAATAATTAATAATTATTGCCCTAGGATTTTTAACACTTTTAGTTCCAAATTCATTATTCTCTGACAAGATATGATTAAGTACTTCTTGTTGATAGATTTGTTTATCTAATTCAATATTTACATAGGGGCCAGCTGCAAATATTCTTTTTGAAAGTTTAAGTGAATTTTTAGAAAAATTTTCAACAATTTTTTCTGCAACTGTAAGCGGATTTACTCCTATTAAATCAGATATTAAAAATGTTGAAAACGCGTAATCTGCCTTAATATGACTAGGGGGATTTTCTAATTTAATTTTTATCACTGTTTTTTGAATAGTAGGAAAAACATTTTTTATTCCAACAATTAGCTCAGATGCTAATGTATCCAGAGGATTAATAAATTCATTAACATTTAAGCTAACAAGATACAGAGCCTGTTGAGCAAAATAACGTCTATGAGTAAGTAGTATGCTCATATATGTACTGAAGTGCCTTTAGTCGATGGCCAAAATAGAAACACTACGATTAATGCTGTTGTTAATGTAATTTGAATTGGATAAGCAGCTACTGTAATCGACCAATCTTTAATCGCAAATATACTAATGATTCCCCCTACTAATAAAATACTCCATCCAAGTTTGCTTTCTTCTTCTGGATGAGACCAAGATTTTTGAATAGTTGGGATTACACCAAAAAGATCAATTACTAGGCTTGCAATAAGAGCGATTAGTGAAGATCCAGTAATCCACCATAAAATAGCTCCTATAATAGCGCCCAGCAAGCATACTTGATCAAGTCTGTTCCAGATTATTTCACCAATTTTTAGTGTTAAAATAGTTATAATGGTTAATCCAATTGCATAAGCAAGCGCAAGCCATGCAGTTTCTTTTGCGCCAGATGCAATATAGCTACTCATTAAAAGAAAAGAATTTATTGTCCAAATGAGCCATGTAGTAGCAGAAGGTTTTGTTGGACCTGCTACAATACTTTTTGCATAAATTAAAAGACCGATAAATGTAATTATGCCAGAGAATATGCCTGCCAATTGATAAAAATTCATCATTTTTATTAAACGAAGTTACTAAAGTAAATTATAATCTAAATTAGAATTTTTATAATTAAAAGGCAATATATTGATGTATATGCATTCCATAATAGCAATATAATACTCTTTATGATTCATAAATTGAATCAGTTTATGCAAATATTATCATTGTAAAAATTTCTCTCTGCAAAATCCTAATACTCCAAAACTCAATAAAAATATACCAACCGTATAAATAAGATCTCCAAAATTGCCGTTATAAAATGTTCCAATAGTAGTAGTATATGCATATATACCATCTGCGATAATAAAAACAAATAATCCAATAAGCATTGTCATAATTTCTAATGCATATTTATTTCCCATATGCCTAATAGAAAGACCAGATACAAGAATTACAATCATAAGAGCAAGTGTATCACCTACAGGACCTTGAATATCTAGAAATGTCTTGATTGCACTTTGACTAGGCTGAATAAAAACACCTCCACGTGCAATAGTTACTAGAAAATAATATGAAATAATAAGGGTAATAATAGGGGTTACCATTGCAAAAATTTTTGCGTAAATATTTTTTAACCCAAACCTTGCCCCAGTAGCATCAGACAAGAAAATGACTCCCAATCCGTAGAGAGTAGTACTGGGAGCAAAACCAATATCGGCAGATGATGGATAGGGTATAGAAATGTTAAGAATGAAATTGTAATAGGACCATATCATTGATCCACATCCCCATAGCAACAAACTAAGACCCATGCAGAAAATACCTCTGCCAATTGAACTTTTCAGGCCACCCCATTTTTTAACATTGCATAATATAGGGATGCTGCTAAAGAGAGGAATTAATCCAAATAGGAATGAATACAGATAATTCAAAAATCCGCCTGTTGTTTGGGTGACAAAAAGCAGAAACCAATATATGCAAATCATGAAGAAAAATAGGGTACAAACCTTCTGCAACCCATTCATCGCACGTATCTGCTCCCACAGTGATACCGAGTGTGTTTCATCCTCCGCTTTCACGTGTACGCCCGGCATACGGTCTCGTTCCATTTGAACGATCCACTGCCTCTCGAATGCCGCTCTCTCTGCATTTGCCAATTTCTCGAACCGGATAAATGATGCTTCGTTGTTTTTCTCATCCATACATACAACCGTATCTCCGGCAATAATTTTACCAAAAGAGAGCTGATATTCTTCCGATGGAACTAAGACGGTTTTTCGGTACTCGAACGGATCGCGAGCGCCGAATTTTCTTGCAGCCGAGGAATCCGGTGCAATGATTCTCTGAAACACACCATGTACCTGGCGCCTGCGTCCATACTGCGCGTGAAACTCCGCCATCTCTTTGGAGGTTTCGGCCGGATCAAAGTATGTCAGGAGTTCTGTGCGGTTTTGCAGCAGTCTGTCGTATGCCTTTCGAATGCCATCTTCTCCTGCAAAGTGCTCAATCGCCGGCAGGCTCTTCTCGCTCGACAGAGTTTCGATAAACTGGGCGAAACTCTGATGTCGTCTGTTCATTAAATCTCCTCTCTCTTTCAATGCCTTCTTTGTCCACACAACCAGTGCCTGCGGATCCAGTACCGTGTAACGCGGCTGATCATTAAATTTCTCCTTTAGGACAATGCCCAAGCGTATAAGCTTCTTAAGGGAGAGATCGATGGACCCGGTGCCCTTCCCTGTCTTCGACGCCAACTCCCGAACGGTTAGCTGGTTTGTTTCCAATAACTTCTTCACCACTAAAATATCTACTCGCGACAATCCCGACTCGATCAAATAGTTTTCAGCAGCCTGCGGGAGATCTATTGGCATAAATTAATGGAAATCAATCCTTTCGAAGGAAGAAGATGAAAAGTATAGAATGTATTCTCGCTGTTCTTTAGTGTACCTGGGATGAAATTCTCCGTGAGCCATTGTCTGTATTAAAAATTGGCAACAGCCCACTTATCAGCAGACCAAGCCATATGAAGGTTATTGCACTAAAAGAACCAATAAACCATAACCAGAATGAAAATTTAGAGTTAATGTCAGTATATATTTTTGTTATATCCATATCAAAGCCAATCATACTATTGATTACCTTGGAATCCGCGTTACGTATTGGTGCACCGCCGGAAAGATAGGTTCCCCACTGATCCGTGAAAAATTCATTGGTAGCAGTTGCAAATTTCAAAGCATCAGTAAAAAAATCTGCTTTATGATTCACGTCATAATAGGTACCGGGCGAAACCGGCTCAATGTACTCTTCACGTCCATCTAACGGATAATAATTAGTATCCGCATCAACGACAAACTCCAACATATTCGCACTGCTTGTTTTTCTCAGAATATACGCATATTTAATATTTGGATTCTGCAAACGTACATTATTTAATTTTTTAAATAACCTTTGATAAGCTTCTTTTTTCATATCTCTTGCAAAAGATATTTGCTCGACATCTTTATAATCTATATCCAATGCCGCAGTGGCGGCTATGGATTGTAAATTATCCATCGTAGCTTTTTTCGATATATGTAGCGTATAAACGTATATGCCATACGTGAAAATAAGGGCACTAATTAAAAAAATGAAAAGCGAAAAAACATACGTTTTAACTTTAAACAGTACGATCAATTCCTTTAGTAAAGATTTATTATGTACCTCAAATCGTATGCTCACAAAAGCTACAAACAAGAGTGTGAATACTAACAATAATATGTGTAATTTTACCGTTAGCGTTTGCAATGTTGTAGCTTTCATATCAGTAGCTAAAATACCAACTACTTCACCTTCTCTATTTTTAATAGGAGCATAACCGGATATAACTTTCCCCCATTCATCCTCAAATACATTGTTCATTGCAATAGGACCGTTATATGCCTCTCTTGTTTCTGGCGGCGGATACGAATACGGCTGCCCCGGCCACTGCAATAGATCTATAGAATCAGCAGATCCATTTTGATTGGGCTCAAGATCATCTGCATGTATGACTCCATCATTATTCACATCCACATCATTCGTAGGATCAGCATCTGTATTCGCATACGGATTAAGCGAATGAGAATCTGAGACAAATTCCATCTTAGTCGGATCATTTTTATTTTTTCGTATAATATATACAAATAAAATATCCGGGTTATTGAGCCGTATACCTTCAAGCTGATGTACCACCTTAGCCCATTCAGGCTTTTTCCAATCATTTTCAACCTGTAATGCATTAATGTCATTGGGATCTAAAAGAGTAGCTGCAGCAGATGCAATAGATGTTGCTTCTGTCCCCATCCTCTGAATGGCAACTCGTTCACTGTACCTATAAAAACTAAATGTTAATCCCCCGGCTACCAATGCAAATAGGCCAAATGCAATAATACTATTCCGGCCAAGAAAGAACTCCCGCAGTGCAGAGATGGTGCGAGTTTTAAGAGGAATAACTTCCGGAACAGGTGCTGCATTTCCATTTGTAAATGCAGCTTCCGCAACCTGTCTGGCCCTCTCCTCATCCTTACGCAGCTGCTCGGCCCACATGTTTTCAAAGAGCAGGCGCTCCATGGACGCCAGCTCCGGATATTCTATAAAGCAGGCGCGCTTTTCCTCGTGGTTTATACAGGCGATGGTATTGCCCACAATAATCTTCTCAAACGTGAACGGGTACTGCTCCTCGGGGATAAGTACGGTCTTCCGGTACTCGAACATATCGCGGGCCTGGAAGCGGCGGCCGAGCGAGGTGTTGTGGGCGATAATGCGGCAGAACGTATTGGCCTTCTTTCTGTCACGGAAATGCTGCACGCGGAAATCCTTCATGGGATCCTCCTCCGGACAACAGGTAAGCGGCACGTACTGCAACCACTCATCTCCTTTGCCAAGCAGCTTGGTATACGCCTGCTCTATGCCCGCCACTCCTTCAAAGTACTGCATGTCCGGGCGCATCTTGTCCACCTTAAGTGATGAAATGAATGCCTCAAAATCCTGATGCCGGCGCAGCATGGAGCTACGCTTATGGTGCGTGTCCTCCTCCATCCACTTCACAATGGCATTCAGGGACGCCAGAATATACTTCACAGAGTCGTTGATTCCCTCCTTGGACACAATCTTCTTCCGGAGCAGCTTCTTCATAGCCTGATCCAGCACACCGGTGCTCTTGCCGGTTTTCGCGGCAATCTGGCGCAGCGTGAGGGCGTCATCCTCCATGAGGCGACGTACTATAAGCAGTTCGGTCGGCGTAAAACCGGCCTCCACCATATAGGCTTCTATACTGGCTGGGAGTGCATCCATAATGTAAAGCATACTTTACAGCCTTTTATGCATGTGTAAATACGGGAAAGGGTGGTCTTTGAATTATAAATTGACGTACCCTTACTTTTTGGCTTAAAGAAGAGACGTAAGACGTTCCACGTCCCCGTGGAACGCCCGGCTGTTTCTGCACCCCGTAGCGTATCTTGTACCACAAGAATGTATCTCTATATCTCTTTAAATCGACGCCATCACCAGCTCGTAGATTTCTTTGCTAATGGCACCTTCGTCATATAATCGCTTGGCGGCCTTGGCGAACGTGATCATGCCGATACTTTCGCTGGTTTGGAGAACGGTTTTCAGTTCTTGCGCGCGGGAAGTGCGGATAATATTGGCCACAGCCGGCGTATTGAGCAGCACTTCACGCAGAGCCACGCGGCCGCCGCCTTCTTTGGGCAAAAGCTTCTGGGCCACAATGGCCGTAAGCGACATGCTGAGCTGCGAACGAATCTGTGCCTGCTGGTGCGACGGGAACACGTCAATAATGCGGTCCACGGTCTGGATCGTGTTCGGCGTGTGGAGTGTGGCAAAGATAAGGTGACCCGTTTCGGCCAGTGTGAGCGCCGTGGCGATCGTTTCCGGATCGCGCATTTCTCCGACCATCACAATATCCGGATCCTGACGCAGCACACGTTTCATGGCTTCGGCAAAGGACAGGAAATCCTGGCCGTACTGGCGCTGGCGGATAAGCCCCTGGCCGCGTCCGAATACGAATTCAATCGGGTCTTCCAGTGTCACGATATGTGCGGCACGCGTGTGATTGATGTAATCGATAATGGCGGCAAGAGACGAAGACTTACCCGAGCCGGTTGGGCCGGTAAACAGAATGAAGCCCTGGCTAAGACTGCAGAACTGCTCAGCCAGGTGCTGCAAGCCGAGTGCTTCCAGCGACGGAATTTCATTCGGAATAATACGGGCAATAAGACCCACGTTGCCGCGCTCATACATACAGTTCACACGCATACGGACGCCGCTCGGGAGTTCGAACGATACGTCAATTTCGCGCATTTCTTTTAAGCGTTTGTACGATGTTTCGCCAATCACGCCCCGGACAAACTGGTCGCCCTGCGTGGGAGACATAACCTGTTTGCTTTGCGGGACAAGCTGACCGTCAATACGGAACAAAATAGGCGAGCCAACGGCAATGTGCACGTCGGATGCACCAAGCTTGCTGGCTTTCTCAAATAATAGTGAGGCTGTTTGTGTAGACATATCGGGTAATTATAGCAGAAAAACGTCGCTTTTACAATACGACAGACAGGCTCAGAGAAGAATAATCCTTGAGACTTCGTTTGTTCGTTGGTTAGTTGGCTTGTTCTTCGTTCACTCTTTAAACCATAAACGAACAAACGATAAACAAACGAACGTTGTCTACTAAATGACAAACATACAAAACGCCTCACAGGAATTCCTATTCCCCCGCGCTGGCGGATACTTTGTCGAGTGCCTTGGTAAAGGCGCGTGTGGCAGCCGGTTCCCAGCCGCGCTCATCGGCAATTTCATCCCATTTCTCCGTATCAGCCTGCAAACCACCGGACTCCTCGTCGGAGGATTCCTCACTGGCTTCCTGCCAGACGGCGTTGCGCTCCTCTATAAGATCCGCAATTCGCTCGTCTATCTCGCCGATTCTTTTTCTATTACTGAGTGATACCATGCGGGCGTATCTTTACGGATTCAGAAAATAATGCAAAGGGAAACTAGTTGACATATATATAAGTATGGCATGACACAAATTCTTCGCATTCAACAAAAAAATATTTTTAAAGAGAATATGCCGGCCAGCTTCTTATTGTATGGGCGCTGTCGCTCACTTGTTCGCCTGTGGTTATTGTCCCATCCAGCGGGAGCCTGCATGGTTCTTTCGTGTCGCGGAAAGGCTGGTAATAAGGAAGAATGAGTGACCTGCTATCGCTGGAGCGCTCAATTCCACAACGCTCAAAAGTGAGCTTTGCGCTCCAAATCCAAAACTCAAAAGGCGTGCTAAAAAATATACCAATACAGAACAAAGACTGTCAGAATATACATATCACCTATGCCTAAACCCGACGCCGACAGCCGCATTCTAAAGCTCCGCGAAGAAATCCGCCGCCTCAACCGCGCGTATTTTATAGAGAACAGAACGGATGTCTCCGAAGACGTGCGCGACAGCTTAAAGCAGGAACTCATTCAGCTGGAAAAAGAATACCCGGAACTTATTACGCCCGATTCCCCCACCCAGCGAGTGGGTGCGCCGTTGGATGGACGGCTGCCGAAGGTGACACATTTAACGCCGAAGGAATCTTTGACGGATGCCTTCAGCCGGGAAGACCTGCAGGAATGGATGGACTTGATGAAACGGTTTCTGGGGCGTGAGGACCTGGAACCGGACTACTTGTGTGAGCTGAAAATCGACGGGCTGAATGTGTCTGTCGTCTATGCCAAAGAAGATTCTGAAGATACAACAGGCGTGACCTACAAGTACCTGCGGGCAGTCACGCGCGGCAATGGCATAGAAGGCGAGGATGTAACGCATACGGTCCGGACCATTGAGTTCATTCCGCTGCAGATTCATGTGGATGACGTACCCCGCAAAGACGCGCCTCTGTATATAGAGGTATCCGGCGAGGTGTATATGACCAAAGCGGCACTGGAGAAAGTGAATAAAGAGCTGGAAGACGGTGACAAGTTTGCCAACCCGCGCAATGCGGCGGCCGGCTCCGTGCGTCAGCTGGACCCGCGCATGGCGGCAGACCGGGACCTGCGGATGTTCTTCTACATGCTGGACAGCGGCGCCATGGATTTTTTTGGCATACAGACCCAGCAGGGACTTCTGGACTTTTTAGATGCCACGGGCCTGCCTACTCACCGCGGCGCAAAACTGGTGAGGACACTGGAGGAAATCCAAACCATGTATGACGAGACGCAGGCACACCGGCATGATTTGCCGTATGACATTGATGGCGTGGTGATAAAAGTAAACGACCGCCGCCTGCAGCGGGATCTGGGTTCCACCGCCAAGGCACCGCGCTGGGCACGGGCGTACAAGTTCCCTGCAGAGCAGAAGACGGCACAAATTCTGGAAATTATTCTGCAGGTCGGGCGCACCGGTGCCATTACTCCCGTTGCGCACTTAACACCCACGCAGCTGGCCGGCACAACAGTGACACGGGCAACACTTCACAACGAAGATGAAATCAGACGGCTCGATGTCCGCATTGGCGATACCGTCATTCTGCAAAAGGCCGGTGATATTATTCCGGAGGTGGTGGAAGTGCTCACCAGCCTGCGCCCGGAAAACTCCAAGCCGTTTGAATACCCAACCCACTGCCCCAGCTGCAATACAAAACTTGTGCGGCCGGAAGGGGAAGTAGTTTCGCGCTGCCCCAACCCCAACTGCAGCGCCGTACAACATGAGCGTATTGCACATTTTGTGTCGCGCTACGCATGTAACATAGAAGGCCTGGGAACCGAAACCATTGAAGAACTCATTGCGGAAGGATTTGTTACGGACCCGTCGGACATTTTCTTCCTCACGCAGGAAGACCTGTTACAACTGCCGCTGTTTAAAGAAAAAAAGGCGAATAATATTCTTACCAGCATTGAGCGTGCCAAACAGGTTCCCATTGAACGCTTCCTGTTCGCGCTCGGCATCCGCCACATCGGGCGGGAGACAGCGGATCTTCTGGCCCGGCGGATTGCCTGGCCGGCACGAAAATTATCGGTGAAAGAAAAAGAAGAACTGGGAACGCAAACATCGCTCTTCGGCGACATGGTGACCGTGCGGGAGATTGAAGGCATTGGCATGGATGATGTCCTGGAGACACTGTCAAAGCTGACAGTAGAGGCTATTGATTCGCTGCACGGCGTAGGGACCGTAAGCGCCGAGGCACTGGTGTACTGGATGGCGCAGGAGGAAAACCGCCGCATGCTCCACAAGCTGCATGAAGCGGGCGTCATCTGCCTGCAGCATGAAGGCAGCGGCAACGAGCAAACATTCGCCGGTAAAGTCTTCGTCCTTACCGGCACACTGCCAACCATCAGCCGCGAACAGGCCAGGGCCATGATTAAAGACCGCGGCGGAAAAGTGAGCGGATCTGTCAGTAAAAAGACCGACTATCTTCTGTTCGGCGAAGATGCCGGATCAAAACTGGATGATGCCAAAACGCTTGGCGTGAAGATGATTGAAGAAAAGGAGTTTCTGGAGATGGTGAAGTAATTCAATAAGCATTATTTTTCTTTCATGAATTTCTGAATCCATGATTCAAAATATTCCGTATCAGGCTTTAAAATAAAAATCTTTTCTGTGCCAATCACCTGGCTTTTAATTTCATCAAATATCGGTCTGGGAAAATCAGATCCGTTAGTTGTAACCAGTAGTGACTTATATCTGATGGCTGTCGCACCTATAAAAATATCAGCGTCCGAAAATTTATTCATTGCATGAGACTGCTTATCTTCATCACTTTTCTTCGAATTGCTTAATGCATTAAAATAAAGAGTTGATGCTTTTAATAAGTCACGATTAACCTCAAGTGTCGGCCATTTTTTCATGAAATCATGCTTTGCCAGATAATCAGCATACGAAGAAGCTGTGCGCAAAAATTCATAACAACTAACTTCACTGATGAAAAACTCAGAATCAGCCAATTCATCAAGAAGCAAGCTTCAACTCCTGTGCTCATTTTCTTTCCTCTCAATTTTATAATGAATATATCAAGTCAGATCGCCGACTTATTACCTCTATAAAAACCTGGATGATTATAAGCCTGAAAGCTACAGTAGCTCTCCTATGTTCCTCCGCTACGCCAGCGCCCAAATCCTCTTTGATGAAGCAAAAAAGCGCGGGCTGAACCCTGTGTGGGAAACAGCTGACGGACTGTTTTCGTTCAGGCATCGGAATAAAGACATGTTCGTCTATTACACCAAGCTGCACATCAACAGCCAGCTTGGTGCCGGTATCTGCCGGGATAAATCTCTGGCCAGGGCATTTCTGGCGCGAGGAAATTTTCCGAACATTCCCTTCTGCTATTCGAGGAATTCAGCTGATATTCAAAATTTTTTCAGTGCCCACCAACCGGTCATTCAAAAGCCGCTAGCCGGTATGAAGTCGGACAATGTACGGCTCATAGGTACAATAGAAGATCTGGATCTGAAACATCTGCATGACACAATATGTGAAAAATACATTGAGGGTACGGAGTTCCGGTGTCTGGTTTTAAACGGAAAAACCATCGGCATGCAGAAAAAATTACTGGAACCGACGGAACAGTACCCTTGGCGGAAACAGATTCTGAATCTGGATGAAAAAGACTGGCATGGGGAACTCCTGCCTGCCGCCGAAGCCATTGCCGGCATGCTGCACATGGGTTTTATGGCGGTGGATTTTATTGTTGATGCGGCGGGAACGGCATGGGTATTGGAACTCAATAGCATGCCGGGACTTCATTCATGGCATGAGCCGCGCGGCGGACAGCGCGTTGATATAGGGCAGCAGCTGATGGCGGCTATTTTGGAGGCCTCCGTCTGCGGAAAAGCAGACTGATCAATTTTTAAAAAATCATTGACGTCAGCCAAAATAAATCTATGCTTTGCGGCCGTTATCAACTTTCCTTTTTCCTGCGTTGAAGACCCGCATTGCGACTGTCGCAAGCACCGCACACCTCTGGCAACCAGACATACCCATCTCCGCGCAGGTTCTTTCATACGCTCATCTTAGGGATTCACATAAACATCAGATTCTTACCCACATCCAGGCCTACATGCAGGCGGGGACATTTCGACGCCGGACCCGGAAAGAGATGAAGGCGGCGCTAGTGCGCACGTTCGCCCTGGTAGAGAAAGACAGTGCCGGCCGGGAGGATGTACTACTGGCATCGGTTGCCTTATTTGTAGATGACGAGCCATACGTGCGCGTGGAAATGCTACTCGGCTACCGCAAAGGAGCCGGCCGCCTACTCATGGAAAGCATCAAACAAATTCCCGGCCGCACGATTATCGCGCTCACCGTTGAGCCGCGCGTGCGTGATCATTTTATAGGTGCGTACGGATTTGTACTCCAGGGACCAGTCACCAGCGTAGCTGATGATTCTTCCATGCCCCGCTTCGTGCGCGAGTATCATCAGCCTCTCCGCAATCCGTTCGTTCTTACGTTTCAGTAACGGAAGCCGGCTCTTGCGATACGCTGAAACTGCTTGCTCATTATCAGCCATAGACTCGCCATGCCGACACCTTGCATAATTTTTCTAATGATCCAATAGATGTCTGCACTATTTTTTGATGTTTGTGCAATAAAAGAAAATAAGACGCTTAAAAGCAGCGGTAATTGACAGTGTACAAATGCGCACGTATGGTTCTTGTTGTATTTCTTTCTTCCCATCTCCCGTATGAAGACCTCTAAAAATCTTCTGGTCGCCGGCAGTGTTGTTGCCGCTTTCCTGTTACAGGCCTGCTCGCCTGCCGCTCCAACTGACATCACGTCTACCAGTTCTTCCGGCGCGGACGCCGCAGCCGTAATGAGCAGCTCCGCCATGTCCGCCGAAGGCGTAATGGTTGGCGGCGCCCTTATGGTACCAAGCCTGAACATTGTCGAAAATGCGTCCAACGCCAATAACGTGACGACACTGGTAGCAGCCGTAAAGGCAGCCGACCTCGTTGCCACGCTCAGCGGCCCGGGACCATTCACCGTTTTCGCTCCAACCGATAGCGCATTCGCCAAATTACCAGCCGGTACGGTAGACACGCTGCTGAAGCCGGAGAATAAGGCAAAGCTTGCCGCCATTCTTACGTACCATGTCGTACCAGGCCGCCTTACCGCAGCCGATCTTACAGACGGCCAGACACTCACGACTGTTAACGGACAGGAATTAAAAGTAAGCGTGAAAGATGGCGTTGTCATGATCAACGGTGCCAAAGTGGAAACAGCCGATGTTATCTCCTCCAACGGTGTAACACACGTCATCGACACGGTATTGCTTCCTTCCTAAGTATCTATTCAGTGCATTTAAAAACAGGAGCTTCGGCTCCTGTTTTTTATTGCCCACAAAAATGATGCGTGACTGGTGATTGGTAAAAATTCTTAAGAACATACTCCGCTGCAGCCTTGCCTGGCATTGCAATACACGAAAACAAACCGCAGATCCTAAGTACTTGCGAATGTTTACATAGCCTCTCCATAGATCAGATGCATTTTTCTAAAAGAAAATTCTTAACGTACATATTTTTATATCAGCAGAGAATTTGAAATTTTGATGCGAATATAGTGATCAAAAAGGCTGAAAATATGACTTTTTGCTATACATTGTACAGATTCACAATAGTGTTTTAATAGTGTATATGCCGTCTATTGACCAATTTATGTTATTTGGTTGTAAAGTATAGACCTTTCGGGTAGATTGTTTCGCTGTCGTAAAAAACTATGGTATCAATCTTCTCTTTCACCCGGAAGTCAAAGTTGCAGCCACTCTTACTATCATTCGTGATAGCAGCTCTTGCAACACCGTTATTGGCTCTAAAATATAGCCAGGCGGCAGAGCCACAAACATTGACACTGGAAGCCTCACTCAAGAATTTACAAGCACAATGGAACCAGCCTATAGAAGGGGCGGACAAAAAACGTGAACTACACATGCGGGCCGTGCGCATCCGGTCGCTTCTTTGTTTGCAGGGAAAAAGTACATATTGCACAGAATATATCGCCCGTGCCAAAAAGGTACCGAACGAAAAAAAACCTGTCGCCAGTCATGTAAATATACAGAAGTTAGCCCATGCCGTCGCCGTCGCCGAAACAAGCGACTGCACCACGGGCACCGGCCGCAGCCACTTAAACAACTGCTTCGGCATCCGCGGCAAGAACGGCTTTGTCAAGTTCGCCTCCAAGGAAGAGAGTTATGCGTACTTTGAAGAGATGTGGCTCAGAAAATATTGCGACTGCTTCCCAACTCTGGCCCACGCGCGCCGCTACAGCGCAGAAGAAGGAACAAGCTGGCTGCACCGAGTGACAGTGGTGTACAACAGAAATTAACATACCGGACAGTACGCGGCGGCGGCCTGCACATAGGTATGTTTGCCTATAGACAGCAAACTGGCTGGATTTGTCAAAATTCCTGTTGTCTAAGGGGTTAGACCATCGCTACACTCTCCGGGCTATTACTGCCGTGGTGGCGAAATTGGTAGACGCGCACGCTTGAGGGGCGTGTAACCGCAAGGTTGTGGAAGTTCAAGTCTTCTCCACGGCACCATTCGACTCGCAAGCCCCTGAAGGGGCATTTGCTTGCTCATGGTAAACCACGATCTTTAATTTTGAGCGAGTCGAATGACCCTGAGTGAGGAGCGCCGCAGCGTGACGAATCGAAGGGCCCAACAACATACAAAACAAAAAAGTAAGTGCTATACTGATGAACTACTTTAACTGTTATGAGTACAGCTCAATGGTTCGTTTATATTGGCCAAGCTCCAACGGGCCGTTACTACACAGGTATTACCACTGATCCGCATCGGCGCATTCGGGAGCATAATTGTAATGAAGGTGCGAAATTCGCGCATGACCAAGGAGCATTAAGGCTGGTATATAGCTCACCTCCTTTTCCAGATCAATCATCTGCCAGATTGCGCGAAGTGCAGATCAAAGGATGGACACGAGAAAAGAAGGAGAAATTGATGAAAGGCGAATGGAAGTGAGCTTTATGCTTTTTTGTAACTTCCATCCCCACCACCGAAAGATACTAACCTGGAAATATCACGTTCCAAGTTGACACAAAAAATAAATATTGTATTATAGATACAATGAATTCGAATGAAAATGGCCGGCGTTTATCGGAGGCTAATGAAATAACGAGGACTTTTGATGTTCCCGCATTACTTGTAAAAAGCGGCTTTATAGACGCTTGTAAGAATGCAATGCAAGGATCTGCATTTAAACCTCGCATTTTTGTAAATGCAATTAATGAAAACGGACTAGAGTTTGTCCTTTGCAATGAAGCTTGCCTGGTATCCATGGAAGAAATTGATGGAGTATATGATTATATCCAAAGAGATTTTCCTGATTGGTTTCCGGAAATTGTAAATGGCAATAAATTTATGAGACCGATTTTCTTTGCAAGGTTTAGTCAAAAACAGGAACACCATTTATATATCGATTTAACAGAAACTGATCCCTTATTGCGTCGTAAAGGCATTCGGGGAGCTTTTGGTAATGCGTTAGCTGATGCTAGTAGACAACAAGGATATAAATTTATCACTAGCTTTCATAATGATGTACATATTGCTCAGACATTTATTAATAAAGGTAGATATCTCCTTGAAGAGCTACGTGAAGAAAGACAATCTGAATTTTCGTACCTTCATAATGTAGACGATGATGACGAGATTTTTCGCACTGTTGAGTTTCTTAATTCTCATGATATAGAAGATTATATGTTGCCTGAGAGAATTGGAACTGCTCTTGCTGATAAGCTAAGATTTAAAGAATTTCGTTTAGGAATAGATTTATGGTTCCAGAACATAAATTCTTGCATTGAATATCTCACTCGACATCCAAATGCTTCTCTTCAAAAAGAGATTATTGGTGCGCTTCAAAGCATGCGAGAAATAATTCCTGCAGAAAAAAAGACACTTCTACCACAGTTTAATATAGATAATACAAATATGCTCATTCAAGCTCGAATTTTCATACAATTATTAAAGCTAAACTATCTTGAGCTTTTCGCTAGTCTCTCGCCCGATTTTTTAAAGGAGGAAAACGAAATTCTTCATGAGGCTTTTCAAGAGGTAAATGAGAACCAGTGAGTAATTGGAATTTAGGCATTATTATACTGCTCGTTGTTTTTTATTTTGCATGGTGCTTATAGTAATCCCCACCACCGAAAGATACTAACCTGGAAACATCACTCTGCCTGATAAAATTGTATTTTCCGTTACACAAAGAAAAGGGCACTAGTGCCCTTTTCCTCGTTTAGCTCTTCCTGTTACTTAGCCGACGATGTTACTGATGCTTGAGTGCCTTCGTCCTGTTCATTCTGATCAGCCTGACCGGGCGCTTCGTTTGTTTCATTGGCATCGTCCTTGCCCGGAGCATCTTTTACTTCCGTGGCGTCATTTACTTCGTTTGCGTCAGCATGATCAGGAGCATCCTTGGTATCTTCCGTGCTCTTGAGTACTTTCCCGCTCGTAGCATCGACTAGCACGTCGTAATCCTTGCTGGCATTGGTAATCTCTACTTTATAAGCCAGAGTGCCGTTCTCATTATCGAGTGTATTTTCTTTCACTTGGCCCGGCTGCGACGCCAGAGCTGTTTTTGCCGCTGCGTCGGCGGTTACCGTTGCCTTCGATGTATCGATGGCTGCCTCCTGTGCGTCAGGAACTTCTTTGTCTGTGTCAGTCTGCTCTGTTATAGCCGATACTGCAGACGTGCCGGAAGCAGCGCTGGATAACTGCACAACGAATGGAGCTGCCGCAATGAGGGCAGTTGCCCCGGCGATGGCGCCGAACATAAATTTGCTTTTGCCTGTCATACTGAATGGGGTGAATGAAGTAAGGCTGCAACCGTACCGTAGCATTCTGAAGAACAAGTGAAGATTGCCTTTCTCTTCATGAAGTCTTCATTTTCAGGAGTACAATGTACCCATGAGGATTTTGGTCATAGAAGATCATCAGAAGATTGCGGAATCCATTCAAAAAGGTCTCAAAGCCGAAGGATTTGCCGTTGATTTTGTGTGTGATGGAATGGAAGGCCAAAAGCAAATTGAGCGGCGGCCGGATATCTATGATCTGGTGATTCTTGATCGCATGTTACCCGGCAAGGACGGGCTGGCAGTCTGCAGGGATTTGCGCGAAATTGGTATTGAACTTCCAATTCTGATGCTGACCGCGAAGGATGCAATGGAAGACCGTGTAGACGGACTCAATGGAGGGGCGGATGATTATCTGGTAAAGCCGTTTGCGTTTGAAGAGCTGTTGGCCAGAGTACGGACTCTCCTGCGGCGACCAAAGAGCGCACTTCCGCCGGTATTAAAGGTGCATGATGTGGTTCTCGATCCCGCGAAAAACAATATTATGCGGGGAAGCCGGAACATTACGCTGACGACCAAAGAATTCGCGCTGCTTGAATATTTCATGCGCCATCCGAATCAGGTTCTAACTCGCGAGCAAATAGTGCATCATGTATGGGATGCGACATTTGATCCATTCAGCAATGTCGTTGATGTCCATATGAAAAACCTGCGAGCTAAACTTCATGCTAACAATGATGAACCCATTCTTGAAACCATCCGCGGGGCCGGCTACATCCTCCGAGGATAAGCTCTTCCTCAAGGCCAGGCTCAAACTGTCAGCGCTCTACTCGCTGTTCGTTTTCATGTTATTGGCCGCATGCAGCGGGCTTTTGTATTACGAACTGGTCATCAATATCACTGATTCTTTCGGAGATCAATTATCAGCCGGATCACCACAGGCATACGCACTTCACAATACGCTTGAGAAATTACGCACCAGTATTATTGTGACGGATACTATTATTATCCTTATCGTCGCGGTATTGAGTTATCTATTCGCGGGTTGGACGCTGCGACCCATAAGAATATCCCTGGAAACACGGAAGAGATTCGCCGCCGATGCATCGCATGAATTGCGGACGCCGTTGACGGCCATGAAAACGGAGTTGGAAGTGGCGTTAAGAGATGCATCGCTTAAGCCGAAAGAAATGCGAAATATTTTTCGGAGCGCACTTGAAGAGGTGGGGCATATGACATTTTTAACGGAACAATTGCTCTTCCTGTCACGTATGGACGCACTATCACCGATGACATTTACGTCTGTCAATCTTTCCCGCCTTGCAGACCACGCTGTAGTGAAGATGAAAAAAATAGCCAGAGAAGAAGGTCTAACGCTTGAAACGTCCATTATGCCAGAGGTGCACATACAAGGACACGCGCATGATTTGGAACGCGTGCTCTATAACCTCATACAGAATGCCGTCACGTATACCAAAAAAGGTTCCATTCATGTTCGTCTCGAACAGTCGGGTACCAGTGTGACACTATCCGTGGAAGATACGGGGATTGGTATTCCTGCGAAGCATGTACCGCATATATTTGACCGTTTCTACAAAGCGGATACCGCACGGGATTCCAAGGAGGGAGGCGCGGGTTTAGGCTTAGCCATAACCAAAGAAATTGTCCAAAGACATGGCGGACAGATGGACATACAGAGTGAACCGGGGAAAGGAACTACATTCTCCATTCGGTTTCCGGCATCATAAGTGAGAATTTTCTTCATTCATTCTTCATGGTAGTCATGCAGAATGTGCAATGTCTTTCTTTCCAGTTCCCGCATGCAAGTAACCACAAAAAGCCAGCAAATGCTGAGTAAAGTCCCGGAAGTAACGCTGTACTTCTGGATCATTAAAATCCTCTGCACGACCGTAGGCGAGACGGCAGCGGATTTCCTCAACGTGAATCTGAGCTTCGGTCTCACGGGTACGTCCATTGTCACAGGTATCCTTCTTGCCGTGGCGCTCATCGTCCAGTTCATGCAACGAAGGTATGTTCCCTGGATCTACTGGCTCACTGTTGCGCTTGTGAGCGTCTTCGGAACGCTCGTGACGGATAACCTGACGGATGCCATGGGTGTGCCGCTGGAGTTCAGCACTGTCCTCTTCGGCATTCTTCTGGCGGCAACATTCCTCGTGTGGTATCTGAGCGAGGAAACTCTCTCCATGCATTCCATCTTCACGATGCGCAGAGAGTCGTTTTACTGGCTTGCAATTCTCTTCACGTTCGCTCTCGGCACGGCATCCGGCGACCTGATGGCGGAAGGCCTTGGCCTTGGATACCTCGTAACCGGCATCATTGTTGCTTCCCTCATTGCTTTCTTCGCAGCCGGCTGGAAACTCGGGGTTCACTCCGTACTCTCGTTTTGGCTCATCTACATTCTCACCCGCCCGCTGGGAGCCTCCATCGGCGATCTGCTCTCACAGCCGGGAAGCCATGGCGGCCTTGGCCTTGGCGCAACCATGACGAGCATCATTTTCTGCGGGGGGATTTTCCTGATCGTGACATATCTTTCCATCACAAAAAGAGATGCCATCGCTTCTACCGCAGGACACACGGATGAAGCAAAAGAAAAAGGCGGGGTATGGCAGACTGCCGTCGTCCTATCACTGCTCATTATTGCAGGTGGCATTGGATATCACATCCGCCAGGCAGCCCTGCAGACACCTGCACATGCGACAGCATCAAATTCAGGGGCGGTACAGCAAACCTCGCCTCTCGGTGATCTTTCAGTATTTCGAACAATCACCCAAGACACGATTGGTCTTCTTGATGCAGGCAAACAATCGGAAGCAACCGCGCGCATCGGCGATCTCGAATACGAATGGGATAATGCACAGTCCAGGTTAAAGTCGAAGGATACAGCTGAGTGGACGAAAATAGATGGCAAAATTGATACCGTATTGCGCGAACTTCGGGCAGTACGTCCCACTAAGACAAGTGAAAAGTCTGCGCTCGAAGCATTGCTCTCCGTACTCAAGTAACGAACCATGCCTAAACGACTCCTCTCTGAATATCACGCTGACCAACTGGCACAAGAGATCCGGCGGCATATTGAGGGGAAATAATACGTACTGTCCTGTAAGCTCACACTATGAATGGTGAAAATATTCTTTCTCTCGCTCAGGCGCTCTGGAAAGCTGTTATCACAACGTTTTTAGGTCATCCATCTATTCACAAGTGGCTGACAACGCACCCGCGATTCATTCAATTCTTTCAGGCACGTTTCACGAAGAAAAGCTTTTACGGACTTTCACTTACTATCCTTGTTATCGCTTTTCTTTATACGGTTGCATTACTAGCCGGTATTATACAGGATTATCTGGTAGGTGACCCGCTCATTGAAGCCGATAAACGTCTTGCGAATCTTCTGTTTGCCTTCCGCACGCCATCACTTGTCCACGCCTTCTATTTTATTACGCTTTTCGCAGAGGCGAGCGTTATCGTTGTCATGAGCCTGCTGCTGACGGCCCTCTTCTGGTGGAAGCGTCTGCACATCTTCATCGTGACGCTCTGGCTTACGCTCATCACCAGTGAAGGGGCTGCTTATCTGGGAAAGCTGCTCTTCCACCGTCTGCGTCCCGATCAACTGCTTCGCGCCATAGAAGAAGACTCCTTTTCCTTCCCCAGCGGGCACGCCACAACCGTCATGGCGTTCTACGGCGTCCTGGCCTATGTGCTTATCCGCACGCATCGTTCATGGCTGGTACGGACAAGCTGCTTCTTTGGCGCAGTCGCCATGGTTATTATTGTCGATTTCAGCCGTCTGTATCTTGGTGTTCATTATTTAAGCGACGTACTGGCCGGCGACCTGCTTGGCTTGGCTGCTCTTATCTTTGCTATCAGTGTTACAGAATGGCTTCTTTGGAAGAATGAAAAACAAGAATTATCTTTTACACTGCCGCTACTCGCTGCTTTTTCAGTGGTGGAAGTATGCGTAGTATCCGGCCTTTTCTTTTTTGCCCACTCTCCGTGGACGAAAGCACAGCAGCCTCAATTGGAGCATATTAAAACAGATATGGTTCTCTCTCTTTTTCAAAAAGGTACATTGCCTCTATATACGGAAACTCTGGTTGGCAATCACCAAGAACCAATCAATCTTATTGTGATCGCGAAACCAGACTGTCTGCCGAAAGACTTTGCGGCTGCCCACTGGGGGCTTGCCGATGTTCTTTCCTATCACTCCTTAAAACAGGCCGCCAAAGCGGTGCTTTTTAATCAAGCTGATGCAACGGCCCCTATGACACCTTCCTTTTACGATGCCCGTCCGCATGATATGGGTTTTGAAAAGCAGACGGAAAAGCAAACCGTCCGGGCACGCCATCATGCGCGCTTCTGGAAGACGCGCTATGAAACGGAATCCGGTGCACTCTTCGTGGGGACGATAAGCCTTGATACCGATACCAAGTGGGGTGGCATTACGCATACGATTGCTCCCGATATTGATACGGAACGGAATGTTTTCGTATCTGACTTAAAAAAGGCAGGTGTCATTCAGAGACAATCCGACACACAGTTTATTGCACCAACCCTCGGAAAAAATTTCTCCGGCGATGCATTTTTTACAGATGGAAAGGCGGTCTTTCTTGCTCTTGATTCCTGTAAATCCTAAAGGCTATTCGGTGCGTGGCCATGGTACATCCGCACTATTTATAATCAGGCAAAGTAAATGTCTGATGACCAAACCACCACCCCCTCCGCGATGGAGAGGGTGGCTTTTATGAATGGTGAGCGACGGGATCTTTTTCGTGGGCCGTGCCAAGAATAGCGCTTGGGGCAGGCATGGGGATTTACACGTTATCCGCTTTTGCCTCGTCTTTCTTCTTGGCAATTCTGGCTACCGGCTTGCCTTCAAAAATTTCCATAAATTGTTCTACGCTCATGGTTTCTTCCTGTAACAGCTCCTGTGTCACTTCCTCCAGCTTTTTCTTGTACTTGACCAGGAATCCCTTGGCGCGCTCGTACTGCTCGGAAATAGTAGCGCGGACGTAGTCATCTATCTGGCGGGCCTTATCTTCCGAATAATTACGGGCCAATGATGGATCCGTTCCGGCATAAGCGGAACCCTGCCGCTCGCCATAGGCCACAATACCCAACTCCGGGCTTGCCATGCCGTAGCGCATAGCCATATTGCGGGCGATGGCCGATGCACGCTCGATATCGTTACTGGCACCAGTGGTGATTTCATTGAAAATGATTTCTTCCGCCGCACGGCCGCCGAGGAGTCCGCAGATTTCATCAATGAATTTACTCTTGCTGGTCGTGTATTGGTCTTCCTGCGGCAGGAACCAGGTGACACCCAATGCCGAGCCGCGGGAAACGATGGAAATTTTATGCAACGGGTCCGAGTGCTCGCACAGGTGGCCCACAATGGCGTGACCCACTTCGTGGTACGCGGTGATCTCTTTTTCATGCTGGGACAACTTGCGGGATTTCCGCTCGCCGCCGATTGTCACTTTTTCCACTGAGTCGTTTAAATCTTCCTGTGTGATAGCCGCGTGCTTGCGCTTGGCGGCAAAGATCGCCGCTTCATTCATCAGGTTTTCCAGGTCGGCACCGGTAAGGCCTACCGTCTGCTTGGACACATCTTCCAGCTTTACGCCTTTGGCCACCTTCTTATTGCGCGCGTGCACTTCCAGAATCTTCAGACGGGCGTTTAAGTCCGGCTTGTCTATAAAAATGCGACGGTCGAAGCGGCCCGGACGCAACAGCGCCACGTCCAGCACGTCGGGACGGTTGGTGGCCGCCATGACAATAATATTGGTATCCTGCTCAAAGCCGTCCATTTCCGTGAGAATCTGGTTGAGCGTCTGTTCGCGCTCATCATGCCCGCCACCAAAACCGGCTCCGCCACGCTGGCGGCCGACGGCATCAATTTCATCAATAAAGATAATACACGGCGCATTGCGCTTGGCCTTGGTAAAGAGGTCACGCACGCGGCTGGCACCCACACCCACGAACATTTCCACGAACTCCGAACCTGCTATGGAGAAAAACGGCACGCCGGCCTCACCGGCGACGGCACGGGCAAGCAGCGTCTTACCGGTTCCAGGCGAACCCACGAGCAATACGCCCTTGGGAATCTTGGCGCCGATATTGGTGTACTTCTTGGGATTCTTCAAAAAGTCGACGACCTCCACCAGATCCTCCTTGGCCTCGTCGGCACCGGCTACATCCGCAAAGCGCGTCTTCACCTGCTTGGCGTCGGCTACTCTGGCGCGTGATTTGCCGAATGATAATGCATTGTTCTGGCTGCGCGCGATACCGCGGAAGAGCCAGAAGACAACCAGACCGACAATAAGGAGAAAGCCGATATCCGGCAGAATGGCGTAGAACAAATTGGCGGTCTCGCGATTTTCTATCTGAACAATGGTGGGGTTTTTGGGGTCAATAAGGCCAAGATCGCTGACAGTCTGACCTGCTTCCTTGTATGACTGAACGACGGAGTTGTCTGCTCTGGTAGCAAAAATACGGTTATCGCGAACGGTTATTTTCTGGAACTCTCTATTGGCATAGCCATGGGTAATAGCTGAAATAGGCACTTCCTGAGCCGTTAAGTACTTCTGATCATTGGCCCGGTCCGGGCTGGTGAGCAGAAACAGGCCCATAAGCGCCAGTCCGCTGACAAGAAGCAAACTCAAAAGCCACTGGGAGCGGTTTTTCTGGGGAGGTCGGTAGGATCCATTCATAAGTGACAGGAGAATATTAGGAGCAAAAATAAAGCGATCTCACTTTGTCACTTTTTGGCCGCCGAAGGAAGAAAAATATGCCGAAATTTAGCTTTACGAGTTTATGGTTGGTAGTCTGTAGTTTATACAGTAAAAATACCAGATATGCCGCCAAAGCCTTAAACCTTGAAATATACCTCTATATATGCATAACACTTGTCCAAAACTCACTTGTCGGCCATAGCCTCAGAGGCGACGGCTGAAAACTCACATCACACAGACACAGATGGATCAATTATTCATTCTCACTTATACTCTTGTCCATGCTCTTCTTTTCCAAGCCCAAAACACCCGGCCTCCTTATAGGTTCCACCTGGCTCTACCTGGGCTTTATTATTCTGCTGTCATTCTTTACGTACTTCTACCGGTACGATTACCCGAAAGCTGTCTTTTGGGATGAGAATTATCACATTGCCTCCGCACAGAAGTATCTAAACGGCGTCTACTTTATGGAACCGCATCCGCCACTGGGCAAGCTGCTCATTGCACTGGGAGAAAAAATCGTGGATGCCAACCCGGCCACGGTAAAAGGCGGCACGCAGGACAATAACTTTCTTTCCACCGACTACGGCCGTGAATTTCCAAAGGACTTTTCCTTTGCCGGCTACAGGCTGTTCCCGGCGTTGCTGGCGTGGCTGACGGCACCGTTACTGTTCCTTATTTTCCTGCTGATTACCCGCAATGCACTGGCCAGCACATTATTCAGCTTTTTCTATGTCTTTGATAATGCGCTGATTGTCCATATGCGCGGCGCCATGCTGGAAAGCACACTGCTGTTCTTTTCGGCAGCCGTCATTCTGGCATTCCTGTTGCTATTGGAACCGCAGAAAAATACGCAGCGTTTTATGTGGGCTTCGGCTCTGTTCGGCGCATCGTTCGGTCTGGCGCTGGCCACCAAAGTAGTGGCGCTGGTTTTGGTTCTGGCCATTCCGGCACTGCTCTGGAAATTATGGCCGAACACCCGGCGTATGGGACAGTTCGCCGTCGTATCACTGGTAACATTTCTTATAGCCTACTGCGGCGTGTGGTACCTGCACTTTTCCATTGCCAAGACAGTGAATCCGTTACTGCCGGACAAAGGCTATTACCAGGCATCAGAAACGTATAAACGCATTCTCACGCAAAAGAAAACCGGCTCACTGCTGGCGTTTCCGGTCATGCTGCGCGATTCCATTACGTTCGTAGGCCACTACAATAATGGTGCACCGCGGCTGGACCTGGCGAAGAGCGATGAGAACGGCAGCCCATGGTTTTTGTGGCCACTGGGAGCCCGCACCATTAATTACCGCTGGGAAACACCGGACAGCAAGGTATACCGGTATCTGTACCTGCAATCCAATCCCGTGGTCTGGCTTGTGAGCCTGTTCGCCGTTCTGGCATCGTTTGCACTGTTACTGACGAACGCCATTGCGTCACCGGCGCAAACAGTACGCCAGCCGTTCCTGCTGTTCTTCTTTACCTTTTTGTACACCGGCTACATGGCAGGTATTTCACAAATTCACCGCGTCATGTATCTGTATCATTATTTTCTGCCGCTCATGATCAGTTTTATACTGGTCGCCATTGTCTGGATGAATATTCAGCGTCTGGGGAAATTCGTCATCAGCGAAGAACAAAAGCTGACCGGCCTCATGATACTGGCCGGGCTCATTTGTATCAGCTACCAGTTCTACCGGCCGCTCACATATTACGAGCCGCTTTCCAAGGAACAAGTGCAGCATCGTGCCATTCTGCCTGTCTGGGAACTTACCTGTATCGGCTGCCCGAAAGAAAATATGTTCGCCATCCCGCGGGCGGACAATTAAAAAGGGAGCGACACGAATGCCGCCCCCCTAGGGTTACCGATCAATCGGCAACCATGGTATTGTCCGCCGGCGGGTTCACCGGCACGCTGGAGATGAGTTTTTCCCTCAGGCCAATCGTGACCAGAAAGACGATGATCGTGATTACCAGTCCCCTCAAGTAGGCGAGACTGCTCTCGTCCTCATGTGCCGGCTCAAGCCGGCGTGAGGCTTTCTTCGTGACCCTCAGTGCAACCATTGATTGTCCCTCCACACTTTCTAGCCACTGGAGACGGAAAGATCAAAAGCGGACAATGTATTATTACCTTAATTAAATATTTGTCAATACACTCTTAAATCCAATGAACTCTTTGTCAAACCTATTTAGAGCAACCGCTTTAAATCCCAAAGTTCTTTGAACATCAGCAAAATAACACTTGGGCTGCCGCCGGTTGGCTTACCGTGCAACCGCGGATAGTGCGGCACCGGTACGGCGAGCCAGAGAATCTTCTGGCGCTTCAGACGGATAAACATTTCGGTATTGAACAACTTTTCCACGGCGTGCGTGGGGCGAATGCGGGGCCATACTTCCCGGGTGAACATTTTTAATCCGCAGTTCACATCGCGGATCCAGATACCGAAAAAGAGGAAATTCATCAGACCCAGTATTTTACCGAAAACCCGGCGCATAAACGGGTCCGCCCGGTAGCGGCGGCGGCCGGTAACAAATGCGTAGGTTTGCATGGAAGGCAGCAAAAGCGACAATTCTTTGGCCTTAAACTGACCATCGCTATCCATGAACGCAATGATGTCGGTAGCAGCCGCATCGCACCCGGAGCGAACCGCCAGGCCGTACCCGCTTTTTTTTGGGTGAGTCACCACCTGCAGATTCGTAAGTTCGCGCTGCAACTTTTCCAGAATAGCGGCCGTGCCGTCTGTGGAGCCATCGTTGACAACAATAATCGTGCCATCCAGTTTTTCCGTGCTCAGCCAATGGGCGGCATCCCAAACGGTGGCTTCAATATTTTCTTCCTCGTTGAGGCAGGGGAGAATTAAAGAATATGTAAGAGAAACACTCATGAGACAATAGATGAAAGACGGGCAAAATAATGAAATGAGCCACTAGCTTGCGACAAGTTGTGACTCTTCACAAGCTCTATGCATTGCTGTTGGGTAGGATTTTTTCTAGGGTGGATGAAATGATTAATGTTAATTATATTCATCGGCTATTATTAAAA
>JAQBQQ010000033.1 GCA_028286915.1 Candidatus Peribacteria bacterium | reverse complement strand
TAATGACTGGAATGATAATCTTTTTCATGTAATGAAGTAGCGAAGATATTGGGCGGATTCTACTTGTTAAATATTTTTCGCATACTTCTCCCGCTCCTTCGGGTGAGGTGCTTTCGTTTTATTCGGCGTCGCCACGTTTTTGCCGTCTTTTAGGCGCACAAAGCTGGCATCCGGAACGTCTTCGGTTAGCATGAGGCCGCCGGCAATGAAGGAATCCTTGCCGATTTTCACGCCCGGATTCATACCCACTTGTATGCCGACTCTGCAACCGTCGCCAATGAGTGCGCCGAATTTTGTGAGGCCGGTTGGTAACTGCCCGTCGCCGGAAATATCTGCCGAGTGAATTTCATGCTCATCCAACCGGAAATTACCCGTTACGCAACCGGCGCCGAATGACACATTCTCGCCAATGACACTGTCGCCAAGGTAGGTGCTGTGCGTCCAGACGTGGTCCGCCAGTACGCTGCCTTTTACTTCGGTGTTGTAGCCCACCACGCAGTGCTTCCCAATGCTTGCTCCGCGCACGAGAGCGTTATTCCCGACAATAGTTCCGCGGCCAATGTAGGCCGGCCCAATAACGCAGGCGTGAGGCAGAATTCGTACGCCTTCTTCCAGAATCACATTCCCCTCCACGACGGCTGTTTTATGAATGACTGCAGATGAATGAATGTCCGCTTTTGTAAGGTCTTTCAGAAGAAGCGGTAGCAGGTGCAGCAGATGCCAGCCGTACTTTACGGCCTGCCAGTCGCCGGTATACGGAACGGCATGGTATGTATGCCTTGCAAACAGCGATGCGAGCGCCACTTCATAGGCATCATCTTTATTGCTTGTTGTTTTGTTCAGTTCTGCGAGCAGGATGGATGCGTCGTTGTGAATGTGTGCGACAATATTTACCAGGTCGCTTGGCTCATTTCCTTCGCCGGGCTTTTCCACAATGCCGGTGATTCTGTTGCCGTCCACATTCAGGTAGCCGCCCGTGAAGTATGTTTTCATTTTTCGGGCGAGCAGGACGCCGTCCACATTTTTCTTTTGTGCTTCTTTTGCTAATTCTTCATAGGCGAATGATTCAATGACATCATTGGCACTGACAATGAGCACCGGTTCGGACTTACAGGAGGGAAGCGCGCTCAGCAGGGCGCCCTGCATGCCCAGGTCCAGGTTTTCCTGCCTGATAACAGGCAAATCGGGATACAAAGCGTGTATGTCATCCAGATTATGGTCACCGCCAATCAGCGTGATATCCGTTAGTCCGGCCTCCCTTAAGCGCGCAATCTGGTGCCCGATGAGCGGCTTGCCGCAGACGGGAAACAGGGATTTTTCGGATAACGGCCAGAACCGGCGGCTGCGCCCGGCCACGAGGAGGAGAACTTTCATCCAGCACAGCATACAGGAAAACAGGCCTTGAAAAGAGGCGACCGCGGAAACGGTCGCCATACTGATCATTGCAGGAAGATCTGCCACTGCTCGTATGTTTTCATGCCCAGGTACCAGACCGATACGGGGATAAGAAGAGTCGTTATGCATCGGTAGACAGGCGATTCAATCATGCAGGCGGTTTGATCCTGGCCTTGTCGGATCATGAACTGCATCGTGCGAAGTCGCCATGGCTTCCACCACAGGGAACACGAGAGCAGCCACATGCAGCCGGCAAACAGACTGAACAACGTGGAGATGACAGGAAAAAGCAGGCTCATGGCTTTTTCTCCCGGATGTCTGGAAAAGATCAGTACTTACAGTGTAGATCTATAAGCCAGTCCGTCAAATGCAGGGTTTTATCAGATTCGGTATTTTTGAGGGCTTACAAAAACTCCTCTTATTGGCAACGGCTCCGGTGTGGTTCTTATTCCAGCACTATGCCAATTGTCCCCTCATCCATCGTTGTCCGTACCGGAATATGCATGGCTGCATACCGGGTAATGACGCTCGGGCTGGGGTGACCGAATTGGTTGTCTTTGCCAACCGAAATGACAGCCAGTTGCGGTGAAACAGCCAGCAGGAAACCGGTGGAGGAAGATGTTTTGCTGCCATGGTGCGCCACTTTAAGAATATCGCTGTGAATATATGCGCCGGTTGCCAGAATTTGGTTTTCCGTCACTTTTTCTATGTCGCCGGTAAGAAGAATGGAATGCTGTTTGTATAGCACGCGCATGACGATGGACGTGGCATTGGTTACCGTATGCGGATCCATGGTCGCGGCATTCGGCCAGATGATATCCAGCACCAGGCCGTCGCCTATGCGTATGTCTTTCTTGGGGTCCGCCAGCAGAACGGGAATCTGTTGCCGGCTGATGGCATCAATAAAAGCGTCATACTGGCCGATTGAATGCTCAACCCCGGTAAGCATAACCTGTTTCACATTGTATCTCTTGAGAACCTCCGGGAAGGCGGAAATATGATCTTTGTCCGGGTGGGTGAGAATGACGAGATCAATGCTCTTATCAAAAAACGGCATGTGCTTTGCCATCTGTTCCAGCGTGGAAAGGTCCGGCCCGCCATCCACAAGAATCTGTTTGCCGGACGGACTGACCAGAAAAATGGAGTCACCCTGCCCGACATCCAGAAAATATGCGTGCAGCTTGCCATCGGGCAGCAGGGAAATCTGGTAACCGCCAAAGCCCGTGAGTGCGGCAAGAATAAGTGAAACAAGGAGGCCGGACAAGGAAGAGCGGGACGGCATGGAAAGTACCGTAGTGTAGCGGATGGCCAGCATAGGTGCATCTACAGTACTTGTCTCTCTATGGTTCTTCTTCTATAGTTCGCTCTATGACACATTTAGAAGACGCGGATGAAGATGACGGCAGTGGAAGAGATGAGCATTTGGTCATGGCTGGCGAAGGGTTGAAGTTTCTTGGCGAAAAAGGCCTGGAAAACGCCAGAAAGGTGAGTGAGTTTTTGCGTGGAGGTATAAAAGCCGAGATCGAAAAAGCAGTCCGCTCCTGATACGACCAGTGCTGATACGATGGGGATTTATGCAGCTTTCTTCTTCCGCATTCTCCAGCCAGCCACGCTGCCAGCCACGGTGACCAGGACGGCAATACCCGGTCCGCTTTGCGGTAAGCCGGTGCCCGGCTTTATGGTGCCGGGTTTTGCTTTGCTTAGTTCAATGCTGGCAAACGAGGGTTGTCCGGTCTTATTGCCGCGTACGCTTTCCACGGAAATACCGAACATGGCGGCTTTTACGGTTTCAAATTTTACGCTGCGGGCCGAGCCGGGCACTGTTTGCGGCGTGGAAAAAGTGACACCACGGTCGCTGCTCTGGCGGATACGAAACTGTTCCGGGTTCGTGGCGGCACTCCACGTGGCGGTAACCCGGTACACGCCCTTGCCTTTATTCTGCGCCATGAGCGTAAGGCCCATAATGGCTGGCAGGCTGGCAGGGTTTGTTGCAGGCTGGGGATTCGGATTCACTTCGCCGAGCATAAAGACGGCACTGCTTTTACCGGCATTTATGAGCAGGGGAACGCCGGGGTTGCCGGGGTTTACGCCTTGGACGAATGGCAGCACATGAATGGTATAACGTGTATTTTTCTTTTGCGGAACGGTGTGAATGACAATGTCGGTGCCTTCTATTTCCAGCCGCGTAACGGCGAGAGAATTACCCGAACCATCATCGATACTGAATGCCTGTGCTCCCATATCTGCCGGAACAGTCACTTGCGTATTAAAGTGGAGCAGAACGCCCGTAGACGACAGTGACCGGGCAGACAGAAGCTCCAGACTGTTTGCATCCGATACAGTTGTACTGCTTGCGGTGCCGCCCGTATCTACTGCTGCCTCCCCGGTAAAGGACGGACTCTCTTCGCCCTTCGTGTTTACCGCCAGCACGGAAATATACAGCCGGTTAGCGGCCGGGAAATCGGATAATATATATTCGGTGCGCTTGCCGGTAGTTGTCTGAAAATCATCGTATGCGCCATTATTGCCCAGAATGGAATTGCGGCTGTAATAAATGCGGTACGAGGCAATGTCTGTTGCCTTGGGTGCCGTCCATTTTACTAAAATCTGGCCGTTCTGCACCGTGGCCGTAATGCCGGTTATCGGCGCAGGGGCCGCATAGACAAGAACAGGCATGAATCCTGCAAGCAGCAGTATAATGAGCCGTGTAACAAATGAATGGTTATTCATAGAGGGGATATTAGTAGTCATCATCTTCATCATACTTAGAAAAAGCTGAGCGGGCATTGGGATTTTCCAGGTCATCATATTCCCATAATTCATCCTGCAATTTTTGCGCAATCTCATTGTGGGGGTACCAACGAGCCGCTTTATGTATGGCACTTCTCATTCGCTTCACGCTGTCTGGTTCTGATGGGTGGTATTCCTTCATCATGGTTTCGGCATATTGGACACAGGCTTCTTCTATGGCTTTGTTTAAGCGTAAAGATAACTCCCTGGTATTGTTCCGCATCAATGTTTCCTGAATGAATAGTTGGGTCCTGGCATAGGCAATAGCTTTCCATTCCTGCAGGGTAAATGGCTTCAGGTCTGTCATGCGATTGGCCAATAATTCTTCGGCATGCTCAACGCTTTGCGTCAGTTGACCGGCTTTTTCTACGTACCCTTTTTTTGTAAGGCGTTCATTCTTAGGTAGTACTTTTTCATCCTGCTCATACGCTGAGACAGTTACTTCATCGTCTTTACTTTCATAATCATCTTTATCCAGGTTGAATCCTATCTCCGGCTCATTGTAATCTTCATCTTTAGTCAATAGGGCGCCTGGCCCCCGCTCCGGGCGGTCAAATGCAGCTTCAGCTTCAGACTCATATGGTTCAGACAATAAAGATAATCTGGCCGCTTCCCTGTCTGTGGCATCAAAAATGCCTGCATCTTCCAGCCGGCTTCTGGTTTTTTCCCGATGCGGCTCAATGCCGGCTGCCGGTTGAAAGTCTTCCGTTGTCAGTGCGGATAGAAGAACGCTCAGCGTGGCATTTGTTACATCAATACCTTCTTCCCGTAATATGGCAGCTGCCGCCCGCATATGTTTTTGAGCTTCTCCCATGGCCCGGATTTTACCCGCCTCTTCGCTGTTTACTTTGGGAAAGCGTCCATGGCTCATGAGTGTGGATGTTAGTGGGTAATTCACATTATTCTACCATAAAACACTGTTTGGATCAATTATTCTCCGGCCATGCTGCGGTGAATGCCGAGTGTGAGTATAAGCAGCCCGGCAACTGCGCCGCCCATAAGAATACCCAAAGCCGTGGTAAGAGCCGAGTGGATAAGCGGGCTGGCCAGCCATAGAAACAGCGCGAACAAGCTGGAAAAGGCTACCCATTGCAGAATATGCGTTTTGGAGAAGTGGATGGGCATAATGCGGAACGTTTGGACCAGCAGCATGCAGGCCAGAAAGACGTGCACCATAATGGACGTAAAACCGGCGCCCACAAACCCGAGCTGTGGAATGAGTGAGAAGTTGGAAATGAGCGAGATGATGACGCCCAGAGCGAGCGTGAATACCAGGTGCCGCCATTCGTGGCGGTTCAGAAGGACGTAGAAGCAGAACATGACAATGCCGTTTAAGAACATGGGCAGCGCGATGAGCTGCAGCGCCGTGTCGGCGCCGGGGCGGGCGGCGGTGGAAAGCAGTGACGCATTGGTGAGCATTTCCACCAGTTGCCGTGACCAGAAGAGCGAGAACAGCATGGAGATACTGCCGAGGATAAGAATGATGAAGAACGTTTTACCAAGAAGCCGTCGTGTATCTTCGCCTCTGCCGTCGCGCTCGCTTAAAACCGGTAGTACGGAATTCAGCAGAAATGTGGGGATGACGTATGCCATGTCCGCCATGCGCTGGACGGCGCCATAGTACGCATTTTGCAGTTCGTAATCCGGGCGCAACGCGGCAATAATGGTAATGTCGGTCTGCCTGTAGAGGGCGGTGCATAAAAACGCCAGGCCGTACGGGGCGGCCAGCTTGAGGAAGCGCTTGAGGAGCGGTACATCTATGCGCGGATGAATGGACATAATCCGCCGGCCGAACAGAATGGAAAACAGAAACAGGAAAAATGACCCGATGCCGCCAACGGCCAGAAACCAATAATAATAGAGAATGTTATTGCTGTGCCGCGCACCCATAAACAGCACAATACCAATGAGTGCGAGCGTTATAATGCGCTGCGTCACTTCCGCAATAAATACGTACTGCATCTTAAAGCTGATCTGAAAGATGGTCCGGAGCATGCCGGACAGCAGCGTGAAAAACGGCACAAAGGCCGCAATAGTCACGCCGATGGGAAGCGGCGTGCCGCGCCAGGCGGGGACAAGCCAGACTATCAGCAGGGCCAAACCCAGTGAACACAGCAGGATCAGAAGCCGTAAAATGAAAATGGCGCCGAGTACGTCCGCCTTATTCTCCGCCCGGCTTACTTCCCGGACGGCCACTGCATACAGGCCGAAATCCGCCAGTATGCCGAAAATCTGCAGGTAGCCGTAGGCGCTGTTGTAATTGCCGTAGAGTTCGGTGGAAAGCCCGGTTACCACCATTTTGAGCGTGACAATACTTAACGTGGCCATTACCACCTGGCTGGCGATCTGCCACAGGGTGGAGGTGGCAATATGGCGGGTGGACATGGGGCCATTGTAATGGAAATTCCAAATTCGAAGCACTAAATTCCAAAAGCGGGAAATAAGCATAATTTGTGCTTAATCAGCTGATAACGCGAGTATACTTAGGCGTCAATCAATCCTTACTTTTTGTATGAATAGCTTAACAATTCCGTTTCACAGGAACCACCCGGACAATATGCATTGTTACCAGGCGTGCATGCACATGATTCTGGGCGCCTTTTTGCCGGGTCAGGAATTTTCGTGGGAACAGCTGGATGCATTAACCGGAAAAAAGCCGGAACTGTGGACATCCAAGATGAAGGGAATTTTAGAATTAAAAGCGATGGATTTTGAAATTGTGGATATGGACACGTTTGATTACGAGCGGTATGTGACTATCGGCGCGCCGTATTTTATGGAACGATACGGCGAGGAGGCGGGCAGGGATCAGATTCTTCACACGGATGTTCCGTACGACATACAAAGCGCCCGTGAGTACGTAGCTGCCGGATTGCATCAGAAAAAAGTGCCGGTGATGGATGACTGTAAAAAATTTCTGGACGATGGGTATGTGGTTATCTGTGAAGTGAATCCATACGCGATGGATGGAAAAGATGGTTACGCCGGTCACTTTATTTTGCTGATCGGTTATGATGACAATGGTTTTTTAATGCATGACCCCGGCCTGCCGCCGGTACCGAATCTTCATGTAATTTTTGATGTATTTCATAAGGCATGGGCGTACCCGAATGAGAATATGCCGAATCTAACTGCCGTACGCCGGAACCCTCTCTAGACAGTTCATCATTTTCGCGTAGTCTTTTACGCAATGCCGCTGCCTTTCCGTCACCTCACCTCCGCGCTGGATTTAAAGAGAGAAGATACCGAGGCAATTTTGACAGTTGCCAGGGAGATGGATGCCGTTTTAGCCAAAGGCGGGAGCGAACTTTTGAAAGGAAAAATTCTGGCATCGCTTTTCTATGAGCCATCTACCCGTACCCGACTGAGTTTTGAAACGGCTATGATGCGGCTGGGCGGACAGGTTATTACGGCTGACGGACTCCAGTTCAGTTCGCTCTACAAAGGCGAAACTCTGGAAGACACCATGGAAATGGTGAGTAGGTACGCCGATATTATTGCCATGCGTCACCCGGAACTGGGCAGCGCCGATAAGGCGGCTAAGGCGGCTTCCATACCGCTCATAAATGCCGGTGACGGCCCGGGCCAGCACCCGACGCAGGCACTACTGGATTTATACACGATTCAAAAGGAGCGCGGGAAGCTGGATGGTATTCATATTGCCATGGTGGGCGACCTTAAATTCGGCCGTACGGTTCATTCGCTGTGCTACCTGCTGGGCTTATACAAAGATGTCCGCTTTACCTTCATTTCGCCGCCGGAGCTGATGATGCCGGAGAAAGTGACAAAGTATCTGGATGAAAAAAAATGTTCGCATGTTGTGTCCGGAAACCTGGACGACGGGCTCAGCTGCGATGTTATGTATGTGACGCGCGTACAGCAGGAGCGGTTTGATAATCCGGCTGATTATGAACGATTGAAATTACAGTATGTCCTGACAGCCGATCATCTGGCCGGAAAAGACGTGACCGTTATGCATCCGTTGCCACGCGTTGGCGAAATTGCCACCGGTGTCGATGCACTTCCGAATGCCGCGTACTTTCGCCAGGCAGGAAATGGTGTTCCCATCCGCATGGCGCTCCTGGCGATGATGCTCAATAAGGCTTAAATTCCAAGTTCCAAATTTCAAATTCCAAAAATTTGTGTATTGTTTACTGGGCCAGTTGGAATTTAGTGCTTGGAATTTGGAATTTTCATATTCTTTATGTCTTCTCTCCTCATCAAAGACGCCACGCTCGTTACATCTGCCAATACGGAAAAAGTGGATGTCCTTATCCGCGATGGCCTTATTGATCAGCTTGCCTTTCATGATTCTCCTTCCTACGCGCTGCCTTCCGTATCCGATGACCCGGTGCATGAAGTGGTGGAAGCGGAGGGAATGCTTCTGTTTCCGGGGCTGATTGATAATCATGTGCACTTCCGGGAGCCGGGGCTTACGCATAAGGCCACCATGAAAAGTGAGGCGGCCGCGGCCGTTGCCGGCGGCGTGACAACCGTGTGCGAGATGCCGAATACGATTCCGCCGACAGTTACCGTTGCGGCTTTGGCTGATAAAATTCGCCGGGCATCAGAAGTGACAGAGTGCGATATCCGCTTTTTCTTTGGCGTCACCGAAGAGATTCATCTGGCGACACTGCGTGAAATTCTGGCTGGCGGAAATGCAGAGCTCGAGCGATTGCGAAGTCGTTTGGCAGGCGTGAAAATTTATCTGGATCATTCCACCGGGAATCAGAAAATTGCCGATGAGTTGATTGGCGACGTTTTCAAGACATGTGCCGAGCATGGCTTTCCACTGGTCGCGCACTGCGAAGACCCGCAGCTAAATAAAGAAGCAGCCGAGAAATACAAAGATGATGAATCCATTACGCCGACTGTTGCGCGTCATTCTTTTATGCGTCCTGCCCAAGCTGAGGCAAAAGCTATTGAGTATGCCATTGGTATGGCAAAAGAGCATGGCACGCCGCTGCATATCGCGCATTTATCCACCAGTGAGGGTATTGAGCTTGTTCGCCGGGCCAAAGCTGATGGTATCTCTGTTACCTGTGAAGTGGCGCCGCATCATTTATTTTTTACGACTGATGATTATAAGCGGCTTGGAACCCTGGTAAAAATGAATCCGCCTATCCGCACTGTGGATCATGTGGAAGCGCTGTGGAAAGGAATAGAAGATGGCACCGTGGACTGTATTGCCACGGATCATGCGCCGCATACGCTGGAAGAAAAAACCGAAACCGAGCCGCTGAAGGCGCCAAGCGGTGTGCCGGGCGTAGAGACGATGCTGTCATTATTGCTGACGGTGGCAGGCGGGGGTAATCCGCGATCTGATGAGAGTATTACGTATTATGTAGTACGTATTATGGATATTTTCAAATTATGTTTCGAGAATCCCAACCGGATTTTTGGTCTTGGAAAGACGGGAATTGTGGAAGGAGCGGCCGCGAATATGGTACTGGTTGATCCGCATGCGCAGTGGACCATTGAAGGAAAAAATCTGCATAGCCTGTGCAAATGGACTCCTTATGAGAATTGGCAGGTTACGGGTAGGGTTGTAAGAATATTTTATGCGTACTGAGCCTCGATCATCATATTATGTCTGGCTAAATTTTGGTCAGGGGTATTTGAAATCATCCCGACTTTGTTGTCAGGAATTATTAGAGCCAAAACATAATAGTATTAAACTTGATCCATTTGCTCCAAAAAATTGGGAAACTTCTTATTATGCACGTCATTTATTTCAAACCATTATTTTTAATGCTAAGCAAGGTGCAGAGTGCTTTCTAAAATCACTCATACTGAATTTAGGTTTAGAAGTTCCAATCATGCATAATCTTGAGCAGTTATTTGAAAAAGTTAAGACCGAAGTATTAGTTAAAGAATGGGTGGTTATACCTAATAAAATCTCAGCAGCAGACATAAGGCATGCAAAATCTACCTATTTAAATCATTTATCACAGCAGATTAATTGGTTACATAATAATTTAATTCTCCAAGAAAAATTGGGAATGCCATTAATCCCTGACTTAATGAATGAGCTATTCCGCTATCCGGTCATGAAGAATGGGGCAAGTTATGATTTTGATTTACTTTTAAGTAAGTTAAATAGAACTGACATAAAACGTATTAGAAAAAGAATCGATATTATGCTGAGAAGATTTAATGATCTTGGATATATTATTGCTGTGGAATTAAGGCATTCACCTCAAATTACACTAAAACCTTTCCGTCCCGGATAATCACCCGTTCATCTACGGATACAGTGGAGCCGTTGTGCCGCAAATCTTTCACTAAGTCCCAGTGGATAGTACCGGTGTTTTTGCCGCCGCCGCGTTCTTCGGTGTAGGCCCGCCCGAGTGCCATATGCACGGTGCCGGCAATTTTTTCATCGAATAAAATATTCTGAATATACTTCGTAATATTCCGGTTCATGCCGATTCCCAGCTCTCCCAGGCGCGAGTTGTCCGGGTGCTCGCCGAGTACCTGATGCAAATGGGCTTCATTGGATGTTGCCGTGGCTTTCTCTATTTTGCCGTTTTTAAATTCCAGTCTTATCCCTTCAAACACGGTTCCCGCCCGGCGCTGCGGTAATTCAAATGTCACTATGCCTTCGGTTTTGTCTTCCAATGGCGCCAGAAAACATTCGCCATCCGGCACATTGCGGCGGCCGACATTGGTTCCGGCAGCCAATCTGCCTTCAATTCCCAGTGTGAGATCCGTTCCTTCGGCCTGAATATGCACGTGCTTTCCGGCATCCAGAATATCACTGAGCGCCTGCAGTCGTTTGGATTCCGCGGCGTAGTCTATAAGACAGGCGTTGTAATAAAAATCCGTAAATGCCTCCGGCGTCATGCCGGCGCGTGCCGCCAGCTGGCTGGTGGGGAACTGGGTAAGCGTCCAGCGCTTGGGCATTACTTTGGGCAATAAATCCTGGTACGCCGTATTCAGAAGTGATAATTTTTTCGGATCAATCCCGGCCAGATATTCATCGTCATGCAGGACGTTGATGAATAAAAATGCATCGGCCCAGTCGGCTTTCAAAAAAGTGATAGCCGACGGCGTTGCCAATTGTTCCGGCGTTGCATTCTCCAGAAACGTCCGCGTAAAGCCGCCGAAGTCGCTCCGGCGGTAACCGAAGACATCCAGTTCCACCTGCGCTCCGCGGCCGAGCGCGATTCTGTAGCACTCCTGCAGCAGTTCCAACGGCGTAAAATCGGAAGCCGCCAATAGCAATTTATCGCCCTTGGAAAGTTCCAGAGAGTGATCTACCAGAACGGAGGCGAGTTGGGTGGCGCGTGGGTCCATAGGAGTGCGTGAATGTGGGCAAGACGCAAGTGTAGAATATTTATGATGGATTGGCGACTTTCCACATTATTTCAAACCATGCTCTCATGGCATCGACATGAACTCCCAGAAAGAATCCCTACCCCGCAGCATTCGTGCTGCGGGGTTTTTTTATATTTTTTTTATAAAGGTCCGCAGGCTGAAAGCCTGCCCTTTGTGTTTTCCTATAATATACAAAACAGGAAGCAGGCATTCTGCCTGCTGATGTGCACATCAAAATTTATTACTTACACGGCGGACACTGGCCAATCTCACATGTTTTCTCTGCAAGTTTCCCGGATGCATCCGCGCACCAGCACTGGTTTGGCGCATCTATGACACAGCGTTCATTGGCGGTTGCATGCGGTTGTTTTTGGGTTGTCGGCGCACCGGCGCAGGCAGAGAGGCCGATGGCAAAAATGACGATAAGAAAACGCATATGTCGTATCTTATGCTTTCGCATCGGCTATCACAATATGCAAAACGTCACTCAGCGATTCTATGACGGTATCGGCTTCTTCAGTGGCGCCGGCCGGGGAATGCAGGTGTGGGATAAGAACAGCTGTTATGCCGGCGGCTTTGGCTGCGCCAATATCAAACAATTGATCACCTACGAAGATGCAATTTTTCGCTTCCACGCCCAGTGCATCAGCTGCCATAAAAAGGCCATGCGGGTGCGGCTTCATGAATTTCCCCATTTCATCGGCGGTAATAATGGTTCCAAAGTAATGATTCAAACTCAATCGTTCATCTATGGCATCCACATAGCGGCGGTGGGAGCCGGTAATCATGCCCATGGGCATTTTTTCCGCTTTCAGCTGATCCAGCACCTCCAGTACGCCCGGCAGCCACTCTACGTTCTGGCGCAGTAAATCCACGTACATATCATCGCGCATGCGTCGTACATTCGGCGCATCGGCTTCGGTTCTGCCAAAAATATCCAAGATCCCTTCAAAATGCAGGGCGGCGCTGTACCACGCTGTTAGTTGCTCGGGCGTGGCATTCATGCCGGCGTGTTTGAGCGACTCGCCCACGGCCTGGTGCCAGAGATCGATGGTTTCCACGAGCGTGCCGTCGAGATCAAACAGAATGGCGGAGGGTTTCATGGTAGTGGTGGGTATCGGTACGAAAAGAGGGCCAGAGGATAGGGAAAGAACAGGTGCGCGCCTACTGATTTATTGATTTTTTTTGACATGTTTGTATCGTTTGGCAATGAGCTTTAGACCTTTGTCATTTGATAGGGATTCTTATGAAAATTTTGACCGTGACCCGAGAATTGAAGAGTTGAAACAAATGGAGACCAGAATTCGCACATTAATGGCGGCTAATCCAATTCCGCCGGATGAAAGCGAAATAGAGATTCAAGAAACATCAGTATCTGTACACAAGAGGGTGCAAATGCTTCTTGAAGTTCTTTTGGAAAGCGATCCGCCTGTCATGGAATTTTTTGATGAAGATGGATCCGTAATTAGCGTGAATGCATTCCAGTCGAAATGTAACTTGCTTGCCCGTGAATATTTTAAACGGGCTAAGGATGTGGGTATTCATCATACGGACCGGACCTGGGAAGTAGTTGAACTGGCGCGCATCCGCATGAGTTATCTGTCACATGAACGTTACTTGAGAGAAGTTCTTATTTTATCCCCGGATGAGTTGTATGATAAGGCCAGGGAGCATGAGTATTTGTTGAATAAAACAGAAGCCGCGAAAGAGCAGCGAAAAATCCTGGGTTTAAAATCTGAATACACTATTCGCAGGCTGGCACTGGGGTATTTGTTACTGGCTTATAAGCTGGGTTTTTCAGTGCCAAAAGATGATTTTATCGCCCATGCTTATTATTTTGCAAAACACAAAGAAGACGGTGTTCCTGAAGAAATTCGCAAATTTATTGAAAGCGTACTTGCAGATAAGGAATGGATGGAATCTGATCCGGAAAAAGATGATGACAGTAATGAGGATGGAAATATACATTCAAGTTCTTATCCCGATTTGTAATGCACCGGCCGCCTGAATTTATTGCCAGTTATAAAAAAGATAAAGTGCATGCGGCATTGATTGATCTTGATGCAAAACGAGAGGAAATCATGAGGCTTTTGGCGGCCAATCAGTCGGAGGAATCTGGCAGAGCAAAAAATCCAAGGCTGATTAATCCGCATGGCAATCTCCTGGACGAGGAAGAATATCTGGATCTGTGTGAGCAGTATCTTGTTGATTATTATCGTCTGGCAAAGCTGGCCGAGATAGAAACGCGTGATGATATATGGACGACGCTCAGTTTTTTGTATCAGGAATATTCGGAAGATATTGTGGAAATGTCGGAATTTGTTCGCCTCACTATTGTTTGTCCGCAGGATTTATATAAGAAAGGGAAAAAATTTGTAGCGGATATGACTGCTTTAAAAAAAATGGATGCTCAGAATATTTCCTTCAGGGCTCTTGTCTATTTTTATCTGGCTGAGCATTTTGGCGTCTTTGTTCCCGGATACGAAATCGAATATCATCAATCAATTCTAAGGAAAACAAAAGTGAAGAATTTTAAGCGTCAAATAGGCAAATTTATAGAGCGCATTTTGGACGAGCGAGGTTTGCTGGAGGGTGAAATTGAATTGGATACTGAGGATTAGATAATAAAAATCCCAAATCTTGATTTCTCAAGACTCAGGACTCAAAATTCAAAACTCAAATTATACCTCTACTATGATTGGAATAACCATCGGTTCGCGGTCCAGCTTTCTGTCGAAGTAGCGGTACAGTGCGCCGATGACGGCGGACTTGATGGCTTTTCTGTCCGTCTCGCCGCGGGCAAGCTGTTCCTCGTAGGCTTTGCGGGAGGTTTCGGCAACTTCTTTGCTAATGCTCTGCAGTTCGGAGCCATAAATGAGTCCGCGGGAGAGAATATCCGGGTCACCCACGAGTCGCTTGGACTCGGCGTAGGCGCGGAAGACAACCACAATAGCGCCGCCGTTACTCATTACTTTGCGGTCGTTTAAAATGCGCTGGCCTTCGCCGGCGGCACCGCGTCCGTCAATAATGACATCGTTGGCCGGGAATTTCTGTTTGCTCTTGCGGGCGTTGCTCTCGTTATCGAACTCCAGAATTTCGCCGTTTAACAGCAGCTGAATCTGGTTGTCCGGGTACCCGATGCTGCGGGCAAGGTCGGCGTGTGCGGCTTTCATGTGCGGTTCGCCGTGCTCGGGGATTATATACTTGGCGCGTACCAGGCGGTGCATCAGCAGGATGTCATTCTGGTAACCGTGACCGGTGGTATGCAGTGCCAGTTCGGCATTGGTTTTTACGTGGGCGCCTTTTAAGTGCAGGTTGTTCACTACCTTGGCGACGGCGCGCTCGTTGCCCATAATGGGGTTACTGCTCAGAATAACAGTGTCGCCTTTTTTCACTACGACATTGCGGTGAATACCAAGGCCCATGCGGGCGAGGCCGGCCTGTTCTTCTCCCTGGCTGCCGGTGGTAAGAATCAGTACTTCGCTGTCCGGAATTTTCTCCATACCGGGACCGGCTTTGCGTATCATGCCGCGCGGCGTTTTGATGTAGCCAAGCTGCTGGGCGATTTCGATATTCGTTTCCATGCTGCGGCCGGAGATGAAAATTTTCCGGTCCACTTCTTTGGCGTGTTCGATTACCTGCGCAATGCGGTTGAGAAGCGAAGAGAAGGTGGAAACAATGACGCGGCCTTTGGCTTCGCGGATAAGCCCGCGGAGTGTCTGGCTGATTTCACGCTCGCTCTTGGAATTGCCGGGTTTCTGGGCATTGGTGGAATCGGCGATAATGGCCAGTACTCCCTGGTTGCCCAGCTCGGCCAGGCGGTGAAAGTCCGCCGGGTCTTCGTTCATCGGCGTTAAATCAAATTTAAAATCGCCGGTATGAATAATAACGCCGGCCGGCGTGTGCAGCACAATGGCGGCGGAATCCGGAATGGAGTGTGTAACACGCAAAAACTCCACTTCTATTTTTCCAATACGTACCCGCTCGCGGAAATTTACGGTGTGAAGCTGCACTTTGGAATTCAGGTGATCCTCCTCCAGGCGCTTATTCACCATGGCCATGGTAAGACGTGTGCCGTAGCACGGCGGAAAACGTAAGGCAGGCAGCAAATGCTGCACGGCTCCAATGTGATCCAGGTGTCCGTGCGTGAACAGTATGGCTTTGATTTTATTCTCGCGTCCTTTAAGGCTGGAGATATCCGGAATGAGATAATCAATGCCAAGCATGTCTTCGTCCGGGAACTGGAGTCCCAGATCGATGATATAAATGTCTTCGTCCACTTCCACGACAAAGCAGTTGCGGCCTACTTGTTCAAACCCGCCCAGCGGATAGACGCGCACTTTGCCGGCGCTCTGTTTTGGCTGATTGCCTTGTGCGTTTGGCTGGCTGCCGGGTTGGCCGGACTTGCCCGTAAAACGCTGGAAGAAGCCTGGCTTCTGTCCTTCTTTTTGTGCCGTCCCACCGGCTTGCGGCTGCGACGACTGTTCTGGTGTCATGAGTATAACTGGAAAAAAACTACTGTGAACAGTGTATGCCCTCGTGCAAGAAATAGCAAGCTTTATCTTGTCTATATATCTTTTTTTTGGCTTGTATATAACATTTTATTTCTTACAAATTTTGCATTTTTTCAAACTGTGCCGCAATACGCTCTATGCGGACTGTACATTTTCCTGTGTTATGCCGCACTCGTCCCGCGGGAGTTCTTGCCGGGCATCTTGGCGCAAGGTAGCCTTTCTGCCTGATGGATATTGCCATGCAAACAGGCACCACGAAGTCCGCCAAGGACTATGGACTCATGAGCCGCTCATTTAAGGGTGCGGCTGGCGAGCATGCGTGTCTGCTGCTGCAGGTTCATGCGCGGCACCAGGATATGGAGCCGCTGGAAGAGGAGTGCGTGAGTATTATCAAGCATGCATTGCTGGGTACCGAAGGCGAGGCGTGGTCCCGCCTGGACGGGACACTCAAAGAACTGAATGGCCTGTTTAAAGGCTTTCTGGCAGCGCAAAGTATTCTGGATGTGCATGCCATTGTGGCGATCATTGAAAAGAACGGTACGTTGCACGTTTCGCATGCCGGCAGGGGTGAGGCCTGGCTGCTCCGCAGCGCATCCGCCAGCCAGATTACTGAGTTCTCGCGCGGCAAACCGGTACCGAATTTTATTCATATCAGCAGTGGAACGCTTGAGTCCGGCGACACCGTTGTATTTTCCACGCAGCGTCTTATGCGCGCGCTCACGCCGGCGCAGCTGTCCCAGCTGTCCGGCATGGGTGAAGAATTGCTGCCCGAAATTGCCGCCCGCCTGCAGGCTGAAGATGAAGTAGCGGCGTTGGCAACGTTGCAGATAGATCCTGGCTACGTGCCGGAAAGGAAGCAGCCGTCACCAGTGCGTGGCAGCAGGAAGACGGCAGCGTCGGCATCCGGCAGGCGGTTAGCCCAGTCCGGCAATGCAGTCCGGCAGTGGCTATTGCGTCTGCAGGAACGAGTAATGCCATTTGTGCATTCCTGGAAACCCAAACGTGCCCCGCGTACGTTATCCATGGCTGCGGTGACGGATTTTTTCACGCAATTTCTGGCTGATCTGCGCGACCCCGAACGCCGCAAAAAAGCACAGCTTCTTCTGGTGGCCGGCGCGCTTGTGGCTTTTCTGCTCATCTGGATGCTGGTGAAACTGTCCACTAACACGCAGCGCAACAAGACGCACGAACAGCTGGCACTTCTTATCGAGCAGACATCCACCGAACTTCAGACGGCCGAGAACCGCCGCATTTCCGGTGATATTGACGCGGCCAACCTTATTTTGCAACGGGCGGAAGAGCGCGCCAAGCAGGTGATTGCCGACAAGAGCCAGCTGTACCGCAGCCAGGCCGTGGATTTACTGGCACGCATCCGTGAGAAGCGCGATATTATCAATAATATTGCTAAAATAGAAAACCCGCGCGTTGTGGCCGATGTATCCGCCAAAAATACGGCCGTTGCCCTGCAGGGACTCATTGGTGATACGGATAATGGATTTACGGCGTTTGACAAGCAGCAGGCGTACCGCATTGTCGGCGCCAACGTGACGGACCCCATCCATATTTCGGATCAGGATCTTATTGTTGATGGTACGGTATTTACCCGCTACCAGAGTGACGTGTTTCTTACCGCCGGCAATAGCGTGCTGGAATACGCCAATAATCAGCTGACAGCCATGAAGACAGACGATGTAAACGGCTGGATGGCCGGCGTGGACATACAAACATATGCGCGCTTCCTCTATATGCTCGCGCCCGCGACTCATCAGATTTATAAGTATGAGCGCCTGAATAACCGGTACGGCCCGCCTGTGAATTACAACGTAAACGGTGATTTAACCAATGCCACCGATATGGTGATAGATTCCAGCGTCTATGTTCTAAAGAAAGGCGGTACGGTGCTCAAGCTTTTGCGCGGGGAGGTGCAGCCGTTCGTCATCCGTCAGGCGCCAGGCGGTTTGCTGGCAACCGCCACCAAAGTCTTTAAAGTACCCGGCGGCAATTTCTATTTCCTGGACCCGGATAAGAAGCGCGTTGTGGTTATTACCGATGGCGGGCCAACCGGCGAGTCATCGTACGTAAAGCAGTATGTTCTGGAGAGCGCCACCATGGGCACGCTGCAAGATTTGTTTGTCTCGGAGGATCAGACAACGCTCTATGTCATGGATGCCAAGAAATTGTATGCAGTTAATTTGAGTCAGTAATCTTGAAAAAAATTCCAAATACTAAGCTCTAAATTCCAAAATGCTCTACATTGGAATTTGGACTTTGGAATTTGGTGCTTTATCTTCTGTGTATGAACGTTCTCGTCTTCGGTACATTTGATCACCTTCATCCCGGACATTTGTTTTTGCTGAATGAAGCAGCGAAACGCGGGGATTTATATGTAGTGGTAGCGCGTGATGCGAATGTGGAGCGGTTCAAAGGTAAAAAGTCTGATCAGCCGGAAGATGAGCGAGTGGCGGCCATTCAAAGTAAGTTTCCATCGGCAACAGTTTTACTGGGCGATGCCGATGATTTTCTGGCACCGGTGCGATCTGTAAAACCTGATCTGATATTGCTTGGGTATGATCAAAAACTTCCCCCTGGAGTATCAGAAGAAAATTTGATGGTTCCCGTGGAAAGGCTGCCGGCATTCAAGCCGGACGTGCATAAGAGCAGTTTGCGGAGACGTGTTTCCGGGAATGCTTAATTTACATTTTTTTATGCTCAAATTGCTTTGGGCTAAGACCGCGCACTCCTTTGAATATCCACCATTTTGTTGGTACTTGTACTTGTAAATGTGATGGATAAAATAAATCTTTTGGCAAATTATGCGATGCCCAGACCTCTTGGACCGCTATGTATTCTTCAGGTGAAAGCTCAAGATACCAAGTGCCTTTATGTTCGTAGTGCCCAAATGGAATTTTTATAGACTTATTTTTACTAAAATCTCCACACGAGAGGATAAGCCGGAATATTGAGCCACCACTTTCTGCGGCAGTAATCCACTTTACAAGATCTCTGACAGTATTTTCCTTATCAGCAGCAGAACCTTCCAGAATTCCTTCTTTGACCGGACTTTTTTTCTTTTCAAATTGTTTAGCATAAAAATGGGTGGCAAACGGGCAAGTGGCAAGCGCCGTTGCGAGTATGGCGTCTTTGTACGACAGCGCATTTATGTCCAGATAATGCTCTTCCAGAAGATAGTGCTCATCAGTCACAGGGTGTATGGTATCTGATTTGTCACATTCTTTAAAATAGATCACACATGTTATTAAGCATACTGATGCTTCCTTTTTCGTTGGTCTAAATACGGATTTTCCGCTATACTACCCAGATACACACACTCACATGAAACTTTCTCTTTCGCCATTATTCAAGCGTATTCTGGGCGCCGCCGCCGGGGCTGCGGTTGCCATGTTGCTGTATGGCGTGAGCCAGTTTTTGCCGGCATCGCTGAGCATTCAGGCGTTTTTGCCGTCGCCCGCCGTACCGGACGTGCAAACGCCCGCACAAACGGTGAACCGCATTGCGGAAACGGCGCGGGCGCTTTTAAAAGAGCGCGGCGTAATGCAGGAGTAAATTTTTCTTTAGCGTAACCGTGCAATAAATCTCCGGCTGCCCATGATCGGCCTTACATCCCGGAGACGTATGCTTTATGCTGTCCGCAATGACAGCAATTCTTACGCCCGAACTCGTCCTTACTGTCCTGTTTATTTTGCTCGGGCTGTGTATGGGGAGTTTTGGAAATGTGCTTATTTTTCGTTTGCCGCAGCAGCAGTCGGTGAACGGCAGGTCGCATTGCATGAGGTGCAACCGCGTTTTACACGCGCTGGAACTGGTTCCCGTTTTCAGTTTCCTCGCATTGCGCGGCCGTTGCCGGACATGCAAGGTGCAACTGTCATGGCAGTATCCGCTGGTGGAACTTGGCAGCGCGTTACTTTTTTTGTTTGCCATTCTGGAAGCCGGGTTCGACCCGTTGCGTGCGACATTCACGGCCGTTTCTCTATGGCTGCTTTTTCTCATTGCCATTACCGATGCGCGGACCAGCCTCATCCCGGACGCACTCAATCTACCGCTGCTTATTGTCGGCGTGGTGGCTCAGCTCGTCATGCATACGTTTGATATTTCCGGCATTCTGCTCGGCGCCGGTTTTTTTGCACTTCAATGGCTGATCAGCCGGGGCAAATGGGTGGGCAGCGGCGATATTTTGCTTGGCGCTGGCATAGGTGCACTGCTCGTCTCATGGCGCAGCGTGGTCATTTTCCTTTTCTTCTCCTATGTCATTGGTGCGGCCGTAGCGTCCGTGTTTTTGCTGACTCGCAGAAAGACATTGCAGGACTCGTTGCCGTTCGGTCCGTTCCTGGTATTCGGAGCCTTTTTGACGCTGGTGTTTGGGCAGGCGATGAGTGTGTACCTGGTATTTTAAGGCGGCAACAGTGATGTGTTTTTTTTAGTAATGAGGATGTATGGGCGTTATCGCTCACTTGTTCGTTTGTGGTCATTATAAAAAGAGAGGGCTCGACGCCAATTGGCGGAGCCCTAAACTTGTTGTCAGCCATGTTTGACCCTCAAAGGAGGTTGCCGCCTCCTATCATCTCTAACGCCTCACTCGTATTGCAGGAGCGGCAGGGATGATAGGAGAGACAGAGAATGACTGACAACGCATATCTTAGGGTACATGGCGAATATGTCAAGTATTAGTCGGTTATTTTGGCTGTTTGGCTCCGTATTCCTTTTGTGGCTCCTATACAGCATACTCTCCGCATGAAGACCGTGGCACAGAACCGGCGGGCGCGCTTTGACTACGAGATTACCGATACGGTGGAGGCTGGCATCATGTTAACCGGTGCCGAGGTAAAATCCTGCCGGGCCGGTCATGCCAATCTGGCGGGCGCGTACGTATCATTTTTGGGCGGTAAACCTGTTCTTAAGCACTTGAGCATTTCCCCGTATGCCCACGCACGCCCGGATGGTGAGTACGACCCGGGTCATGACCGGGTGCTACTCCTGAAGCAGCCGGAAATTAACCGTTTGCAGGCGGCCATAGCAGAGAAAGGTGTGGCACTTATTCCGCTGGAAGTGAAAGCCGGCAAATACATCAAAGTAATTTTAGGCTTGGGTAAAGGCCGCAAAACGATCGATAAAAGACAGCACATAAAAGAGCGGGATATTTCCAGAAGGGTTCGGGAGGGAAAAGAAGTATAAAAATAAATTGACCAGCCGCCGCTCTCTAAGAGCTATGGCCGGCAAGTAATGAAAAATAATCGAAAAACTATTAACGAACCAACGAACTAACGTCATACTTATGATATGTCTCTCCTTCCATCTCAAATCACCAAAGTTATCGAAGAGTTTTCCAAGCTGCCGGGCATTGGGCCCAAGTCTGCCGAGCGCCTCACATTTCACTTGCTGCGCGCCAGTAAAGCTTCGCCGGAAAGCCTGGGGAAGGCACTGCTGGACTTAAAAAATCAATTGCACTACTGCCGGCAGTGCCAGATGGTGACGACGGGTGAACTGTGCGGTATTTGTGCCGATGGCGCGCGGGATACGAAGATGATTTTAGTCGTGGAAGATCCGCTGGACGTAGTGGCGTTCGAAAAAACTTCGTACCGCGGCGTGTACCATGTGTTGCATGGCGTTCTCTCGCCTATCGACGGCATGGGGCCGGAACAATTAAAATTGCGCGAGCTCGTGGCACGGGCGCAGGCCGGCGGCATAGAGGAAGTTATTATCGCCACCAACCCGGACATAGAAGGGGAAGCCACGGCTACGTACCTGCGGAATCAGTTGCAACAATTTGTGCCGCGCATTACGCGTTTGGCACACGGGTTGCCCATGGGAGCGGATATTGAATTTGCCGACCACACGACACTGCGCGAAGCCATAGCCGGACGAAGAAGTTTGTAATTGTATGTTTTGTCTAAGAATGCCAGAAAATAAGATCTGGTGAATATATGTGAAAACAAATACCATTTGTCCATGCGCACACATTGGGCACGGCTTAGTATTATTCTTATAATAGGCTACTTATTAATGGAAGGCGTAGGCCTGGTTCTTTTTAATGCGCCAACCACTAAGGTTGTATATTATGGTGTCCGCTCTGAGATATATGCGGCAAATCATCCGACAAAAGGTTGTTATAATCCGTATTCTAAAAATTTTCAGCCTCATGGCGCCTTAGACTATGGCGTGGGATTTGATGCTAATAGGCGTTCTGATATGGCAACTATTCTGAATGCACTCGCTCTTTATAAAACTGATTCAGGATCGACGCTTGATTTTATTCCAGCCCAGCCGACAGAAATTTGTAAATTCAAAGCGCCTGATTGTAAAAACCTTGTGAATCTTGATGTGCTTGTTACTCAGCATTATGTAGAAAGTATTCCCGCTGATCCACTCGCAGACAAGGAGCCAGACAATACATTTTATACCATACAAAAAGATGCTGCCGGTACAATAACCGTAGCTGCGCCAAAAGCGGTTAGTGTGTGCGGGCGTGATAAGAATTTACCCATTGAAGCTTCCTGGGTTGCCAGGTAGAAGAAAAATTATTCATGAAGTTAGTATTCATGGTTTTATATAAAGATTGGGCATATCTGGAGAAGTGGTACGAAATTTCCTGTTCCAGCCTTTCTTTGGGCAATTCTGTACAGGAAGCCATGACAATGCTTGCTGAAGATAGGTTTTTCTGATACAATAAGTAGAATTTATCTACCCGAAAGACTATGGACGACACCAACCCAACTACAACGAATATTCCTCCTGTGAGCACGTCTGCCGCTGCGCCCGTGCCTGCTGCCGTTCCGTATTCTTCCGTTGCTCCGGCTGTTGCCTCGGCACCAGTTCCAACGCCTGTTATAGATACGCCCGTACCGTCTGTTGTTGTTCCGCCTTCAGTACCTGTGGCGGTGGCAGTACCGGCAGTACCCGCACCATTGGTTCCTGCAATTCCAGTTGCAGCTGTGTCGCCCGTTATTCATACTGTTCCTGTCGCGCCCGTTGTTCCGGCCGCTGCCCCTCCGGCTGTGCAGCCGGTACCGGTACCAGCCGCCGCGGTTCCACCTGCTACTTCTCCGTCTCCCGTTATGGCGCCCTCTGCTTCATCTCTCAAAAAAGTGCTCATCATTGAAGATGAACGCCCGCTTGCACATGCGCTGGAGCTTAAAATTACACATGAAGGATACGAAACACATGTGTCACTCACGGGTGCCGATGGCCTGAAGGAAGCGCTCTCGGGTGTGTATTCCATTATCCTGCTGGATCTGATTATGCCGGAGCTTGATGGTTTCAGCTTACTGGAAAAATTGCAGGAGAATGGCGTGAAATCGCCGGTCATCGTGCTTTCCAATTTGGGACAGGAAGAGGACAAGGCCAAGGCAAAAACGCTCGGTGCCCAGGATTACTTTGTTAAAGCCAATACGCCGATTATCGATATTGTGAAGCGGATGAAAGAAGTCATGCTGTAGCCATTAAAATTCCAAGCACTAAGATCCAAATTCCAAAAGTTGCTAAATTGTAAAATCCTCTAACTACAAACTAACACACATATGTCTCTCAATGATGCCGAACTCGGGAAAATTCTGGTTGAACAGAGCTATTTGAATGTTCAGGAATTCGAGAAGGCCGAGGAGCAGGCGCTGGAACGTGAAGTGCCGCTTAAAACCGTATTGCTGGAGCAGGGTCTGTTGTCGCAGGAATTATTTGAAAGCGCTCTGGCTGAGTATTATAAGCTGCCGTTCTTTAATGTAAAAGAGACGCTGCCAACGCCGCAGCTGGCGAGCATGCTGCCGGAGGAAATTGCACGCACGTATTCGTCTGTCGTTGTCGGACGTCCGGCGCAGGATCAGATTTATATTGCCACGGCAGACCCGGGTAACCCGTTGCTGGATGAGGCGTTGCGTCTGAATATTGATCAGCAGACACCCGAATACCCGGAGGCCGAAGATGCCTCTAAAAAGAAGAAGAAAGACAAGGATAAAACTGCCAATCATTTTTCATTTGCGGGCCGCGAGAAGAAAGTGGACCGTAAAAAGTACGAAGGAACCATCCAGCTTATTTACGCCCCCAAGACAACGGTCGATTCGTTGTTTGTGCATTACCGGAAGCCGCTGGCCACCCGTTTCCAGGCGATCATCGATCAGCAGAAAAAAGTGGCGCCGGAAATTATTGAAGAAATTTTCAACGATGCCATCGAGCTGCGGGCATCAGATATTCACTTTGAGCCGCAGGAGCATATTGTCATCGTCCGCTTCCGCGTGGACGGTGTGATGCATGAGGCCGGCCGCATTCCGCGGGAATATTACGAAGGCGTGGTGAACCGCATTAAAATCGCCGGTAACATGAAAATTGACGAACACTTTGCCGCGCAGGACGGAGCCATTCGTTACGAGACGCCCAGTGGCGGTACCATGGATATCCGCGTGTCTATTGTGCCGATCGTGGATGGCGAAAAGATCGTGCTTCGTCTGTTGTCGGAATATGTACGTACGCTCACGCTGGCCGACCTTGGTTTTTCCGAGGAGTTCCGCCAGGTTCTGGAGCGCGCCGCCCACAAGCCGTTCGGTATGATTCTTACAACCGGACCAACCGGTTCGGGAAAATCAACCACGCTGTACGCGCTGCTCAAAATGCGCAACCACCCCGACGTGAATATTTCCACTATTGAAGATCCGGTGGAATATAAAATTCCGGGTATCAATCACATTCAGGTGAATGCCGATACCGAGCTTACGTTTGCCAAGGGTTTGCGCGCTCTCGTGCGTCAGGATCCGAATATTATTCTGGTGGGAGAAATCCGCGATGGTGAAACGGCCAGTATCGCCGTCAATGCGGCGCTCACAGGACACTTACTGTTCTCCACGCTGCACAGTAACGATGCCGCCACCGCCGTGCCGCGCTTGCTGGAAATGGGTGTCGAACCGTTTTTGCTGGCGTCCACACTGGAGGTGATTATCGGCCAGCGTCTTATCCGACGCATTTGTTCCCAGTGCCGTTTTAGTTACTCGCTCGCGGCCGCCGATGCGCACAAGCTTTTCCCGGGTGCCGAAGATTATTTCCCCGGCAAAGACACGGTGCGTTTGTACCGCGGAAAAGGATGTGAGTCCTGTGGCGGAACCGGCTACCGCAGTCGTATCGGAATTTACGAACTTTTGGTGGTGACGCCGGAAATGGAACAGCTGATTACGGCTCGCGCCTCGACAACGGAACTGAATAATCTTGGACGCAAACAGGGTTTAAAACTGCTGTTTGATGACGGTTTCGATAAGGTGAAGGCCGGTATGACAACCATTGAGGAGCTGCTCAGAGTAGCCGCGCCTCCTGAAATTCTCTTCGCAAACCGTGGTCAAAAAAAATAATCCATCTCCGGCTCCGGATACAAACCGGCGTTCCTCCTCCGGAACGAACGGCGTCTGGCTCATGTCGACTGTGCGTCGGCTGCTGCCATTTTTAGCCGCCAAAGAGCCGCTGATCGAACATGCTGATGTACATCCGGCCCGCCGCAAGAAAAAACATACCCGGCATCATGTTGTCCGGCCGGCAGGACATGCAAAGCCATTGGCGACACGTAAAGACATAAAAAGCACCATGACCATTCTGCCTTCCCGTCAGCGGGTGAAGCCGGCAGACCGTGTTTCGGATCCGCTGCCGTTGGCTGAACATGTGGATATTGATCCGGAGGTGGACGCATTTTTGAAGCAGCTGCATCAGTCACTCGAGAAAAAGAACACACGTAAGAAGCTGGCGTTTCTGCCTCGCGGAAATCTGTTGAGTTTTCTGCGCCGGCCTGCCCATGCTGTAGCGTTGTCGGCAAAAGATGCTTTGCCGGACGAACCGCTTGCAGCTATGGCGCCGACTGATAGTGCTCTCTTGGAAAAACCTCTTCAGGAGACTGCTTTCGAGCCTGTTTCCATGACTCCGCCTGTTGAATCGGTTGAACCCCAGGTGCAGTCTGTTACAACGGAGCTTTCCGCATTGTCGGAGGTGACAGGGCTTGAGCCGGAATCCATGCCAGATACCGTGGCTGCCAATACTGCAAGCGAGGAAGAATATGTATCGCCCGCCGCAGAAGTACCCGATGAACTTCCGTTCAGCGAGGCGATTGGCTTACCGGAGGTGGTTCAGGCTGCGGAAAGAGCACCCGCCCGTCTTTCGTTTTTCGCCCGCCTGCGCCAGAGCGTGCAAAATACTCCGCTGTTTCGCCGTCGTGCATCCCGCGTAAAAGTAACGGAACCGGCAGTCGCGGCCGATGGCCCGATTATTTTCTCGTCCGATACGCCGGCTGCTACGCCGCCCGAAGAACCGGCTTTGCCGGACATTCCGGCGCCTGTGCCGGCAATACTGTCCGAAACCGATACATCTACAAATGATACGCTTTCAACGTTGCCTGTTCCGGATATTGCGACGCCAGTTGCGACTGCAGACACGTCTGCCGTGGCTTCTGCCGTACAAAAAAAAGGCAGACCGTTTGCAGCTTTTCTGAGTTCCATCTTTCAAAAGAACATACCAAATGCAGCAGTTGGTACGCCCGATGCACCCGCTCTCCCGGCCAGTGTTTCATTTGTCTCTCCGGAAGAGACACTGCCATCGGAAGCATTGCAGGAATCACCCGGCTCTCCTGCACCGGTAAAGAAATCTTTCTTCTCATCTTTCTTTCACAGGAAGCCGGCTGCCGTGCCGCCCGAAGCATCGGGTGAGCCCGTAGTATTCAGCGCCGCGCCGCGTAGAAGCTGGAGTCCGTTTCATAAGAAAGAAAAGAAAATACCGGATGAGGCAGTTGGCAGTTATGTTGCGCCTGCAGTTGAACCTGCACCGCCGCCACAGCCGGCACTGGCCAAAATGGAAGAAGAGGCGCCGACGGATATTTCCTGGGTGGATGCGTCACCTGCGCCGGTACATATCTCCGACGTAAAGAGGCAGGACGGCCAGAAAGATGAAGCCGAGTCTTCCGTGAAAGAAGTTACGTGGGCAAATGATTCGTCCGTTGCGCCTCAGTTTTTTGGTGCGGATTCGCCGTTTAAGGCACCGGCTGCGAAAAAGCGTCCGGGTATATTCCGCCAAATCGGTCTGGCATTCGCTGATCGTTTCGCACCACAGAAGCCGCTACCGAAGACACCCGTTGTTCCAACCGAAGTTGTTCCAACCGAAGTTGTTCCAACCGAAGTTGCCGCAGCCGAAGTCGTTGCGCCCGAACTGCCTGTACCATCAGAGGTTGTTCCGCCTGTTACACGTCCGTCATTCGTACGCCGGTTATTTTCGCGCAAGCCGCCTGCCGCACCCGTAGCTCCCGCCGGGTTTGAAGTTCTTACGTCTGACGTGCCGGACACAGTGACCGACAGTCCGGTTGCGCCCGTGAAAGCGCCGGTTGCCGAAGAACAGGAGGTACCGGCAAAAACTGTGCTCAAGCGCAGTGTTAAGAAAGCGGTAAAAGCACCTAAAGAAGAACCGGGTGCCGAGCCGGAGGTTATCAGTGCGCCTATTGCCAAGCAGAATGTGGGCAAGCTTATTACGGAACGCGAAAGTATTGATGATAAGAATGCCGACGCTCTGGCTGAGTCCATCCAAACAGATGCGACGACAAGCCTGTCTTCGCATTTGAAGAAAATGAATCAGGATACGCAGAAGCCGGCTGCGCCCGCCGAGGCGGAAACAAAGAAAATTGCCGACAATGTGAAGAAGCGTCTGGATCGCTCCAAGAAAAAGAGCGGTGGTTTCCAGGAGTTCCTCGGTGCCGTGAAGTACCTGGGACTGGGCAAAGAACGGACAGGCATTATCCAGAACCTGGCGACGATGTTGAATGCCGGTTTGCCGCTCATTGATTCCATTCATACGCTGCAGAAAGAAACCAAGGCAAAACCCATTCGCAAGCTGCTTCAGCGTGTAGTGGATGCCGTGGAAAGCGGTTCGGCCCTGTGGCGTGCGCTGGAGGCCCAGCACTTTTTCTCGCCGCATGCCATTTCTCTTATTCGTATCGGTGAAGAGGCCGGTAACTTGTCGGAAAACCTGCAAAACCTTGCCGCGCAGCAGGAAAAAGATGCGGCACTGAGCGGAAAAATCAAAATGGCCATGATTTATCCGGCCATTGTTATTGTCCTTATGTTTATTATTGTCATGGGACTCGGTCTCTTTGTGCTGCCGAACCTGCTTGGCGTGCTTACGTCGCTTAATGCAAAGTTGCCGCTTACCACGGTGTGGCTTATCAAGTTTACCAACATGTTCCAGAAGTATGCAGCCGTCATGATTCCGGGCATTATCGGCGGTGCGTTACTGCTTGTTATTCTGGGAAAATTCACCCGCCTCAAAGTGGTTTTCCAGTGGCTTATATTCAAGGTGCCGGGTATCGGTCGTCTGGCGCGTGAATCAACTATTGCTCGTTTTGGTATTATCCTCGGAAGCTTGCTGGAAGCCGGCGTGCCGCTTATTGAAGCGCTGAATTCTTTGGCCGAAGTAACATCCATTGTCTCGTATCGTCGTTTTTATTTCCGTCTGGTGGAACACGTAAACATAGGTGATTCGTTCAGTAAAAGTTTTGATTCCATCCGCGGGTCGCAGAAACTTCTGCCGATTTCCGTCCAGCAGCTGGTAGCGACCGGTGAGAAGTCCGGCTCACTGGCTAAAATTCTGATTAAAATTTCCGATATCTACGAGAAGAAAGCCAACCAGACTGCCGAGAAGCTGCCGATTATTCTGGAGCCGATGATTCTGCTTTTTATTGGCGCGCTCGTCGGTCTTATTGCCTTCTCCATTATTGTGCCGATTTATAGCGTGGTGGGAAGCGTTGGAAAGTAGAGAAGAACCGGCTGCTCGTTCGTTGTAATCAGCACTGTCTGATCAGTTTCCACAGGCATCGTTTCTGTAAAGCGGCGTCTTTGCATATGTATGATATGATGCCTCTGTGCAACGCAAAGGATTTTCGCTCATGGAGCTCCTGGTTATTATCGGCATACTTGTCACGCTGGCAGCTATGACCATTCCGGTCTATACGCAGTATCTTGTCCGGTCGGATTTAAAAAATGCCAATCAGATTGTGTCGCAGGGTCTGGCCCGGGCAAAGCTACTGGCTGTTTCCGGACAGAATGCCGACTCGTGGGGTTTTGCAGCCAGTGGTGTTATTTTCCGCGGCAAGTCATTTGCCACACGCGATACAAGTTACGATCAGTTATTTCTGATTCCGGCCAATGTGACAGCAACCGGCGTGCTTGTCGTCGTGTTCGCGCAACTTACCGGTTATCCCAGTAAATCGGGCAATATTATTTTGCAGTCTTATGGCTTACAGTCACAGGTAAGTGTGACAAGGGACTATTAACTCTTTGCGTATTCCTCAACTTTTTACAGTAAAATCAATCGTATCTCCGGCCTATTCTCCTGCTACCATACGGTCCGATGCGCGGTTTCTCATTTTTGTCACGGCAACGCAAAGGCTTTCTTTTGCTGGAAGTATTAATTGGTATTGCACTCCTTAGCGCCTTTATCGGCGGTGTGTCATGGGTCATGCTCAATGGTCAGCAGAGTACGGACTCCGCCATCGATCGTCAGCGGGCGGCCTATTTGGCGGAAGCCGGTTTGGAGGTGGCACGCACTATCCGCGATAAAGATTTTTCACTGCTTACAGTCGGCGGTCCGTACGGTTACCAGCTTACCAGCGGAACATGGGAGCTGGCAGGCACGGAAACTATTCAGGACGGGTATTCCACCAGGCTTGTTATTGAGCCGATTTCCATTGGCAAGCGTGTAAAGGTAACGGCCACTACTACATGGAAATTCGGCAACAAGCGCGGCGGCACCGTGGCTCTTTCTACGGAACTGAGTAACTGGCGCGTGCAGCGTCAGTTTGGCGACTGGACGATTCCGGGTGTGGACGGCAGTTGGGCACCTGGCGGGCCGGTTGGTTTTACGCCGACATCGAACCACTGGCCGATCGTAGCGTCTTTCCTTTCGCTGTTTAGGGCGTCGCATGCCGATGCGCAGGTTGCCGCACCCGCGTTCCGCGATGTTATTGCGGTTGGAAAATATGCCTATGCCACGACTGCCACGACTCCGGGCATTTATATTTTTGATATTTCCACTACGTCCGCACCTGTTCGTATATCAACTGCTGTTTCTCTGCCATTCGGTCTTATAGGCGATAAGATGAAATTGGCATCCGACGGAACAATTTATATGATTGCCAAAGATCCCTCCACCATGCAGTCGGTTATTCTGCAGTTTAATGCCGTGGCCAGCCCCGTCTTTACGACGGCCTATGATTTTGATGGCTTTGCGGTAAATGCGCTGTCGCTCGATTCACATATTGATACGGCAGGCCGCCAGATGCTGTACGTCGGGACGAAG
>JAQBQQ010000032.1 GCA_028286915.1 Candidatus Peribacteria bacterium | reverse complement strand
GATCGGCAGCGTTTCAGCAGGATACCATTGGCTTCTTGCCAATCCGCCAGAGGCGTGCAGCAATGGATTGCGAGCGAAACTAACTACCATGGCGATCAATTTTCAGATAGGCGGGAAGCAAGTGGATTATGCCCGTTCAGCTAATCTTCATAGTGATATACATGGTCTATTTTTTGCACTTAAGCAGTACAAAATAGATAACAAAGGTACATTGCCTATCACAATTCCTAATGATCATTTTGCTGAATTCTGCAGCACTTCAATTGAACACGATTGTCAGGGTCTGGACATCAACTTTCTTGTCGGCTCCTATTATATTATGGAAATACCTCAAAGCCCGTACATTGATCGAAAATCCAGTCATACAGACTACGGCATTAAGCAAAATGAAGATGGAAATGTTACTATAAAAAGCCTCAATCACGATTTCTTTCACCCTTCAAGTTGTCTAAAAGCACAATTATAACTATCACCCGAAGGAGCGGGAGAAATATATGAAGAAGATTTAATAGTGATACCTGCAAGAAATAACAACAATTGTTGCGTCATTAATCTTGTAAATTAAGCGGTGAATCTTATCAATCCTTCTGGACCAATATCCTTGCAGGCTAAATTTTAGCGGCTCCGGTTTTCCAATTCCTTCAAACGGCTTTTTCTGAATATCCGCACAAAGTTTTTTTATGCGCTCGGTCTTTTTATCATCAGTCTTTTTCCAGTATTCATAATCCCTTAAAGCCGACTCCGTAAACTGAATATCCATACTAAAAAACCATCTTTACAATCTTTCCCGCTTCAGCCTCTTTCATGGATTGATCCAAATGTTTTCGATTCTTGGCTGATGACAAAAGGTAAGCTGTCTCTTCCAGAGATCGAAAGTCATCATAGGAGACTACAATAGACTTGCGTCCTTTATCCCGGGTTATAATCACTGCCTCGCAATCTTCTTCTGCTTTATCCAGATAATGAGCGAGGTTCTGCCGAAAACGCGAATAGGAAACAGTAGTCATAATAAGTACATAAATAGGTACCTATCATAGCAGTTATCAATACGTTACTCAAGCCTAATATACTTTAGTTATTTCAAGAGAATCATCAATGTAGATTAAAATTTAAGCCTTAAATCCACTTATCCCCATTTTTCCAGACTCCTGTGCATAACCTCCGCCAACCCGGCACTTCTCCACATGTCCACAGTTATCCACAGGGTATGTGGATAACTAGTTATCCACACCCGCTGAAAGTTACCCCGCGTTATCCACAGAAAATAAGTGTTTTTCTCTACCATAAGCCATAATATAGCTTTTTGAATCTGGGGCTTAACCCTCATGCAGTTCTCCCGGAGTTATCCACACCCTTCCCACACACATGAATTGTTCAATAATTCAGCTTTTGGCTTCCGGCAGAGAAAACTAAAATATCTTTACAACCACTGTCCACAGAATAGACTCTACTTACATGGTTTTGTGAAGAGGTTACTACAATGACTAATTAAGAAAATTAAATTTTTATTATTTACATAGAGAGTTTATGAAATTTTCTTGCAACACCTCAGATTTCTTACAGGGACTTCATACAGTAAGTCGCGCGATTGGCGGAGCGCAGGCACTCCCGATTCTGGGAAATGTTTTACTGGAAGTGGAAAATGGAAAGTGCACACTGAGCGCCACGGATTTGGAAGTGAGTATCATTACGCAGTTTCCGGCAAATATAGAAAGTGAAGGCAGGATCACTATTCCCGCCAAAGCTATGATGAACTTTGTGCAATATAACTCAGATACAGAGGTAACTATGGAACTGAAAGACGGGTCGCAGTTGCATTGTTCTTCCAAGCGGGCCAAGGCGGTGCTTTCCGGCGAGTCGGCCAATGAGTACCCAAACATTGCGGATATCGAGCGACAGACGGTATTCCAGCTTAAGGCGGAGCCGCTTAGCCGTGCGCTGCACCTGGTAACCTTTGCATCTGCCAAAACAAGTCTGCGCCCGGTACTCTCCGGTGTTTCCATCCGGAGTCTGGAAGGAAAACTGATTTTGGTGGCCACGGATAGTTACCGGTTATCGGAATATAAACTGCCGGCGGAAGGTGTGGGTGAACTGTCCTGTATTGTCCCGGCGAAAATTCTGGAGGAAGTGAAAGTGATTTTAAGCGGCGCCAAGGCCGAAAAGTCAGCATCCAAAGAAATAGAGGCAAAAGAAGTAATGGTGGATATTGCGTTGAGCCGTCAGCAGATTGAGTTTACCATTGGCAGTACCCGCCTCCTGTCCCGCCTTATTGAGGGAAAATTCCCGGATTATAACCAGATTATCCCCAAGGAAACCACTACAAAGGTGGTTTTCACACTAAAAGAGCTCATGACATCCGTCCGGCGTATGCACTATTTTGCCAAAGAAATGAATAATAAGCTGACATTCAACTGTAAACCCGAAGAAACCACTATTGCCACGCCGCAGACGCAAATAGGTAAAGATGAGACCACCCTTGCATGTGAGCTTACGGGAGAGGAAAATAAGATTGCATTAAGCTCGTCGTATCTATTAGACTTACTGGGTCATGTGGATGGAGAAGTGCTTTTAATGAAGATGGTGGACAGTCAGCACCCGGCACTGTTCTATCTCCCTGACGAAGAGCAATTTTTGCATCTGGTCATGCCGCTACGGATGACAGAAAGTTAAAGGCCGGAGTTGTCATTTTTCTTTCGTCACAGATTGCCATATTCCTTTTCTTTATTTCAGAAAAATTTAATCATTTTTCTTTGCGTGGAGTCTTATTGTGTTTTGTAACGTAAAATCTGATCCTGCCCTCATCCTGTAAACATGAAGCCTTCTCTCCTGCTTGGAGACCAAACCCACCGCGAACTTTCCGAGCTGCTGCAATCCCAGCGGCGTCTTATTATATCTGGCGCATCCAATGAAACAGCCAAAGCCTTATTATTGAGTCACTTATTATTTTTCAAGTCGCAACCCGTACTGCTTGTAACGCCAAGCGCGGCGACGCGCGACGCGCTTTTACACTGGCTCGGTTTTTTTGAGCAGCGGACAGAACCGCTTGCGGCTGTGGAAAATGAAGACGGACATATTATTCCGCATAATCTGCAATCATTTCTTTCCATGATGCAGGAAGGTGTAAAAACGCACGGCGGGCACCGTATTTTTGCCATCACGCGCAAGGAGTGGGATTGCGATTTTCCACTCTTTGCCGAATTGAATGCCGCCAAAATTATTCTGAAGGCCGGCGAAAAAGTGAATTTCACATCTCTGTTTGAGTCGCTCATAGAAAACGGGTACGTGCATGGTGATGATTTGTATTTGCAGCCCGGGCAGTACCGCCGCATTGGCGACACGTTGGATATTTATCCTATTCAATCATCGCATTTTTACAGAGTCGCGTTCAATTTTGATACGGTGGAAAAAATTCTGACCGTGAGCAGCGAGGATTTATCCACCACTGCCGATGCCGGCCCGGTGCTGGAGATTTTCCCGGCGACATATGCCAAAACCAAGCCGCTCATGGAGCAGCTGCCGAAGAATATGCTTTTGGTTTTGGATGATCAGGATGATGTGGTGCCGCCGCTTTCGGTGGAAACATTGTCGTTCACGGCGTTTCCGGAATCACAGGAGAATCATGCCCATTTACGGTATCTGTCGGTGCTTAAGTTTTACACACTCACGGATTTTTTAAATGACGTGCGTGATAAATTAACGCAGCAGTGGCGGCTGATTGTTGTCACCAAGCGCGCGGATGAGCTGACGGAAATTTTGAAAGAGGAACATATTCCCCACACGGCACCGGATGAAGCACGGCAGGGGGCACTCACGGTTATTCATGCGGAGGAAGGCGATTTACTGCCGCACTCGCTGCAGAATCCGGATATGAAATGTGCGCTTCTGACGGACCGGGAAATTTTTTCACTGCGTAAATCCGGCAAGCAGAAAAGTATGCAGAAGATGGCGCTTGAATTTATTACGTCGCTTCAGGCCGGAGATTATGTGGTCCATATGGATCACGGAATCGGACACTTTGAGGGAACGGTACAGAAGACGGTGGATGGCATTACGCGGGAATACCTGGAACTGTCGTATGCCGGCGGCGATAAATTATTCACGCCGGTGGATCAGGCGGACAAGCTGAGTAAGTATGTCTACGAAGAAGGAAATGAGCCGGTACTCACGCGGCTTGGAACCGTTGAGTGGAAGAAGCTGACGGAGAAAATGCGCCGCGAAACGAAGGAGATTGCCAAAGAGTTATTGCAGCTTTACGCCAAGCGCGCCAGGGCCAGAGGACATAAATTCCCGGATGATTCCAGCATGCTTCAGAAGTTTGAGGCCAGCTTCCCGTACCAGGAAACTCCCGGCCAGATGAAGGCGATTCAGGATATTAAAGCAGATATGGAGAGTGATCGCCCGATGGACCGCCTGGTCTGTGGCGACGTGGGCTTTGGAAAAACGGAAGTGGCCATGCGTGCCGCCTTTAAGGCAGCCGAAGCCGGGCGGCAGGTGGCAGTCATTGCGCCTATTACTATTTTGGCGGATCAGCATTTCCGGAATTTCCGTGATCGCATGAAAGAATTTCCGTCCATTAAAGTGGAAATGCTTTCACGCTTCCGCACTCCCGCCGAGCAGAAAAAAATTCTGGAACAATTGCGCAAGGGCGACGTGCGCATTGTCATTGGTACGCATCGTTTGCTGCAGGATGACGTGCATTTTCATAATCTGGGGCTGGTAGTCATAGACGAAGAGCAGCGTTTCGGCGTGAAGCAGAAAGAGAAATTCAAGGACCTGCGTGCATCAGTGGATATTCTGACACTTACGGCGACGCCTATTCCGCGCACGCTCAACCTGGGCCTGCATAAGCTGCGCGATATTACGACTATTACCACGCCGCCGCCGGGCCGCCTGCCGATTATTACGGAGGTGCGGAAGTATTCGGATGAGCTGGTTCGTCAGGCTATTCTGGCGGAGATCAAGCGCGGCGGGCAGTCTTTCATGCTGCATAACCGCGTGGAAACCATTGATGCTTTTGCGGACAAGCTGCGGAAGATGATTCCGGAAGCCACCTTTGTGGTGGGACACGGCCAGCTGAAGCCGGAGCTGCTGGAAGAACGCATTGTGGCGTTTAAGGACGGCAAGTACGACGTACTGGTGAGTTCCACGATTATTGAAAACGGTATCGACCTGCCGCGGGCGAACACGCTTATTGTGAATGAGGCCGAACGGTTCGGGCTCTCTCAATTGTATCAGCTGCGCGGTCGTGTGGGGCGCGGGAAGGTGCAGGCGTTCGCGTACTTCCTCTATCATACTCAGAAGCTCAAAGACGACGCCAAGAAGCGTTTGCGTGCCATTGTGGAGGCGTGTGAATTGGGGTCCGGCTTCCAGGTGGCTATGCGTGACCTGGAAATTCGCGGCGCCGGAGAAATTCTGGGCGCGTCACAATCTGGAACCATGCAGACGGTGGGCGTGAGTCATTACCTGCGCATGCTCAAGCACGCCATGGAGGAACTGCGCAACGGTTCGCAGCACGAGGAGGAAGAAGATATCGAAGTGGAAATACAGTTGCCGGTGGAAGCATTCATTCCGACGTTCTATATTCCGGATGATCAGGAGAAAATTTCGGTGTACCAGAAGCTGGCCGGCAGTGAAGACGATACCATTTTGCAGGAATTTGAATCCGATCTTTTGGATGAGTACGGCGATATGCCGGAGCAGGTGCGCGACTTGTTCCGCATTCTGCGTCTGAAGATGGTGGCGCGGCGGGCCGGTGTCGTGCGCGTCAAAATGGAAGACCGCTCGGCGCATGGCGGAGACGTTGTCCTTATGCTCAGTCCGCGTGTGACCGCGGCCGAGATTATGCAGCTTCTGGGTGTAAATCCGCTCTGGAAGATTAGTGGCGCCAATTTGCGGATTCCGCTTTCCAGCCTGGAAAGCAGGGCAAAGGGCCGCCCGTGGCTGGAAGAATTGACTCTTGAAATAGCTGCCCTTGTCAAAGCGCCCGCAAAAAAGGCCAGTAAGGCGCTCATGGAGGTATAGGTCTTTTGGTAGCGTAAAAGAGCGGTTTATGCTATAATTTCTGGATGGTTTTGAAATCCAAGAAAGCTCTTCCGGCTAAGAAAAAAACCGCCAGGCATGCGCTTGCGCAGGTAAAGCCTGCTGTTGCTACGGGGGCGAAGAATATTCTTATTTGTGATGATGATCCCGCGCTCTCCCGCGTGATGGCGTTAAAATTCAGTAGCAGCGGCTTCAATGTGACAGTGTGCCACGATGGCCAGCAGGCAATTACCGCCATGAAGGACATGAAGTTTGACGGTATTATTCTGGATCTTATTATGCCGGAGAAGACGGGGTTTGACGTGTTGCAGGAACGGCCGCATACCAAAAACGTCACGACGCCGACATTCGTCATGAGCGATATGCGTACGCAGGAGACGGCCGATCAGGTGATTGCCATGGGCGCCACGAATTTTTTCATCAAGATGCAAATGCCGCTCAGCGAGGTGATTAATGAAATTACCAGGGCTACCAGCTGATCTTCTTTCACTCGTCTTTTTTTGTCCCTATACTTCATAGACACATGCCACGCATAAAAACAGCAAAGGCTTCCCGAAGCGTTCTCATCGTGGATAACGATAAGATTCTGGTCCGCGTACTGGAAATGAAATTCAAAAAAGAAGGTTTTCACGTCACTGTCTGTCATGATGGCCAGGCGGCGATTGACGCACTCAAAAAAGAGGTATTTCACGGCGTGATTCTGGATCTTATGATGCCCGTGAAAAACGGCTACGAAGTTCTGGAGGCGCGGGTGGATACCATCAATGCGGCAACGCCTGTATTCGTAATGAGCGGTGTCGCCAGCCCGGATGCAGCGCTGAAAGCCGAAGCCCTTGGCGCCAGGAAGTTCTTCATGAAGTTCCGCATGCCCCTTAAAGACGTTGTCGATGAGATTTCGGACGCGGTATTGGGGAATTAGGAAGCAGGGGAATCAGAAGATTCAAAGGAATAGCTAACCTATATTGATCTTTGTAATTTTATTTAAATTTGATATCATTTACGAATGGAGCGAAGAAATTGGCTTATAAAATTTTTAGTAGTGCTAACAGTGTGTACGGGCATACCGTTCCAGGTTTTAGCGTGCAGTGTAATTGTGCCGGAGTGGGTTATTGAGGCACCTGTTATTGATCTGCATACAAAAGAAAATTTATGTTTGGATAAGGACTGTGTATTTCGTCTCACGTATAATCCGAATGGCTATTGGGTGATGATGTCGGATGATCCAAGGTTAGTGGGAGTATCGGTGCATATTGATCCAAAAAAGAATCAGATATCATCGTATGAAAACATGTATTATCTGGAGCAGAAATGGGGAACATCAGAGATTAATACTATCTTTCTTCAGGCGTTAGATTCGTTGGTAGATGGTGGATTGGGTGACCTTCATCCGGTTTTAATGCTAAAATTACAAGAATGGTATGAAAATAAGAATAAGGAAAACGTATTGCGCGGTAACCACCCGCTTATTTTTACAAAAGAAGATAATGCTCAACAAAGTGTTCCTTCGCAGCAGGTAAATCTTACAGATTGTTATTACAGAGTGACTGAAATGGTTGGATCATGGGAAATTGTCCAAGATAAGATGCAGCCCTACTGTGCCCATTATGGCTGTGGAGGAGTGAAAGTTTCTCTGATTGCGCTTGCAAGTTATTCATCATCTCATCCGACAGAGGCTGTAGCAGTCGTATTTTTGTTGAAAATCACAGGTATCATCTTGGGCTTGCTGGTTATAACTATGCTTTTTGTTGGCTACAGACGAATTAGGCAAAAGAGAAAAGTAAAATAGTATCTTATGCCTTCAAAAACAAATCCACCATCCCCTGCGTGTACCGGTCCGCCTGGCTGCCGCATTCTTCGCGCAGCATTTCGCCGGGCGGGACATTCACTTCGTACATAAACCACTTGCCATTCGCATCGCAGGCGCAGTCTATGCAGTAATTTCGCGCGCCGTACGCGTGGAATTCTTTTTCCACTTCCTCTACCAGACTTACGGCGCCGGCCGGCCACTGCGCGGGTGTCATCATGACAATGGAGCCGCCACGGGCGAAATTGGATACCAGCAATCCCGGTGCCGGTTCACGGTAGTACATCAGCAGAATCTGATACTCTTTGCCAATGCCTGTCACGATAATGCGCAGGTCGCTGACGGAATGTGTAATGCCCGGAATGCCTTTGGACGTATCGACAAATGACTGCACGATGACCGGAAATAACGATGCCTGTTCGGCAATATTTTCCTTGCGGTCTATAACCACGCCGGCGCCGCCGTAGTCGCTAACGGGTTTCATGACAATGCGCTCGCCGGGTATGCGCTGCAGTGCCGTCCCCAGCTGCGCCATGTTGGACGCCATGATGGTGCGCGGGAACAGGTGCGGGAACCGCGCGGCCATATACATTTTGTCGTTGAAGAGCAGTTCGAATGACTTGGGATTGATGACACGCGCATTGCTATCGGCGTAAAAGGCTGAGCTTTTGGGAAGAATGACATCGGCTTCGAACGGCTCATGAAGCAGTGTAAATTGTCCGTTTTGAAACACGCTGCCCTCCGCAAACTTGTTGCCGCCGAGATAGCCGCTTACGCGCGCGCCATGCAGCGCAACGCCAAGGTCCGCCAGTGCGGTGCCGAGCTCTTTGTACATTTCCTCGTACAATACTTCCATGGCGGGGCCGCGGACAAAATCGGTATGGCCGAAGCACAGGACGACTTTTTTCATGCGCGGAGGAGAAAGCGGGTAAGCGAATCAAAATAGGCATCGGCCCGGGAGCCGCACTCCATTCGCGTCTGGATACCGGGCTGATCATTCAGTTCAATGAGCTTCCACTCCCCCTCCGCGTTCCGCGTGCAATCAATGGCGTACAGCCTGTCCGGGTACGCGGAAAATGCCGCATCAATGCGTTCGTACAGCGCCTGTGCTGCCATGGGAACCTCTTCCGGTTGCATCATCATCATGTAGCCGCCTTGTGATGTGTTGGACAGCAGCCGGCCCCGCGCGGGACTGCGCGTGAATGTGAAAATGAGTTCGCCGCCGGCAATAATCATGCGCAGGTCAAAATAGGTGGAGACAAAACCGGGGATGCCGGCCGATGAGTCCAGAAACTCCTGCACGATAATCGGGTAGCAGAGCGTGCGCCGGCCAATGTCTTGTTTGGATTCAATGATCACGCCGTTTCCGCCGCTGCCGGTAAGCGGCTTGGCGACTACGATAGGGGTTTGTAATTTCCGGAGCGCGGCTTGGAATTCATCGGCAGTTGCTGCCAGATAGCTTGCCGGAAAAAGATCAGGAAACATTTTGACGGTCGCCCATTTATTTTCGCAGATAGCGCTGAATATCGGATTATTGATGACATGGACGTGCCCCCGCGGCATAAAGTCGCGTGATTTATTGATAACCAGATCAGCAAAACAGTCGTCGGAATTCTGCACAAAGCTACCGTCCCGGAATTCCCAGCCGCCGGCAAAATGATTATCGCCACGGTAAGAAGCCGCATGACGCACTACCCAAAAACGGTGGCCGCGCTTTGTTATCTCTTCGCCCAGATCACCATACGCAGTGCGCCAATTTTCCTCATCCAGCGGCGGATCTGTCCACTGCTCCCCGGAAAAGCATACGGCAATGGTTTTGGCAGGATTCTGCATATATTTCCATACAGGTATCTCTATTGATGACGCATAAAGGACAATAGCATTACGGCTATGGATTATCGCTACAGATGCCATCGAAATCGGCAGATTGTGATGTGTTGACGTATGGAAAGTCTATGGTACTGAACCATAGAAGAATCGGCTGATTTCTGGTATAATAATTGGAAATGCACATAGAAATAGAAATTCCCCGTCCGGCTCTTACGGCTGCTCTCGCCAGTCTTATAATAGGTAGTGCCGTCTGGTTCCAGTATCACACGGAGGCCGCCGCACCGGTTGCGACTGTCATTGAAAAAAAGGCCGACACCCAGGCCGGCCAGTTGCAGGCGGACGCCGATCAGGCTGCCATACGTGCGGGTACATCTCCGGATGCATTGCCCATGCAAAATCAGCAGAATCAGCAGTTGTACCCTTTGGCCCCGTATAATTTGTATGGCGCGCCTGCCGCATACCCGCAGCCACTACCGTATATGTACGGTATGCAGCCGCCACAGCCGTACCCGGCATCGGCTTGGACGTATCCGCAGCAGCCGTATGCCGGCATGGTGCCGGCACGGAGTGCTGCGCTGAGCATGCAGGAAAATACGGATACGGCCGCAGTGGCCGAACAGAAGCGCGCGGATGCCGAGAGTGCACTGCGTGACGAGAAAATGTACCAGGAACTTGTTGCCAATCGCGAGGCGATTCTGCGCGATCAACTGACGGTCCTGGAACGGGAAAGCAAAAAGCGCGGCGGCAGCATGACGCCGGATGAAGAGCAGCGTTTTAGCCAGAGCGTGCGCGAGCTCACTTCGTTATTGCAGGACAAGGCCCGCTCCGAGCAATTTCTTATAGATTCGTACAAGCAGATTCAGGAATCAGAAGCGGATCTTCGGAAGTTGACGGAAAATCAGAAAGTGGAACCCAAAAGTTCCTTTGCGTACATGTTCCCGGTGGAACCGCTTATGGGTATCTCGGCCTTTTTCCATGACCCCGGCTACTTTAAGCATTTCGGTTTCCAGCATAATGCCATTGATATCCCGACACCGCAGGGAACGGAGGTGCATGCGGCCGGCCCCGGCGTGGTGGTGAAAGCCAAAAATAACGGTCTCGGCTACAATTCCATTATCGTTCAGCATTCCGATGGCCGCTCAACCGAGTATGGTCATGTGAGTAAAATCCTCGTTCAGGAAGGCCAGAGTGTTGCCGAGGGTGATGTTATTGCCCTGTCCGGCGGTGATCCGGGCACGCCCGGTGCCGGTGCCTACACAACAGGCGCCCACGTTCACTTTGCCCTCTACGAAGACGGCAAGGCGGTGAATCCGCTGGATTTGTTGCCGGCACTGAAGTAAAGCTCTAAATCCTAAGTACTAAATTCTAAACACTTTTATGTATCGTTTAGAATTTAGAAATTAGTGCTTGGAATTTGCCTCCTTGCATGTGTATCCGTCATGCCTGCCACATAATCTTTGACTGCTTCCGGCAGTGTTGATGCGGTCCGTTTTTGCAGGTGCAGAATTTTTTCGTGCGGGTTATGTATGTATTTCTTGCAGAGCGCATGAATAATATGCTGACCTTCGGCGTTTGATGCCTCTACGGTCGGGTGCTCGTACATGTGCACGCGCAAAAACCGGCGCAGTTCGTTGAGTTCCTGCTGCATGGTTTCGGACAGGCTGATGATGCGGTCTTTGTGGGCGTAGACATCGGCAATAGTTCGAATGCCACTGGCCTGAATGCGTTGCATGCTTGTGTGCCGCAGGTCTGTCACCAGCAAGTGAATGAGCGCGCCGCGGATGAATGTGCCGCGCTCCTTGGTGCGTTCCAGTGCCTGGGCAGCCAGCGGTACGTGCGTAATCTGTGACAATGAAAACATGTCGGCTCGCAAGCCGTCATCCGTATCGTGTGACAGGTAGGCAATGGCGTCTACCACGTCGGTTACCTGCGCCTCCAGAGACATGCCGAACGGCAGGTGCTCGTGTTTTTGAATTCCCTCCAGCACTTCGCGGTTCAGGTTCAGCCCCGGCGCGTGCCGGGCATGTTCTTCCAGTAGTGTCACAATGCGCAGGCTTTGCCGGTTATGCTCAAATGACGCACCATGTTCCTGCATGAATTCATCCAGCGCCGTTTCTCCTGCATGGCCGAACGGCGGGTGGCCCAGGTCGTGCGCCAGCGCAATGCATTCCGCCAGGTCTTCGTTTAGCTGCAGTGTCCGCGCCACATCGCGTGCAATCTGCGCCACTTCCACGGTGTGCGTCAGCCGTGTCCGGTAGTGGTCCCCTTCTCCTGCTACGAACACCTGTGTCTTTCCCTGTAATCTGCGAAAAGCATGGCTGTGAATAATGCGGTCCCTGTCCCGCTGGAATGCAAACCGCGTCTCATCCTCCGGCTCCGGCTCGGTTCTGCCAAGTGTCCCGCCGTGCGGAACGGCGTATGGGGCAAGGAGAGAATTTGCTTTGATAATGCGGTCGTGGAGATTCATGGATTAGGACTATAGCATAAGTTCGTTGGTTCGTTGGTTCGTTGGTTTGTTGGTTTGTTGGTTTGTTGGTTTGTTCTACGAGCCGATCATATAAATGGCCAACTATAAATTGTCAGGGATGGCAACTGAACGATAAACGAACCAGCCATAAACAAATCAACTTTTTAAATCCACGTCCAAACGACCGTCGAATCCGGGAATGCTTGTCCTTAATCATTATTTTTTATAAAACGATGGTGCATTCTTCCCCAAAGGAAAATTCCATAGATAATACTAATGAGCCAAATGACAAGTGCAAACTGCGTATGAGTTTCGATAGTGGTTCTTTGGATGCTTATATCTGATGGACCAATTAAGACAGATACAATAAACAAGCCCGCGCGAAGGGGAAATTTCAACGAAAGCGAATTGTGTTTAATTATTTTTGTAGTGAAAGGGAAAAAAGCGGCGATTAATAAAATCATCACCAATGAATCTCGCCAGTAGCCATTTAGTAAAGCTGTTAAAAATGGAAGGAAGATACCAATAGACAGAATCCAGCCAATAAAATTGATAATGTACCAGAAAGGCTTGCTGGTTGATTTCATAGACAAATTGTAGCACGTATAAACACATGCGGTCACGTGGTTCGACCCTGCTTACTGGGCCGCGCTGCGGGTGAAAATACTTTATAAAACACCGCACCCACGGATGGGTGCTACTGGGGTGGGAATATTACATTCAAAATTTGTTCCAATAAACCAATCAACCAAAAACCAAAAACTTAAAGAGCACGTCCAAACGACCGTCGAATCCGGGAATGCTTGTCCCTGGAGATCCAGGTGGGTTGCCGCACCTTTGAACCACGGTTCAAAGGGATTTAAGCTTCCCGTAACAAGTAATCAGAGAAGAAACATAACCGGCCTAACGCGTCGCTGAGACAGAGCGGAAATGTACTATCGAGATACCTGTTTCGTCCATTAAAAAGTCAGATAAATTTGTTGGTTGGTTTGTTCGTTTATGGTTTTTCGTTTAATCAAAAGTTCATAACGAAAAACGAATCAACGATAAACGATCAAACAAGTCTGCAGGCCAGCACATTCGTCCGCCCCTTCATAACATCCTCCCTGTCTCCGCCCCGGTATGTCCACCAGGTTTTGGGGTCGCAGCGGGGGCAGGCCTGGTATCGTTCAAATTGTTCCGGGTTCATGCCGAATGCTATTAATTGATAGGTGGCGAATGCGCGTAAGTCTGCGGTTCGGCCATTGATAAATTTTTCCGGAATGCCCGGCAGTTCCGTGGCCGGGTCAGAAAATTCGGCGCAGTTCTGGCACAGCGACGGTCCGGCGCCAATAAAAGTGTCTTCAATTTCCACGCCGCACTCGTCCTTTAGCTTCTGGAAATAGGAGGGAATGATGCCGGCAATGAGGCCGCGCCAGCCGGCATGAATGAGCCCGATAATATTTTTGCCCGGCGCGTAGACCACAAAATTCTGGCAGTCGGCTGCGCGGATGGTGAGCGTGAGATTCTTCGCATCCGTCATAAGGCCGTCGGCCTGAAGGGTGCGGCTGGTTGGCGCGCGGACAAAAACAGCAGTGTTGCCATGGATCTGATGCAAACTGGCCAGGTTTTCTATCTGCAGCGCCTTTAGAATGTCGGCATCAGCCTGAATAGCGTCTGCCTTGGAAAGAATGCAGGTTTCCAGCCTGTCCTGGAATGGCTCAAAGAGGGCGAAGGGCTGGCTGATCATGTGGCTGGAGTATAGGGCACATGGCAGAATTAGTGGATGCGGGCAGTGTCAAATTTGGCTGATTTCCCCCGGTATTTCTCTTCCGTAAGCGCTTTTTCATGCTATAATAGACGTATCAAATGGAAGACCCACCGTTACGCACGTTAACCCAATCATTACTGGCCGCATATGTTTGAATTAATTGCCCTTATAGCGTTGTTTATCGTGCTGTCAGGCTTATTCGCCATGGTGGATACGGCTATTTTAAGCGTGTCTCACGGCGAAGTGGAGGAGCTGGTGACCCAGAAAAAGCACGGTGCCCTGGCTCTGCGGTCCGTCACGCGCGATATTACCCGGTCGGTGATTGTGGTGGTTATTTTCACTAATACGATCAATATTTTAGGCCCGATTCTCATCGGTCAAAAGGCGATTGCCGTCTTCGGCAGCGAGGTGATTGGTATTATGACAGCTGTTCTTACGCTCGCGAGCATTATTTTTGCCGAAGTACTGCCGAAAGGACTTGGTTCCCACTATGCGCCAGCGGTCAGCCGTGTTGCTGCGCCTTTTATTCTGGCGCTCGTGTACGTGTTGTTTCCGCTCGTGTTTTTGCTGGAAAAACTGGTCAATCTTTTTAAAAGCGGCGAACGTGTCATTGGTACC
>JAQBQQ010000013.1 GCA_028286915.1 Candidatus Peribacteria bacterium | reverse complement strand
GCTTTCACTTCGCCCCATGTGAGGTAGGGGCCAAAGCGCCCGAACGCCAGCGTAATGACATCATCACCTTCTTTCCCATGGATATCAATCCGCTGGATGTCACGCTGGAAAGCGGTATCGATATTCTGAAGAAATCCAAAGCCGAGAAAGAAAAAGCCGCCAAGCCGCTGCGGACGCTGGACATTTCTCCGGTAACCGGCAAGCCCGTGCTGGTAAAAGACGGCCGCTTCGGCCCGTACCTTACCGACGGCGTCACCAACTGTTCGCTGGGCAAAAAGCGTGACCCGGAGAAGATAACGTTTGAAGAAGCGGTGGAACTGATTGCAAAGAAGGTCGAACGAGGACCGAGCAAGTGGAAGAGGCGGGGGTAAAACCAATCTTCATAGTAAAACTTGTCCCTCCTCGTTAACGAGGAGGGACAATAGTGAGTTACGCCATCTGCTCATCGGCCACGAGCAGGTATCCGCTGAAGGTCATGACCTGTCCCAGCTTATCGCTAACCTCGGCGATGGTGACCATCATGCCTCCCATGTGCCCGCCATCCTGGGCATGCGTAAGCTTAACGGTCTTGAGAATCCAGCCGCCTCCAGTTGCGCTCTGGAAAACCACCTTAGCTGCCAGCGACAACTTGTTGCCGGACTGGACCTCGATCTGCAGGCAATCATCCTTTTTGTGGAGGATGATCGAGAGACCCAACTGCTGGTCATGCCAAGAATTCATGTCCGCGCCCAAATCGACTTTCGCAGAGGCCACGGAACCGAACCGGGGCAATTGCAGCGGCCAATCGTTGGCGCCGTCTTCATCCAACATGACATCATCGAACAGCTTGGCTGAAGCCTCCAGCCTTTCATCAGCGGTCATCTAACTCTCCTGTAACTCGAAGGATCGATGCATATCACGGGACACCTGTCCCGTATTGCATGATTATCGTATAACTATAATTAAGTTTTGTCAAAATTATTAACAATGATATTATATGATTACTTTATATTTGATTAAAAGTAAGATTTATTTTAAAATTATGTCAAATTAATTGACGCTTATGAATAACACTATCAATCCGCTTCTTTCCATCGGCCTTACAGAAAAACAGGCAAAGATCTATCTTGCATGTCTGGAATATGGACCACTGAGTATTTCCGAGGTTGCAAAATATTCCGGATTAAAGCGCGCACATTTATACAACTTAATTGAAGAACTTTTAACTGCTCAGTACATGTGCCGCTTTCAGCGCGGCAAACGTCCACTTTATAAAGCAGAGAGCCCTCAGAAAATTCTGGAACTTCAAGAGCAAAAAGTAAAAGCACTCGCTGCTGCTCTACCAACTTTACAGGCAATAAGTTCGGCAACGAACAATGTGCCACAAACAACATTGCACGATTCCCCGGCCGGCCTAAAAGACGTCTATGAAAATATCTACCAACATGTGACACAAGGAAAAGAGGTATGGTTTCTCAGTCATATCGATGATCTTATTTCCTATGACACTTGGATTTTACGCGACTTTAAAGCGGCAGTTTTATCAGCTAAAAAATCCAATGTGCGGGAATTATTGGCAGACAGCAAAACAGCTCGCACTTATGTTGAATCTCTTCGCGATATGAAACTTCGCCATCCCATTCGTTTTATGGATACATCATTCCAAATTTATAATGATCTTATTATTCTTAAAGATATAGTTGTCATTGTATCGCTGGGCAAATATCCGTCAGCATTAGTAATTCACGATGCCAAAACACAGCAAACATTTCGAACATTGTTTGAAATGGCTTGGATGAGTGCGGATGAAAAAGAATAATTAATTGTTATGGCAGGCGCGACAGGGCTCGAACCTGTGACCCCCGGTTTTGGAGACCGATGCTCTACCAACTGAGCTACGCGCCTACGATAGTGACAAAAAGATCCAATGCAGTAACTGTTTTTCATTTCGCCTTTATGATGCTGTACATGAAGGAACTGCGGTGGAATCTTACTGACTTCGGGAGAAATACCAAACTGAATTCTCTAATAAGCCAATACGTTGCGTTTATTACATACTAAGAGCATTTTAACTTTCCATCGCTTTTTGCCGCCGGATCATGTACAATGTTATGATGTCCAAGGAGACGTTCACATGGAATACGGCAGATAACCGGGAGCACAGACTGCTCTTTTTTGCCGATGTTATTGAGGCTGCCAAGAGAGATATGCAGAACGTGGAAAGCAAAAATACTGATACAAGCGACATGAAAAAAGATACAAAAGCCGGTAGCGAACAAGTTGATTCTAACAATGAAAAGCGTGCACAACCCGAAGCAAAAGAAGATCCGGTATCACGTATGACCGACTTACGAAAAGAAGCCGATAGCCGCACAAAAAATCTGCAAGGCGATATTGCCCATACGGCTGATCAAAAAGCTCTCATTGAACAACAGGTCGCCCTGGCACGTGCGACAGAAAAAGAGCGGCTGCAAATTAAAGGCCATAATGATATGGCGGATGATACCGCAAACATGCTTACGGCCGGCATAACCCCGGAAGGAAAAACCAAATCGCCCGATATAGCTGCGCCTTCGGCAACAACATCTAAAGAAGCACCGCAAGCCCTAACCGCAAATGCAAAAGCGACGACGCAGACAGAGAACGCCAATAAGCAAACGCAGGTGGCGGATAACCAACAGAAGCAGGAAAGTGCCGAACAGGGCAGGGCAGCCTGAAACCGGGGAAAAGACGTGCGCAGAAGAGCCGTTGCGTGTACAAAGAAAGCATGGACGCACCAAAGCCGGTACAAACTCAGGCCAAACGCGTGAAATTATTTGTAAAGCATGTATGTGCGTTTTTAGGGGTGGGCATTCTGTTCTTTGCCGCCAGTGCCCTTCTGGGTTTTGGCCTGCTCGCGGCCACGGTTGTAATCGGCATTTGGGCTGTTGTTCTTATTCTGCATGCCGCATTCGTCTTTGTATTCGGCAGATTATTTATAACCGGACAAGACGAGGAGCAAGTGCGTCATGTGCTGGCAGAGGAAACGAACATCGTGGAAATCGCCAGGCATACGGTGGCACCGGCTGCCAAAGATGAGCAGCAGAAATCAAAATCCTGAATCGCATGTCATGGTAACTGCTCATCACTCATCGCTATTTACGTATGCGTTGCCAGCCGCGGCTACTCTTCGCAAAGAGAAAGGACTCGTGTAGCGTAGAGCCATGTTTCACGCTCTTGACCGCCTGTCCTGGCGGACTGCGGCCATACTTATTGTCATCGTGTGCCTGGCGCTGTACGGACCGTTCGTTGGCAACGAATTCATTAATTTTGATGACGGCTCGCTCATTTACCAGAATCCCATTGTGCAGCATGTATCCATAAGGTCCGTGGTCCGGGCCTTTGGCAGTTATGATCCGGAGCTCTACATTCCGCTCACGCTGTTTACATACCAGGTACTCCACACGCTGTTTGGCTTTGCGCCCTGGGCGTACCATGCCGCCAGCCTGCTGTTTCATACGGCAAATGCCGTACTGCTTTTTGCCTGCATCGACATACTTTCCCGGCGCCGGAGCGTGGCTTTTTTTGCCGCTGTTCTCTTTGCCGTCCATCCGCTGAATACCGAAGCCGTCATGTGGGCATCGGGCCTGAAAGATGTGTTATCGACATCCTTTTTTCTGGGATCTGTTTTTCTGTACGCTGTCTATAGAAAAGATGATGACCGGAGCCGGCTGCACTGGAGCATCATCGTTTTTTTTCTGGGACTTTTATGCAAAGTAACTGTCATCACGCTGCCTGTCGCACTACTACTCATCGACTGGCACCGCGAAAAACGAATGACAACGGCCCTGGTACGAGAGAAATTTCCGTACCTGGTACTCAGTACTATTTTCGGTGTCATCGCGCTCATGGGCAAACGTGGCATCATCGGGTCATCGGACTTTATTACCAATACTCTGCTGGCATGTAAGAGCATGGCATTGTATGTCGGCCAATTATTCGCACCCGTAAAACTTGCGCTGCTTTACGAACAGGTCACGCCGGTCACCCTGCACTCCGCAGAATTTTTTCTGCCAATTCTCCTTGTTCTTGTCATCGTCGCCGTAGCGGCGGCATTACAAAAACGCCTGCGCATCGTCACCGTCTGCATGGCATTTTTTCTGATGACGATTATTCCCAGCTTCACGAATTTTGAAAGGATCGGCCTGCTATTCTTCGCATCGGACCGCTACTTCTACCTGCCCGGCATCAGTCTGCTTCTGCTTGTTGCACTGGGCCTTGTATACGCAAATGACCGGTGGGGAAAATCCGGTACGGGCGCCGCTCTGTTCACTTCGCTCGGCCTGGCCATAGTAGGCGGACTTTTTATAACCGCGCACGTGCAGGCCGCCACCTGGCGGAACAATGAAACCGTATTCCGGAATGTGGCGAGCAAATTTCCTTCCGCCATTGCCGAAAATAACTTAGGCCATATTGTCAAAGCCCGCGGCGAGACAGATACGGCACGCGCCTATTTTGAGCGGTCCATGGCCATTACCAATACCTACGTTCCATCCTACGTTAGTCTTGGCACACTGTATCGCGAAGAGGGAAACCAGCAAAAGGCGCTGGAAGTTTTTCTGAAAGGCATTTCCATGATCGACAAAGTGCGGGCCGCCAAAGGTGAAGGGCTGGCACTGTACTATTATGCCGGCGAAGTGGAGGAGGAACTGGGCCACGCCGATGCATCACTGGCGCTGTTTGTAAAAGCCACTCAGGCGGGTTCCCAATTTGCCGAACCGTACTTCAATCTGGGCTTGCAGTACGAGAAAATCGGCCGCACGGATGACGCGCAAGCGGCGTACGAAACTGCCATAACGCGCGACACCAAATATATCCCGGCTCATTATCACCTGGCTGGCATTTATTCCGCCCAAGGTAAATTACCGGCTGCCATTACGCAAATGGAAGCTGTCATACGCGTGGATCCACACTATGCCCGCGCCGCGGAGCACCTGGCAAACATGCGGAAAATCATTGAGGGCAATCAGCAAACATACCGCTGATTCACGGCTCACCGGCTTACATTTTATCAGCCCAAAGCATCAAACATAGAGTACCGCATTCAGCGTGCCAAAATCATTGGTCACTGCTTCTGCAGCGCTTGGATCCAGTTCCCACTGCATACCGTTTACATAAAATAAATACTCGTAGCGGCCGGGTTCCAGGTTTTTAGTTATGGTCCACGTGCCGTCTTTCCCTTTCTTCAGCTTGTCTTTTGTCTCACTCCAATTATTAAACATGCCACCGACATGAATGGAATCCGCCGCCGGTGCATAGAAGTTAAATGTGACGGGCATGCCAGATATTGCTTTCTTTGAAGCCACTTTCTTTTTGGCTGCCGGTTTTTTTACAGCTACTTTCCCGGGGCCGGTCTTTGCAATAGTTTTTTTCTTTGTAAAAGGCATACAGAAGAAAGGAAGTTCACATCTAAAAAATGATAGCTTGCCAGCGGGAGCTCCGTCCATTTTATACCAGTAACGTCCTCCTTCACTTCGTTCCGACGGACAGCCTTCGCGCAGCAAAGGCTGGTGCCCAGGAGAGGACTTGAACCTCCATACTCTTGCGAGTACCAGCTCCTAAGGCTGGCGCGTCTGCCATTTCGCCACCTGGGCAGGTGATATAGTGCCCCGCCAGTGTAGAGAAATGACGGAGAGAATGGAATAATTGCAGAAATATCGTATTTTTGCTATAATAAGTGGAACTATTCACATACACACCATGTCCGTAACACCCATAGAACAAGAGCCGGCTGCCCCTGCCATTCCTACGGGCGATGAAGTGTATGCCCTGCTGATGGGGAAAATTGAGCCGGAACTCATGCCGGATCAGATTGAAACCCTCAAGGAAAAATACAAAGATGAAACACCGGAGCAGGCGGCCGCGCGCAGCGAACGCTACGACAAAGCCTTTGCAGAATATGACGCACAGTATCTGGCATACATGGCGGCACTGGAAACCAAAGTGAAAGTATACCAGCGCGATGCCATTGGATCTGTGGAAAAAGAGGATCGCAGAACGGAGGATTCCGAGCTGACTAATTTGGAAGCCGTTATTTCATCCATGTAACTATGGCAATATTCACGTACGCATTCCGGCCATCAGAAAAGCTCTTTAAGGAAAAGCGTCTGATATTTAAAGGACCCGCTGAAACACCTGCAGAACCAAGGCCAGCTGAGAAAGGCCTCGATAAAAAAGAAGCACCAAAAGGACCAGATAAGAAAGCTGAGGAAGCTCGTCAGGAACGTATCAATTCAGCGACAAAGAAGGTGAAAGAGCTAGATGCCACAGTGCAGGCAGTTACGGCCAAGGTTAACCTACTCAAACAGGCAAGCAACGCGAAAACAACACCGCCGCCAGAAGGGGAAAGCGGCTTACGAATTGTGCATCCTCTTCAAAAGTATGATGAGACAGACTGGTCTATTGAACAATCGATTAGTAAACAAAAAAAAGATATAGCAGCCATGAAAACGGCGGCAGATAAGCCGGAAACCACAGAACTTGCAAAAGCAGGAATTCGCGAATCGCTACCGAAAGCGAAAGCCGTATTGGATAGATTTAATAAGCAACTGACAGATTATAAAGCCGCTCAGAGAACTCTTGAAGAAAACCCGCAAGCTCTGCAAGATGCAGAGCTAGAGCTACGTAACAAAAAACAAGAATATACTACAGCAAACAGCGAATTGGATGCGGCTAAAAAATTAGCCAATCCGGCACCGGAAGAAACAAAAACACAACCCACGACCATGGGTGAGAAATATCAGCGTGATATAGAAGATGCCATGAAGGAGATGAAAGAAGCCATGAAAAAAGGCCCTGATGGAAAAGTGAATTTCGGCAAAGTCATGGCGGCGGGCATGAAAGCCATGACAGCTGTGGGAAATTTATTTAAAGGCGGATGGGACCAACCGTATTCGCCGGAAAAAACACCGGGAGCAACTGTAGGAGCCGACGGCAAACCGATAGATGCTAAAAAAGACGCCAACGAAACACATGACATACAACTGAAAAAATTTCAGAATTTTTTGAAAGATGGCAAAGCCTACGGCTCAAAGATGAAGTCGACACCCGGTACATATGAAGAATTGCGACAAATACAAACAGATACAATCGAGGGAAAAGTAGAAGGTCCCGGCAAAGCTTTGCGTGACACGTTAGCAAGCAAGGATAAGGTATCGCAAGAAATGACGAACAAGAAAACAGCACGCGACGAAGCGGAGAGAAAATTAAAAACAGACCCGGAGAATTCCGCTTTGCAAGCCGACCTGACCAAAGCCAATACGGAATTTCAGGCTGCTGAAGAAACGGTTAAAAAATTGGATACTCTGGTCACGGATCTTCAAAAACAGGTTGATCAGATAAAGAAAGATAATGATGACCTAAAGAATATAATAAGAAAACAGGAAGATGCTGCGGGGAATCTTCAATCTCAATTAAGGAATCAAGTTTCCATACTCCACAGCATGGATAGAAGCTCGCTCCCGAAAGAAATAAGCGACTTTCTCACTATGATCGAAAGTATTCTGAAGGGAGAGGTAAAAATAACTCCCAACAGTATGGAACCAACACTCTATATTCACATCTTTCCTGAAAACATTTCAAAATTGCTGAATGAATTTAAAAAAGAAAAAGTACTGAATGATGCAGACGGACAAAGCGCGATGGGCATTAATCCGGATCCTGCACAGCCTGAAAAAATGATCGTAACAAACTTGGATACGTTCACAACCAAAGTGGAGTCGTACTACAAGAAAGTCATTGATAAAACCAAGGAAAAGGAAGGAAAGAAATAAAGAAGCGTTTTCATTTTTTTTTGGCATCTTTCCGCTCTGCCTCCAGCCGCCTTTTTTCGGTATACAGCCACGTATCCGTCTGGCCTTTAACCTGCCGCATTTCGGTTTCTGCCAGTACGCGAGTACGCTGGGCGTCCAGTTCCAGCTGGCGTTTCCTCATGCGGATATCCGATTCCAGTGCGGTTTTCTGGCGTGACATTTCGCGCTCAAAATCACTCACTTTGCGCTTGTAGGCTATTTGAGTATCGCGCTCCTGCTGGCTTCTGCGGTACGGGTCGGCAATGGAGCCGAGCTGCATGCTGTCCTGGCGCAGATCATTCTCGAACTGCATCTTTTTGCGTATCTGCTCGCTGTGCATGGCGGCCTGTTTTTCCGTCAGCTCCCGCTCGATGGCTTCTTTCTGCCTCAGCATATCGCGTTCGGCATTATTTTTTTTCACCCGCTCATCGGCTTCGGCTTTCATTTTACGGCTGGCCGCCTCTTTTTCGGTGCTCAGAACTTTCTGCTTGTATTCCTGCTCTTCGTTCTGCTCCTGCCGCTCCTCCATGGCTTTGTCATGCCCCGCCTGGTGCAAAGATTCCACATACTCTTTCTGCTTCTCCGCAAATTCCTTCTTCTCTTTTTGTTCCCGTTCTATGGCTTCCATTTCGCTGGCATGGCGTGCCTTGTCTTTTTCCAGCTCTTCTTTGCGTATTTTTTCCTGCGCCTGCCACTCAGCCTTTTCCTCTTTGGTACGCACTGCAGCCGCGTCCTGCAGCCGTACTTCCTCCTCCGCCCGCAAGCGAATGGACTGCTGCTCGGCTTCGTGCTGCGCCTTGCGCGCGGCAACACGCTCTTCCTCGCTGCGCATGGCCGTAAGGCTGGCAGCCTGAAAACTCTGCGCATCGGCGGATGCATCCTGCGGTGTTCCTACGCGACGCAGTGCAAAGCCACTGGTAGGAACAGTGACACCGGTGTCATCGTGCGGATCCTGGGTGGGCATGTGGAGAGAAGCATAACAGAAAAACGACGGTCTCTGTATTATTCTTCTACAACTTTAATTCCCAATTCCTTTAGCTGCTTCTCCGGCACGGGTGATGGTGCGGATAGCATAAGGTCTTTGGCTTTCTGATCCTTCGGGAATGGCGTGACCTCGCGGATGTTCGGCTCGCCGGCGAGAATCATGACCACGCGGTCGATGCCGTAGGCAAAGCCGCCGTGTGGCGGGGCGCCGTATTCAAATGCCTTCAGAATGTGTCCGAAACGCTTCTGCTGATCCTCCGGGCTTATTCCCAGCATGTCGAATACCTCCTGCTGCAACACGGGGTCATGAATGCGGATAGAGCCGGATCCGAGCTCATAGCCGTCTAAAACCAAGTCGTAACACACGGCATGAACATCCAACGGCTTCTCTTTGCGGTTCTTCCATTGCCCGGGGTTGGGGCTCGTAAACGGATGGTGGCTGAACGTAAGCGAACCGTCATCATTTTCCTCAAACATGGGGAAGTCCGTCACCCAAAATAAAGCATGAACGGACGTATCAATCAAATTAAACCGCCTGGCTGCCTCGCTGCGAATACGGCTGAGCGCCGCACACACAATGCTGAATGTATCAGCGCCAAAAAAGAGTGCGTCACCGGTTTTGGCACCCGTCTGTTCCATCAGCTTTTCCAAAAATCCTTCTTTAAAAAATTTAAGCAGCGGCGATACAGGACCTTCTTCTTTAAGCAAGATATATGCCAATCCTTTTGCCTTCAGTTCTTTCGCCAGCTCGGTCCACACATCAATCTCTTTGCGGCTCAGATCCGCACCACCGGGCACCCGCAATGCCCGCACCGTGCCCTTGGCCTGCAATGCCTTCTCAAACACTTCAAAGCCGCAGTCGGCGGCAATGTCCGAGATATCCGTAATGGGGAGATCGTAGCGTAAATCCGGCTTATCCGACCCATAGGTATTCATGACGTGTTTCCATGTATAACTTTCCACTTTGCCGTTCTTGAGCGGCTTAGGGCTGCACTTTTGTATGATTTGTTCCAGTGAACCCTGAATAACCGCACGCACATCCTCCTCGGTGCAAAAACTCATTTCGTAATCCAGCTGCAAAAATTCCGGCTGACGGTCGCCGCGCAAATCTTCATCACGAAAACAACGGGCAATCTGAAAATACCGGTCCATGCCGCCCACCATACACAGCTGTTTCAACTGCTGCGGGCTCTGCGGCAGCACAAAGAAATTTCCGGGGTACACGCGCGACGGAACCAAATATTCACGCGCTCCTTCCGGCGTGCCTTTTATAAGACACGGCGTGTCAATTTCCAGGCAATCCTGCGCTATGAAATATTCACGAATAATCTGAAATACTTTTGACCGCAGTGCGATATTTTTCTGCATGCGTTCGGTACGCATATCCAGATACCGGTATTCCAGACGCAACTCTTCGTTCACATTCGTATCCGAATTGTTGATTTCAAACGGGGGAGTTTTGGCTTTGTTTAAAATAGTAAGCTCGCTCGCTACAAGCTCTACATCACCAGTCGCCATGCGGGCATTCTGCGTGCCTTCTATGCGCTTCGTCACCACGCCTTTTATCTGCAGCACCCACTCGGGTCGGATCGTCTCCGCTATTTTAAATAATTCAGCCTGAGTCTCCGGATAAAATACCACCTGCGTGAGCCCGTAACGGTCGCGGAGATCGATAAATATCAGGCCACCATGATCCCGTCGGGCATTGGCCCAGCCGCAAAGAGTAACTTCCTGGCCAGTATGATCGGCATGGAGTTCGCCGCAGGTATGAGAGCGTAGCATAGTATGCTGAGTATAGAGTGCGAATACGGTCAAGTGCTAGGCCTTTCTGCCGGGTAGCCCGGGAATTAATTCCCTGGCTACCCGGTTAACGAGAAGCCTTTGGTAACCGGGGAGTGCCCAGTTAACGAGAAGCCTTTGGTAACCGGGGAGTAGCCCGATTAACGAGAAACGTTTGATAGCCAGGGAATTAGTTAACGAGAAGCCTTTGGTAGCCAGGGAATTAATTCCCTGGCTACCAAATAACGCTTTTAAAAAGCGAACGTCCGCACAATCGACATGAGCGCCTCATTAACTGCCTTTTTATTATACGGTTTCGTGTGGCCTTCACCGCAGTCCGGGCCAAGGTTACAACTGTGCCTGAGTAGCACAATACTGTGGCAGACGCCGTTATGAACGGTGTTGTAGATGCTGCTTTCGTATAAATTGCCGGCACCGACACCTGTTCCCGTGGTGACATCAAAGGGAATACTGTTGATCACTTCGGTATGCTTGCCCGTCTGTTGCTCATAATTTGGGGCCGGACAGGCATCTTTCTGGCTCGTCACACTTACGGTGGCACTGGATAAAACCGTTCCGGCATAGAGACTGTCGGGAATAGCGAGCGCGATATCTTCACCATTATTCGCCGGCAATACGCTTACGTCCTTTGAAAATAAAAGCTGATAACCATACGTTCCATTTTTATATAGTCGCATTGCGCCTGAATCTGTCAGCGTATCTGCAGAAACCGAACTGACTGCACTGCTTATAACTGATGACGCTGAGCTTGAACTGTTTACCGATGTATCAACCGGCGTTACCGCTGAACATGCTGCCAATGAACTGACAAGAACACTAAGACACAAACCCGAAACAAATGATGAACGCATGAAGGAAAAGAGAAGTGGATACAGTGATACTACGGTAATTTTCGGCTTTGGTTACAGTTATTCACTTAATCCCCTGAATCTCCTGCTTCCCCTGTACCCCTTGTACCCCCTGCATCTCTACTTAAAAATCTTCCCCAATTCCTCCTTAAATTCCTCCACGTCTTTAAATTCGCGGTGGACGGAGGCAAAGCGAATGTAGGCGACATCGTCAATAACGCGCAGTTCCTTCATGACATCCTGGCCAATGTCGCTGCTTTCCACTTCCTGCTTATTGGCACCCCACTTGTCTTCCAGCTTGGACAGCATGGCGTCGATTTGCTGCTGGGTAACCGGGCGCTTGGTACAGGCAATCCACACGCCGCGCTCAATTTTGGAGCGGCTGTACGGTTCACGCGTGCCATCGCGCTTGACGACAATGAGACTGCTTAACTCCTGGCGCTCAAATGTGGTAAAGCGATGTTGACATTTTGTACACTCTCTTCGTCTTCTGACCGCTTTTCCTTCCTCGGAAATGCGGGAATCGATGACGGCGGTGTCGGTAGAACGGCAACGGGGGCAGTGCATGAAATGAGTATAGATTTTTTTACAGCTGATGCACGTCAATACTGATCGATCCCTGCCGCACCACGCGTATTTCTTTTCCGGTTAGATCCAGAATGGTTGATGGCGGCTGGACAGACAGTGAACCAGCCTGCAGCAGCACATCCGGCTGCAACGGCTGATCCGCATACTGGCTCATGACATCCTCGTCACAATACGGCTCCGGAAAGCCGTGAAGATTTGCCGAAGTAGTTGAAAGCGGATGATGAAAACCGGCAGCCAGTTCCGACGTAAACGGATGCGACGAGATGCGAACGCCTATTGTCCTGCCGCCATCAGGTGTGACAAAAATGGGATACGGTGCACTGCCGCGGAGCGGAAGAATGAGAGTGAGCGGCCCGGGCAGATGTTTCTGTGCGATCTTTTCGGCCATATCATTCCATTCTACATACTGCTGTGCGTGCCAGACGCTTGCAAAGAGCGCACTGAGCGGCTGCATTACCGGCCGCTGCTTAATGGCAAATAACCGTTCAACGGCTTTCTTATTGGTCAGATCACACGCCAGCCCGTAGCAGGTTTCTGTGGGATGGGCGATGACCAGGCCTTTCTGAAGAGCATTCAGAGATTCATGCAATGTCATCAGATTTTCACCGTTGGTAACAGGCAGAAGCTTCATAAAGGCCATAGTAGCAGAACCTGCTATTGCATATTTTATATTTATATGTTTTGATATGCATATCTACACTTTTGTAGATGATGATCTTTTCTCTAGTACGGAGACCGGCCAATGGACCTCGTTAAAGATCTGAAGCGGCGCGGACAAGAACGGAATTCCGAGCGAGGCATCTGTGGCGCATTCAGCGCTCCTGTCGTCATCGGGACAATTCCAAGAATTCCTGCTTCGGCCGGCAGGCCACCTGCCTCCGACAAGCTCAAGTTGCTTTCCCAAAAGGGGGCCATCCTGCTTGACGCAATCAGCAACGAAGTGCGAGCCGCCATCCTCCTGCAGCTGTCGGCAGAGCAAAGCATGATGACCCTGGCCGCCAAGCTCAGGATGAATCAGGCAACAGTTGCTGAGCATGTTAAAACCCTCTGTAGCAACGGCCTCGTCTCGCGAACGCGCCATGGCGGAAAACGCATCTACGCCCTCACCGACAAGGGCAGAGAGATCGTCAAAGCCTACATAATCCTTGGCTCACTACCAAAGTAAGCCAGGCCGTCACGTCGGCCCCCACCCGGGGCCGGCATTTTTTATTGCTTTGGCTTCTGTGTCTCTTCCAGAATCTGCTCGGTGAGCCCCTGGCGGGCACGCTCCCGCATTTGAATAATCTGGTGATAGTGCGAATCGATACGCGGCGTAAAGTGCAGACGGAGTGTTGTGTTCTGCGCTTCCAGAATGATAGTGCCGTAGCCAAGCATATTCTGAATAATACCCCGTTGTGACTTGCGAATATCCTGCAGTACCCACAAATCCACCGATTCATGTTCATTGGTTGCGAGTAATGTTTTTTTGATGCGATGCACTTTGCGATCCGTAATAATGACCACATGCAAAAAATATTTATAAAACCGCGACAGGAAATCCAGCTGCGTCATAATAAAAATACATAACAGAAAAACAAGCACAGCGCGCCTGGCGATTGGCTCGGTAATACCTATGAACATCAGCAGTAAGATGCCAATGCCAAATACTGCCAGCGATATAAGCACCATACGGAGGACATACGGCCCCAGGCGAATCCAATGCTGGCGATAGTAGAACTGGAAATCTTCGCCGGGATCTTTCCCCTGGAACGTGACTGGCCGACCGCGAGCGGTTTCTTCTACCATACAATCGCAATGGAAAGCATGGTAACAATCAGCAGAAAAAGCGTGTGGCAAAAAACGATAACCCGCATGCGCGTGTCGGTTAAGAACCGGAACATGGAACGGTCGGCTGAGTGGGGGAACTCTATGCCATGATGGTGCCGCCTGAACATACGCCACATACCAAATTCACTTACCAAAATAAGGAAGGCGAACAGGCCGATGACAAAGAATTGATTCAGCATTGATTCAACATGGGCAATTAACCATTGTCCTGTATTCGGGCCATGAGAGTCAACTAAACTGCCGTTTTAATCGCAGCTACATGGCAACCGCATAGCCTGCCAACAGCTCCTGTATGCGCGCTTCCAAAACGGCGGACATGCTCACCGTGAGCGGCACCGGCACCAACTGCTCACCGATTTTTAACTGCACTTTCTCGTGGCCGGGAAATGTTTCAAACACATGCTTCAAATCCAGTAGCAGCTGCTTCGGAGCACGGGCGGGCAGCTCAATGGTATGAACATGAACGGATGCCGCGGAAGCACCGGAGGCGGAAGCAGGCGATGATTCTTCCGGGGAAGGTGATTGCTGGGAATTCGTCGTCTCATTGGCCGCTGGCACATCGGCAGGTTCGGCTTTTTCCTCTTTTACTTTTACCGCCTCGCCGGCAATCACGTTGCCTTCTTCGTCCAGCAAATCCACCGTTTCTTCTTCATCCCGCACCTGCAAACGGATACCGTTTTTGGCTTCCTCTTCATCGAAGAAACCGTCCTTTTTAGCCTTGTCGATCATAATCTGGATGGATGCCTTCTTTAGAACATCGGCCTGCAGCTGCGGCAAACCGCCGCGCATGTTTAAAACACCGTTTATAACCAGCATGCTGTCGCTCTGCCCGAGCAGGTGCTCGAACTGGGAATACGTTTTGGGGAATAACATGACCTCAATTTTACCGGTTGGATCTTCAATCGTCAGAATGCCCATCGTTTCGCCCTTTTTAGTGACCAGCTTTTTCATGCCTTCCTCTATGCCGGCCAGCGTAACTTTTTTGCCAACCAGCTTGGGCGTTATATTGGCAATGAGCACGGCCTTCTTGCCGATATATTTTCGCAAGCCCGCCAGCGGATGGCTGGAAACATAGAGCCCCAGTATTTCTTTTTCCCATTTAAGCTTTTCCAGAGATGTCGCCGGCGTCACGTGCGGGAATTCAATTTTTGCCTCTTCCATTTCACCGCCCAGACTGCCGAATAAGTCGGCTTGAATAGATGCGCCGTCACCCGTCTGCTTGCTGTACTCACTAATAAGCTCGTAGTTCTCTATAACCGTGCGGCGCTCAACGAGTGAATCCAGCGCGCCGGACTTGGCCAGGGCTTCCAATGTTTTTTTGTTGAGCAATTTTGCCGGCACACGCCGGGCCAGGTCTTCCACCGACAAAAACGGACCGCCTTCTTCGCGCACGGCAATAATCTGCTGCACGGTGGAATCACCCAGGCCCTTAATAGCCGCAAGCCCGAAGCGGATGGAACCCGCCTGCGCACTGCGTGCTCCGGCGGGCAGGCCCGCTCTTTTTGCCGGAATTGCCGTAAAATGACGCAGCGATTCATTGATATCCGGCGGCAGCACGGCAATGCCCATGGCGCGGCATTCCTCAATTTCGATCATGACGCGGTCGGTGCGCTGGGCATCGCTGGACAGCAGCGCCGCCATAAACTCAGTCGGATAATGCGCTTTTAGGTACGCCGTTTCGTACGCAATGCGGGCGTAACCGGCGGCGTGGGATTTATTAAAACCGTAACCGGCGAACGGCGTAATGACATCATCAAAAATTTTCTCGGCAAGTTTTTTATCATATTTTCTGGCTACGGCACCGGCAATAAATTTCTCGCGCTGCGCCGACAGCTCTTTCATGATCTTCTTACCAATCGCCTTCCGCAGAATGTCCGCCTCGCCCAATGTAAAACCGGCAAACACCCGGGCGATTTGCAGAATCTGCTCCTGATACACGCCAATACCGTAGGTGGGTTCCAGCACCGGCTTTAAATCATCATGTACATATTTTACCGTTTCCAGACCGTGCTTGCGCTTAATGAACTGTGGAATGTAGTCCATTGGACCCGGACGATATAGCGAGACCATGGCGGTAATATCACCGAATTCCGTCGGCTTTAACTGCTTTAAGTAGCGGCGCATACCCGGCGATTCCAGCTGGAACACACCGGTTGTCTCGCCGCGCTGGAGCAGCTTATACGATTCCTCATCATCCAGCGGCACGTTGGATAAATCCAGTTTGGTGCCGTGCAGACGCTCGATAATTTCCAGCGTCGTCTGTATCACCGTAAGGTTGGTAAGGCCGAGGAAGTCCATTTTGAGCAAGCCCAACGATTCCAGCGGCTTGGCCGAATACTGCGTAATGATAATGGCGTCGTTCTTCGGCGCGCGCTGCACGGCCGTATATTCCGTCGCCGGCTTTTCGGTAATAATAACGCCGCAGGCATGAATGCTCACGTGGCGGGCTTTGCCCTCCAGCTTAAACGCGATATCGATGACGCGACGGTACGTATCGTTACTGTCATACGCCGCCTTGAGCTCATCCGTTTCCATGGCTTCCTTTAATTTGGTACCGGGCCGTTCCGGAATCAGCTTGGCCAGCGCGTTCATTTCCAAAAATGACACGCCAAAGGCACGGCCGACATCTTTCACGGCGGCGCGGGCGGCCAGTGTCCCGAAGGTACAAATCTGCACCACGTGATCCAGCCCGTACTTCTGGCGCACATAGTCCAGCACCTCGTCCCGGCGCGTATCGGCAAAGTCGATATCCACGTCCGGCATGGACACACGTTCCGGGTTCAAAAACCGCTCGAACAGCAGGCCGTGCGGAATGGGATCAATGGTGGTAATACCCATAACGTAACTCACCATGGAACCGGCCGCCGAACCGCGCCCCGGCCCCACCGTAATGCCACGCCGCTTGGCCTCGTTTATGAAGTCCGACACAATAAGGAAGTAGCCGGAAAAACCGGCCTGAATAATAATTTTCAACTCGTAATTCAGACGCTCTTTTAATGAGGCCTGGGAGACATCCAGACCCAGGTCCGTCTTCTCCGCATACGTTGGCGGATAGAATTTTTGGAATCCCGTGTTGGCCAACTCCGTTAAATATTCCTCTTCGGTTTGTGCGGTCGGCACCGGAAAGCGCGGAATTTTATTCACACCGAATTCAAACGACACGTTACAGCGGTCGGCAATGACGCGCGTATTTTCCAGCGCCTCCGGCACATGGGCGAACGCCTGCTCCATTTCTTCAAACGAGCGCATGGAATAATCGTTATCGCGCATGGAGAAACGGCCCGGGTCTTCCATTTGTGCATTTTTCTGAATACACAGCAGCACATCATGCGCTTCGGCATCCGGCGCCCGACAATAGTGGCTGTAACATGTTGCCACCACCGGCACGCCGAGTTCTTTGCCGTACTTTATAAGCTGCTGATTCACCTCGGCCTGCCCGGCGACGTTTGGCAGGTCCATCAGCTCGAAATATAAATTTCCGACACCAAAGTAACCATGATATTCATCCACCAGTTTTTTGATGCGCTCGCCGTCCTCGGCCAATGCCGCCTGCGAAATGGCACTCGATAAAGGACCCGATAATGCAATGAGTCCCTTGCCGTATTTTGTCAGTAATTCTTTATCCACCCGCGGCTTGTAGTACATGCCCTCCAAAGCGCTGAGCGTTGCCAGCTGCAACAGGTTTTCGTAACCCTCCTGCGTTTCGGCCAGCAAAGTAATAGGCCAGCGCTTGGTATCCACGCCGCTCTCTTTGTCCGTCCGGCTGCGCGCGGCTATGTAGGCATCCAGGCCTAAAATAGGTTTGATGCCTTCTTTTTGGGCGTACTGATATAACTCAATAAGCCCGTACGTGTGGCCTTTATCCGCCAGCCCCACGGCCGTCTGGCCCAACTCCTTTGCCCGCGCCACAATTTCGGCCGGGCTCGGCAAACCCTCCAATAACGAGTAGGTGGAATGGTTGTGCAGATGGACAAAATCTGATGGATTCATGGAAAGGAATGATAGCAGGTTTAATGCCAGGCGAGAGATAAGTTCGTAAGGATTCTGATTTAATATTTTTGGTAGCCGGGGAATTAATTCCCCGGCTACCGCCGTAAACAGGATTGTATTGCACATAAAAAAGCCGGCCCCACGGGTGTGGGGCCGGACAAGAGAGTCATCCCTAGAAAGCTGTCATCCTTTTGGCAAGAAAGGCCTGTGCACGAATGGGATCCAGTTTAAAGATCTCAATAATGGCCTTTGACGCTTCATCGGCCTGCTTACTACGAAGGAGCAGGTCAACCAGCCGGAATTTATGGTCGATATTATCCGAGCCCAGACTGAGGGCATGCTTCATCAGGTTAACTTGAACTTCAGGTTCGTCAGCCTCGGCCTCCAGAAAATCAATCATACTGATGATAGTCGGATGATGGCCTGTTTCGGCAAGCCGATACATGCTATTCAAGACCTGCGCTTTATAAGAGCTATTACCCTGTAAACAACTCCAGCGGTATAAAACCCTAATATAACACAAGTCCAATTCATGAGTACACGGATGCGGAACGAGCCCCTTCAGCTCCTCCACGCACTGCACTGCCAGGGGATGGTCCCCGGCGTTGTCAGCGAGACGAATGGCAATGGCGAGAACCTTGTCGAAAGTGGACTCAGACATGGAACGACCCCCCTGTGAAAGACCGGACTCTCTTGTGAAGTGAGCAACGTTTGCTCAGCTTACGTATATTTAAGCATATATTTTATAAATAGCAACTTGCTTCACCTGTTAGCCGGGGAATTAATTCCCCGGCTACCGACGAAAGCGGAAAATTACGGCCACCATCATAATTTTCGGCTACTATTTCTGGCATGCGCTCCTCCGCCTTTCTTCTGCGTACATTCCTGCTTCTCCTTTTACTGGCAGCGGATGCGGCTCTTATTCTCTTGCTGCACGTTTACAGGGGCACAACCGTTATCACTCCGTCTGCCATAGACACTCCGGGAATTAGGAGCGACTCTGCCTCTTTTGCGTCATCCGCCAACAGTACGGATTGGTACAAGCTGGAAATAAAAAAGCTCACGCAGGTTGTGCAAACCGCCAGCCCAAAAGAGGCTCTGGCTGTTCTGCGCACAGACATGAATGCCGATGGCCGCGTACTGCGGCTGTGCCATGCCCTAGCCCACGAAATTGGCCACGCAGCCTACGAAAAAACCAATAGCTTCACGGGGTCGCTGCTGTTTGAAAATGATATCTGTGGATCCGGCTACCTGCATGGCGTGGTGGAAACGCACTTTGCCAAAGTGGGAAACATAGAACAAACCATGCGGATAATCTGCAAGCCGGGTGATGCCAGCTGTTTCCACGGCGTCGGCCACGGGCTCATGTTTTTTCTGGATAATAATGTCGTACAATCCATAAAACTCTGCCAGACATATGCGGAGCCGTTCCAAAAAATCCAATGTGCCGAAGGCGTGTACATGGAAAACTACAATACCGATTTTAAGGCGCATCCGTCTGAGTATTTAAAAGCCGAAGATCCGTTTTACCCGTGTGCGGATCAGCCTGAGCTACTTAAGCCGGTGTGCTATTTCTACGCACCGCGTTTTTACCTGCGTATTCATACGGATGCTTTTGAAGACGCCCTTAAATGGTGCGACGGCGCCGAAGAAAAATACCGCGATGCCTGCGCCAAAGGTGTCGGCAGCGCGACTATGAAATTTACTATTAAAGACCCGGCACTAGTGGAACGTGTCTGCAGCAGCCATACGCCGGACATGGAACCGTACTGCATAGACGGCATGAGCAGCTACTATCTGGTGAATTTTGCATCGCTTAGTAAAACACGCGCACTCTGCAAAGAGTTACAACCGGAACACTATGCACGCTGCATGAAAACAGTGACCGGTGGTGAAAGATTTTTTGGAGAATAAAAAGAGACCCCATCCGCGCGGCGGATGGGGTCTCGGGTAGGCGTGAGCGTACTCACGCAGCATGCTGGGCCCGGCGCTTGGCAACAGGTGTGAGCAAGTCCATTGCGATGACCAGATGCGGATGCCCGTGTTCGTCCCTTTCCGTTCTGACCGGGACGGAATCGCCGCGCTGGTAGCCGTAGGGGTCCAGAGGGTGGCGCAGCAACTCGGGGCTGTGCATGGAGCCCTCCAGATAGAACGTGCTGGGGGTGAAGCTCAGGATTTTGAGCCACTGAACCTCCGACTGCAGCTTCTTCGTCATGATGCGGTCTCTGCTGTTGACGCGATTGACATGAAACGGATCTACCAAAATCCGTTTCAGGCAGCTTTCTTTAAAGAAAACTCCCTGGAAAGGACTGTCGTAAAAAGGAACAAAAGATACCCCACTATGGCACTCCGGGTCCTGATGTCAAAAAAAATAGACCAACATGCCTATCTTTGTTTTCTGTAAGCCAAAATTTTTATTACTACGGATTTATCCATAAGCGCTGGAGAGGACGAATTCCACAAAGACCACAAGTGAGCTTTGCGCCCCATACATATTTGAAACAAAACTATCGAATCTATGAAAAAAATCTGCCCACGAACAAACCCGGCTTGCGCCGGGTTTGTACCTCTTCTTACCGGTCCGTGATTGCAAACCGCGGGGTCCGGACTGGATTCTCGCTTCGAAAAGCGGTAATCAGGTTTGACTTTGCCACTGTACCCGAGAGGAAGGGGCGGTGCCCGAGTCCTCCGCGCCATGGAGTATAAAGTCCATAGCATGCTACAACGGAGCGAGGGTGTTCCGTGGCGGCAGCAGCACTGCCTATACGGAATGGTGACCCCCTCTCCTGCACCCACCGCGATGGGCCGGATACAGACGGTTCAGTCTTATACTGTGAAGTGAAGAATCTTTTTGTGTTGAGGCATAGTTATTATAGCACAAAAAGTATTTTTTATCAAATTGATCCAAATATCGTATAAAATGTGAATATTGAGTCCTGAGTCTTGATTTTTGACGTATTCAAAACTCGAGACTCAAGACTCAAAGTCCCGCCGCTTTCACACATGCCGCCTTTTCATCTTCCGTAAGGTACGTCCCTTTGGTGTAAGGGAAACAGGCGTCCTGGAAGACTATTTTGAGCACGCGATCCAGGCGTTCGTTACACGGCCGTTCCAGGCAGGAGCGCCGGAGGAAATAGGCGAAATCCCGTACGAAGGCGCGCAGACCGACGATCTTGCTGTCCGACGATGCGCCACCGGCAGTATTGCCAGTTGTATCAGCCGGAGCGGCGTCGCTTGCCTTGGGGTACACCAGGCGGGCAAGGCGTTCGATGGAATCCCGCACGGGCGTGAGGACGGCGCCAATGCGCTGCGAGGAGTCGGCGCCAAGCGCAAAGATGAGTGTTTCCTGGTCTGCAATGTCCACACTGAAATCCTTGAACACGTTTCTGCCGATGGACCCGAATGTGCTGTCCAGTGAATAACCGTTTGGGTCTACAGGCTGAACGGCCAGCAAGTCCGATGGCGGACGCGCTTCCGCCTGGCTTTTGCGGAGCCTGCGGAAGTTGCTTAGTAACGTGAGTTCATTACGTTCCAACGAGAACGGCCCACGCAATGTGGTAAACAGCGCACCGGTCATGGCGCGGCAACCGGAACCGTCTTGCAGGCAGCCGGGCACTTCGCAGCCGAGTACGCGTTTATGCGTTCGTATAACCGGTGTAACAGATGTCGCCGGCACCGGCTTTCCTTCCACCACGGCGTCAATGGCATTTTGAATCTGCCTGATGGACTGGGACTGCGCGTAATACTGGTTGGCCGCCGCCTGTACCCGGGTAAGCGACTGGCGCTCGTTTGTAAGCGTATCTTTTAAAGCAGGCAATGAACTGTCCATGGCGGCCAGCTTGGCATCAATGGCTTCAATATCGCAGCCGTATCCGCCCAGGCTGGGCGGTAAATAATCCGAGTCAAACGGGCAGACATTGGCAAGGTCTGCTTCGGGCAACGGCTCAAATGTACTCACCGCTGTCCAGTCCGGGTCTTTGAATGCAGGGTCAACCGCGCCGCGCAGCAGAACGGCAATGCGATCCCGCAAAAAAACAATGAGTGATTTGTACTGCAGAATACGCCAGGCGTCGCGGGCGTCGTTGGCCTCCACCAGTTTTTTTTGCACCTCCACAATTTTTGCTTCTATAAGAGCGGCGTCGGTATGCAGGCACGGTGTAAATTCAAGCAGGTCGCGCTGCTGCTGGTTTACCAACAGGTCCGTATCCACAATGTCGGACAGCGCGGAAAAAGTACTACGCGTCCAGCTGGGCAGCGCACTTTGGAAGAAGCTCACTATTTTTTCCTGGCTGTCGATGTATGCCATGGATTGATCGGCACGGTCCAACACCTGCGTGGCGTATGAATCAGACTGCGTGGCAAACGCCACCTGTACAGGCAGAAAGAGAAGCAGGCCGAAGGCGGAAAGACGGCGGAACATAGCTTACGGCAGACAGAAAGGAGTGGCGTGCAACGCATCGCCGGCGGCATCGTTTTGCGGACACATAGCCCGCGTGAAAGTAACTTTGGTAAATGTCTCCAGCAGCGTGGCAGCATTTTTGGTAACGACCGACAAGGCACGCGCGCTGCGGCCGAGGTAATCCACATACAGTTGCGTACCGACTCTGGAACCGATTGCCTCACTCATACCCTGCAATCCCTGCGCGGCACTGCGCTGTTCACTGGTCTGATCCAGAATGCTCAGCGATGTCCGCAACGATGTAAGCGGGAGGAGCAGACGTCTGGTGATATCGAAGGCGCAACGAACCGGTGACGACTGCGGCGGCAGGCCATTCATCTGGCACAGCGCTTCATCCAGCTGTTGCACCAAAAGCTGCGGCCGGTACAGCGGCAGGTTGGTACCAAGTTCCGTGCCGCCGGTCGTAAGCGCACCGGCCGTGCGCGACGGCAGCATGCAGGCATCCCACGGGTAGGCTTCGTCCTGTACGGTAAGCGGCTGCCGGCCGGGCGTGGTTCTGTGCTGTTCATACGTCTGCTCCAGACATTGTCCCAGGTAGCACAGGTTATTGCCGATTGTATTTTCAAATTGCGTACGGGCCAACGGCGTACACACTTCGCGGCCTATCTGTTTAATGGTCTGGACTATGCCATTGATGCGCGGCGCAATACCGCTGGTGCCGGTATTTCCCAGGAGAGCATTGCAAGACCCGTAGGCCGGATCTGCCTTTATGTCCCCGGCATGAAGTTCCGTCCAGCGCGTGCGGATAACATTTACCAGCGCCGTGCGCCAGCTCTGGACAACCGCGTCGGTATTACCGGACGTAAACGTACCGGCACACTTGCCAAAGCCCCGGCTGCGGCAGGTGGAATCGGTAAGGATATCGGCACACGTAACGGCGTTATACGCCGTGTTCAACGACTGCTCGTTTCCAAATAACGTATCCGCCTGCATGGCTTCACAGGCAACGCGGTTGGCATCCATTTCCAGGCGACAGCAACTGTTGTTCATTTGGGTAATGCCGCCCAGTGTGTACGGGTCCGTGCCTGCGGGAAGGTCGCAAATCTGGCGCGCCTGCGTAAGCGACTGCATAAGAGCGTATTCGGTTGGAAGTTCCGTACCGGCCGGCGTGGCAATAACAATCGTTCCTTCCTGCTTGCCCACCGGGCCGGTAAGTATTTTTTTGAGCGGAAAACGGTGCGCGGCCACGGGTGCCGCAGCTGCGCATTGGAACACAAGATTACACTGCTTCACCGGGTCCGGCGCGCGCGGCAGCATCCAGTTGGTATCGCGGCAAACGTCCGGGCCGCCGGTGGTTACAATGGCTGGCTCCGCGGAGGTGCAGGCAGCCAGGGTAATAGCGTCACTGGCAGAACCGATCTGCTGCCGGCACACGCTCGGGTTCTGGCTGGCCGTCATATCGCGGCATAGGTAACCGTTACGGCTGAGCGGCTGAAGACACAAACCCATGCCGTCTTTACTGTCTGGCGGCACGGCACCGCCGAGAATGGGGTCGCAGGCGCTACCGGCAACCGCATCTTTACACAGCGACGGCAGCACCGGCTCCACAGGCATGAGCCACTGCAGGCCGGCATCAATAATCTGTTTGCCATCTACTGTTTCCACGGTGCCCCACACGGCGATACCCAGTTCGTCAAACTGATTTTTAGCCTGAAAACCGGGAGCGGTGGCATCATCCGCCAGACGGAATACCGCCGCTTCCGTGCGGCCGAGCGGCGGGACAAATGATTTTGGCAACAACAAAGAAAGTTGCGTAAGCGCCTCCTCTACCGGTGCACCGGAGGCAGCGGTCCAGTGCTTATACAGGTACTGCCGCTCCGTACCGGGAGCCGTGTCATCCTTTGGCGGCGGAAACTCCGGACTGAATTTTCCTGTCACAAACCCGACGCCATATTCATACCGCCAGACAGCAGCTGTGAATTCATCCGGACCTGCGGATGACGGTGAACCCTGCAATTTTTGTAACGCAGCATGCAGATCTTCCAATGGTTTCTGCGCCTCCACGGGGAAGACGAACGAACGGATAATGACGCCAGTCTGCGTGGCGGCACTGCTGCCGGAACCGGCACGCCAGATGCGCATAATACTCTGGGCGCGTACGGGCAGGTTGGTGCGGCCGGCTACCACGCCCGTAACCGGCAACTCATTACTGGACGCGATAATCTGCAAATCGCGGCCCAGCGTACGGACACGCTCTTCGCGCTGCACAATGCGGATAATTTCTTCCGATAACCGGTTGCAATCCAGCAGATTCAAAGCCGGCCGCGTAGTAGTGCCAGCCGTTCTCTCTTTGCAAAATTCCCTGTCATCGCGCAGGGCGGCATCTATATCATCGGGCTGTAATAGCTGCTCATTAAACAGCGCTGCCACATATTGTTTCACCGCCACCTCCGCGGCAGGTTCACCCGCATTGTTCCGGATCATTTCCATATTTCCAATGGAGCGCATGGTGTCGTAGATAGATGGCGCGGCGGCCGTCACCATGGCTGGTGCCAACAGGAGCAAGCCCATGCAGGAAACAATAATCTTTCTCATTTTGAACTGACGGGGAGAACTGTCGCAGTCAAGTCGCGCAACGAACCGCGCGCATCCCAAATACGCGGCAGACAGGCGCTTGTCTCGGCGGCAAGACCCAGAATATTTCGTATATCCAGTGATGTCCGCGACAGACATTCGAGCGACTGATCCAGTGGCCGCAAACGATTCATGCCCTCCACGTATTTAAGTGTCCGTTCCAAAGCCCTGGGTGCCGCTTCCAGCTCACGGTCCACCCATGTCTGTTGCGCCGCAAACATAATGGCATCGGTTCCTATGTCGGTCTGCGAGATCATTTTTTTTCTCAGCAGATCCTCGGCGTCGGACGTGGACCAGCGGAAATAAATCTGCTCGCGCAGGCGGCACTGGTACACGCGCAACTGCTCCAGCAATACCGACTGCATCTGGTCCTCCGACAGCGTCTCCAGCCGCTTGGCACTCTGCCACGGCGGCAGTTCCGCTGCCAGCCCGCGCAGCTCCGTACTGGGCGGTTCGGCCACTAAATCGGTACACATAATGGCTGTCTGCTCCAGGTGCGTTTTTAAAATTTTATTCACATTCTCATCATATTTTTTACGCCATTCCTCCAGCTTGCCGGTATACAGAAGTTTACCATTTTCATCTACCAGTGCCGCCTTATCAAACGCATCCACGCTCTGCGGGAAAAGAATATCGCTGCCCGAACATGCGGATAAAACCGGCTGCACATCCGTTGTCACCAGTGCGGCCGTGGCACCGTGCCCGCGCGCCATGAGCAGCACTGCAAGTATCAGCAGACAGACACCGGCAACGGCCCATGCATGTGCATGTTTTGCCACAAAGCCGATGCGAGAGAGCGAGTTACTCATTACATTCGGCAAGGAAGCAGGGAATGCGCGATAACTGGCTTACGAGGGATGCCGTCTGCTCGATGGGCGTTAGCAGATCGCCTTTGAACTGGCCCAGAAATCCGTCAAAACTACCGGCAAATTGCAACAGCGATCGGTAGGCCGCGTCGTAACTCACCGTCATTTTCAAGACGTCATTTTCATGCTGCACAATACTGTCTACCATTGGCTGGCAGTAGGTATTGGCAATGTCTATGCTTGCCCGGTCACCTGTGGTGTTTAGCGCACTGCATGCCGATAAAGGCTGAGTCATAACCGGCAGGCAGCCGCGGGTTTCAATTTTTATGCGGCCGTCTTTCTGCGTGAGTTCCTGAATCTGCGCGGCAGACAAACCGGCATTCACGCACACGGCGGCCAGCGCGCAATCAAAGGCGCGGGCGTCCTGCGTAAGTGAAGGAATAAGTTCGGATGTCGTCACGCCGCGCGTTTCAAATATGCCCCGGCGCCCGGCGAACGGCGAGCGCTTATCCATCTCGGCATTCGTTGCCGCGCGCCCACCCGGGCCGGTCCATTTATCCGTGCCGGTCTTAATCCAGCGCAGAAAACTTTCATCGTATGTAATACTGTTAATCGGCAGATCCCTGGCCGGCTTCTGGCCGAACAGAATGCTCCGATGCTGCGCCTGCACCGCACTCGCCTGATCCTCCACCTGTCTCTGGCAACTGTCTATCGGCCCTTCATTTAGGGATGAAGAAGAGGCGGAATTTGCGGCCAGAACGGACATACTTCCCTGCGTCGGCAGAAAGCCGGCAAAGACAAGAAGGCACGCCACTACCATGCGAACATTTTTGCCGAATAGATATTGCAGAGAGCGCTTCATAGTTTGGGCGGGCGGAGATCCAGAGACTCCGGGACAGTATAGATCGGCAGAATATCTTCCGGCGATGAAATATAAGGAACGCCATTCGTTATCTGCAGATTATCCTGCAGCGTTTTCCGCCGCATCCCGGTCCGCAGTGCGTCAATAACATTCTGCTCGTCGGGCAGCACCCTGGGCGGCACTATCTGCCAGCCGTCTTTGGGAACGGTTCGCTGCTGCTTGAGCGTAACACATGCATGATCCGCCGGATTACAGGTAACCGACGCATCGCCTGTGCCGGAAATGCGGGCCCGCGGCGCGCCGAGCGACTGCAGATCTTCTTTAAGTAGCACAGCCGGCCGCGCCATAATGCGCGTAAAACGTTCCATCAAATCCGTTTCCACATGAATACAACTGCCATCCGCCCAGTCATTACACTCCAGTTTTCTGGTGGTATCGGTTGGCGCAAGGCTGTCCCAGAATTTCTGGTACGTCTTGTTCATATTCTGCAGAATGAACTGAGACTGATTGAGCACCAGGTTTGCCTGCAGCGTATTCAGCAGTGTCGGCGGCACAATGGTTGGCGGCATGGACTCCACTTTTACCGTCGGCAACGCATCAATAATTGCCGTGTCGATGGTTGGGACCAATGGCAGATCCGGTAATAAAAGACTTTTCTTCTGATCGGCCGTCATCTCTTCATCCACCGGGCCCGGCAGCGGAATAGCCAGCGACAACTGCGTGGGCTTGAGCACCGGTACGGCCAGCGCACCCGTCATAACGCGCAGGTTCGAGAGATCAAATACCATATCTTCTTCGGCTTGCGGTACGCACAAAAGCGGCAGCCCGCCACCCACCGCCGTTCCGCACTGGGGGATACCGGCGGACAAAGACGTGTGCTGTCCCCTGTACCAGAAATCAAGCATGGAATACACAGGCGTGGTGAACCGGTCATTCCGGCACCACGGCATATTGATATCGTCATGAAACTTAAGGTACTCCTGCTGCACCGCCACCCACCGGCCACGCAGAGACAATCGTGCCTCACGGTTTTTGAGGTAAGACTTATAGACGTCCAAATTCTGCTGCACCCAGGTATTTATATTGATGAGCACTTCCTGCTGATGATCAATGACGCCGCCAATGTACCTCGCCAGTTCGGAGCGCAGTTGGCGGACGCGCTCTATCTGCACGGCATACTCTTCCAGCTGTAAAATGAGCGCATCCACTTCCGGCACCGGTGCCAGGCCATATAATTTCCGCTGCGCCCGCCAGCCTTTCCAGCGCTCGGCATCGGCGCGGAAATCCAATGGCGAACCGAGCGGCACCACCACCGGCACCGGCTCCTCGCGCACCTGGAGCAGTAATGATTTCTGCAAAAAACCCGCCACTTCACCCAGCAAATCATCACCGGCCCTTAACTGGACATCAATAGATTGCGTGCGCGGATCGGTGTGAATAACACTGCCGCTGGCACTCGGCAGGTCTTGCACGGACAACGCCACGGTATCCGGCAGGCGCAGCCGCACGGCCGGCGGCGAGAACAGGCGGTCGGCATCAGTTTCCATGCGCTGCCACCACGTGGTAAGCGACCGTTCATCATTGCGGTTCAGGCTGGCATCGGCACTCTTGCTCACTGTTTCATCAAACGCACGCACCGTAGACGTGGTGGCATACAGGCTGCTGGACCGCTGGGGGTAGGCGCGAATATCGGACTTATCCGGACTTAAAAGCGCCTGCGACAAATCGTTGCCGTAGTTTTGCTCAAAAGAACTGTCGCTGAGCAGGGACATACTGTCGCTCACGTTGGGGTACCATAAATCCTTGCCGTCATTGTACGACGTATTACGTTTTACCTGCGGGAAATCGGCTGCCGTCACGCCATAGGTTCCCTTGCCGCTCTGGCTTGTTCTGAGCTCATCGGCGGTAAATGGAAAACGAATGACGCAGCGCATGTCTTTCTGTACCGTTGTTTTTTTGCGCGTATCGAATTCCTCGTAATTGCCATAGCAGGCCACCGGCATAGCAATGGGCTTGCCGTTCAGACACGCATCCAAAGCCGATTCCGCATCCAGCAACCGCTGCCGCGCATTGTGCATCTTGTCTTCGGCGGCCTGTACCAGCGCCTCCAGGCCGGTTGCCTCGGCCTGCAACTTGAGCACTTTGGGTATGAGTTCGCCCAACTGCTTGGCATACGACGCCAGGCTGGCCTGAAGCAGCTTCATATAATCCGCCACCGACATGCCCGCCGGCGGCACGGGGTTGGCCAGCTTACTTTTGATGTCTTCAATAGCCGCGTACAGAGCCGTCAGCTGAATAACGCCGCTCTTATAGGCATCAATTTTCGGCTGATAATCCGCCACTGCCTTCCGGTACGCCGCATCAGCGATGGCAAATTCATTCTGTGCCTGCGCGAGCGCATCTTTCTCGGCCGTGCAGGCACCGCCGCCACCCGCACTGCTCGCTGAAACCGCCAGTAAATCCGTGGGCACAGCCGAGACTTTCTGCCGGGAAGTTTTGGCTTCGTACTTGCGGAAGTACGATACATACGGCTGGCGATTGGCCGCATACTTGCAACCGGGGCCGGGACACCGGCAGGCGCTGCCCGTACATTCCTCGCTGTTTTTCTTTATTACCGGTGCCGTCACCCATTCATCCGAGCAGACATACTTCTGCTGCCAATCCGTACAGACGAAGGTAAATGTGAGGGGGTTAAAAATAGCATTGCGGCAGTCTCTCCAGGTGAAGCGTGTGTCATTCAGGTAATCCGATGCCGCCTTACAGGTTTCCGGCGACATGGGCGAGTGCGTCTTGTCATCAAAATTTTTACAGATCGGGTCCGTAACATGCGGATACTCCACATCCACCTCGGTTCCCAAAAAGCTCACGTACCGTTTTACCGTTTTATCCGTTACGTTTAACTGACAAGCTGTCGTGAAGCCGGTGGCATCTTCCGGAAACTGGTAACCGTCGTTGAGCGTGCCGCCTTTCTCCGCACGCGTAGCCATGCCGGATAACACGTTATCCAGCGGCAAACCGGCCCGTCCCGGCACGCCGCGCACGGTCGGGATTTTCGTCTGCCCGCCTGTCCCAATAGATTCCGCTGCGGCCGTTCCGCCGCACATGGCACCGGCCAATGCGGTCGCAATCGGTCCGTCGGTTCCGCCGCTTTCTTTACGGGAGACGAGTGCCTGTATCTCCGCAAAATTCGCCGGCGGCTGTTCGGGCAAAACGTACGGGCTGCCGTAGGCAATCTGCACAGCTATCGTGCCACCGTAAATCAGCAGGGAGAAAGGCAAAAGCCGGCGGCGGACAGGAAGCATGTGAATCTCAAGAGTATACCAGAAATATGCGCTTTATTGAACCCGCTACTCCACACAAAATGATGACTTGTCCTTGACAGTTTTTCCAATTTTATGAAATGCCGGACCATAGGCAGATTCAACAAAAACAGATTGGTAATTTTTGGCTTCGTTTTGATGCAAAAAGCAATTCTGCCGCTATTCAGGCCTCTGCAGGCCAAGTAGTATTACACAATATTTACAAAATTTTGATGAGCAGGAATACTTGAACTCCGGTCACAATGGGTGGACAATCGTTCACACTTCACTCGGCATTATTGCCTTCCCCAGGGTAGCTCTCTGGGACCAAGAAAGAGTGAGGTGCGTTCGGATCCGTGACCTCCTTTACTTCCATTTTCCCTCAGCGACATGTATTCACTTAATAAAGTTCATATTATCGGTTATCAGACACAGCCCGTCGAAGTACGACAGACACCAGGTGGCCAGAGCGTTACCGATTTAAACCTGGTTGCCCCTTACCGCTTCCAGGCAGAATCCGGCGAAATGCTGGATGGCAAAGGCTTCCACACGGTCACCCTTTGGGGGCCTATGGCAGACGTTGCCGCCAAGTACCTCAAGCCCGGTTCGCAGGTCTTCATTTCCGGACGCCTCCAGACCGATTCCTGGGACGACGAAAAGACCAGCGAGAAGCGCTCCAAGACGAAAATCGTCGGCATGGACATGATTCTGCTGGACCCGAAAGACGGCCAGCTGCCTGTGCCCGCCGCATCCGGTATCAGCGGCCTCTTAAACCGTACCGACATTATCGGTAACGTTACCAAGGATCCCGAAATGCGCACTACGACCAACGGCCAGCAGGTACTGACTATTGGCGTTGCCACCAACGAGCGCTGGAAAGACCGCACCACCAACGAAGAGAAAGAACGGACCGAATTCCACAACGTGGTCATTTGGGGCAAACTTGCCCAGGATGTAAGCGCCGCTATTCACAAGGGTAATCGTGTGTTCGTTTCCGGCCGTGTACAGACACGTTCCTGGGAAACCAAAGAAGGTTCCAAGCGCTACACCACAGAAATCGTGGCCGATACCGTCTCCCTTCTTGGCACCAAAAATGCGCAGGTGGATTCGAATATCCAGTCCAACGCCGCACCCGTTTCGTACGGCGCACCGGATGCATCCATGAACCAGGACAGCGGCAACAGTTACGGTCAGGAAGTCCCGTCCGTCCCGGAAGTTGCGTACGCCTCCGAAATTAAAGTGGAGGATCTGCCATTCTAATACGGCTTCGTGTGTATGCTTATTTCAAGCAAAGAATCATGGCATCGCATGATCAATCGTAGACACGCCGCCGACACAGATCAGCTTCACATGTACAAACGATACACATTCAATTGATTCAAAAACCGGTCCGCTGTGGGCCGGTTTTTTATTATTTCATCTGGAGCCCCTCCGGTAATTCACGCATAACATCTTCATTCACCATGGCAGTTAACAAGGCTCTGGTTTCCTGCAATTCCTGGGCAAGTGCCTCTGCCCGCGCCGCATATCTTTCCAGTTGTAACTGGGCTAGCTCGTCATATATATACGACGGTGTTTCTGCCTTTCCCATTAAGCGTATTTCCTCCATCTGCCCTCGCAGAAGCAAGCGTCGCGCGGCACATGCCGTAGTGGATGTACGCGCATAAAGAGGCGACCGTTTCCATGCCTCCATTGTCATGGCGCTGTATTCTTCCGCAGAAAATAACGGTGCGTGATTCATAGTAAACCTGCACTTTACCGGCTCATATTCAGTCGTCAAAAAAATGCGCTTACGAACCAATTATTTTGCCATCCACTTGATATAATTCGGGAATACTTCTCATGATTTCTATCACCGTTTCTTCGGCAGAAAGATCCGTATTGTCGATGCGGATATACCGATAATCCGCCAGATGGTCTTTTAATGTCATATCTTCCGGATGCGACTTTTCCATTTCTTCTCGCCACGCCTCATGCGTAGGCTTACTGCGGCTTATCCGTCTCGCATCGCGTACGGCTCTGTCGGCACACAGATGAACAATGTATATATCCATATCATCAGGAAACCGCCTTTTGAATGCGCGAAAATTTTCATAGGTATGTATAAAACTTGCAGCAATAACCGTAGAAAAACCCGCTTTCAGAAAATTCCGTATCAAGCATATGACATTTGACCAGAGCAATTCCATAAACTCGGCATTCATCTCCCATGGATTGGTCTGACCTACATCTTCGGCACCAAAGCTTGCCGCGTTCACCGTATGCTTAAGAAGGATTCGGCATAGTGTGGATTTCCCTGTTCCTTCCTGACCGGTAATAATCAACAGATTTGGCATATGTATAACATAGAAAGAATTACGCGACGATTGTGCCGTCTGCTCCGTATAATCTCATCTCTATGCCGGCGATTTCCGGAACTTTTTCCCGAATCGCTTTGGTCATCGTCACAATATCATCAAACGTTCCGCCGCCGGTGTTCAGCAAAAAGTTGGCATGCTTTTCGGCCACCTGAATGCCGCCAATGGTAAGCCCGCGCAGCCCGGCTTTTTCTATGAGCTGCCAGGCGGGTGTGCCATCCGGCAAGCTCTTAAAACAGGAGCCGGCAGTCTTTACATGCGGCTGGGTTTCTATGCGCTTTTGAAGCAGGCGTTCAATTTCTTTTTTAATAACTTCGGGCTCGCCGGCGGGAATTTCCAGGGTTGCAGACCAAATGATAGGCGAGTCTTGAATCTTGAGTTTTGAGTTTTGAGAATGATCTTTAAAAAAACTTTCCCTGTAACGAAATTCACATTCTTCTTTGCTCAAAATTTTCCATTCGCCGCTATCAAACACTTCCACTTCTTGTATGTAGTGGTCCATCCAGATCCCTTTGGCGCCCTGGCCGGCATTGCCGAAGACAGCGCCGCCGATGGTGCCCGGAATACCGGTAAGCGGGGAGAGGTCCAAACCTTCAGCTGCGAGTTCATTAATGAGCATGGCGAGATATTTACCGGCTTCCACGTATTGATATTCTGTATTTGATACCTGGCATTTCGCATCAGCTTTTATGCGAATAACTACGGCTTCTATAACACCCTCCGCAAAGACGGTGTTGGAACCGGCGCCCAGAACAATAAGCGGCAGGTTTTTACCAGATGCAAAGGCGTAGGCTTCCTCCAAATCCTGTTTTGTTCTGATGTCGGCAAAGAAGCGTGCCTGGCCGCCTATTTTCATGGTGGTCTTGGTGCCAATGGCAACGAGTTCCTGAATATCCACGATAGAAGTATGAACGAATGTGACGGGCACTCCAAGCAGTCTTAAAGAAGAAGCCTGCGGGTGCAGGCTTCCATACCCGGTTCAACCGGTTCAAACATGTTCCAGTGCCGCCAGGGTCTCGGGGATACCGTCCCAGACGTAGTCACCAATGGCAGATGCCCGGCTTGCCCTGTCTGCCAAATGAGAAAGGAACCGGTGAATCGGGTTGGACCAGTTAGCCGGCTTGCCGGCCAGCCATTGCGCCAATTTGACCGCAGCCTTCGGGTTGGACACCAGGGCATCCTGCTTCGCCTGCGCCAGATCATCAGCCGTTTCGGCCATGAAGGCGAAGATAGGCGCCAGACCGATCAAGTTGCTGTTGGAACCCTCAATCCCCTGGATACGAACGAGGAGCTCGTACATCAACTCTGCAACATCTTCACAGACCGGCTTGCCTTCCATGCCGACATGAATGACTGCCCACGTCCGGGTGATGAGACCGGTACCGGATGTGCCAAGCTCGTGCGCAACGATGGCCTCCTGAAGCATCCTCATGGCCTCTTCGATTGCTTTTTTCCGCTCGTCGAAGGTCATTTCTGAATCTCCATTGGGTAAAGGAACATTCCGTATGTAGCTGCTCTTTGCAGATAATACGAATAACACCATACTACTTTTTTAGATATGTTGCAACTATCAGCACATAAAAATCCCCCGGCTTTTCAGCCAAGGGTGAGCAAAGTCACAAACCTGAACCACTACTGTATCTGCGACTTGTGTGTGTATTACTACATGATGCTCATCGCTACAGGGTTGAAAATTCAACCTGGTAGCTGTGTACATAATAACATATTATTACTATTTAAGCAAACACCCCCTTTAGCCGCTTGAGCGTTGTCTCTTTGCCCAACACTTCCGCCACTTCAAACGCTCCCGGGCTGTACTCCCGGCCGGTGAGAATGGCACGAAGCGGCCAGAGAACCTGGCCTTTCTTAAGTCCTGATGCATCTATAGCGGCAATAAGACTTGAGGAAATACTTTCCAGATTCCAGTCCGGTTCATGAATGCTGCCCAGCGTTTCAATCAGTATATTCACAACGTCCGGCAGTATGTCCGCTGTCACTTTCTGTTTCGGATTCGCAATGACGTCCATGCGCACGGCAGGTTCGGTGTAAAAAAAAGACATCATATCCGGTGCCTCGTGAAAGAACGTAATACGCTCCTGAATAAGGGCGGCTTTTTTCTCGAACTCCGTATCGGCCAGAGCAGCCGGATACTGCTCACCAACCAGCTCACGAATGCGGCTGGCAAATTCACTCAGTGAGAATTTCCGCATCCACTGTCCCTGCAGCCAGTCGAGTTTTTCGGTATCAAAAATAGCGCCGGCTTTCTGAACACGTTCCATGGAAAATTGCTCAATCAGTTCTTCCAGTGTAAATAATTCCTGCGTCGTCCCCGGGTTCCAGCCAAGCAGCGCCAGAAAGTTGATAAGCGCCTCCGGCAGATAGCCTTTTTCCCTATAGCCGTTCACCGATACCGAGTTCCGCCGCTTGGACAGTTTGGTCCTGTCTTTGTTTAAAATAAGCGGAAAATGCGCATACGTGGGTGCCGGCCAACCGAACGCCTGGAATAACAGCAAATGCTTCGGCGTGCTGGGCAACCACTCCTCGGACCGGGTAATCATATCCACGCCCATCAGGTGATCATCCACTACGTGCGCCAGGTGATACGTGGGGAAACCGTCACTCTTTAAAAGCACCTGATCATCAATCGTATCACCGCGAAAACTCATCTCGCCGCGGACTACGTCTGTGAATTCAATCAGTTCATCATGCGGCACTTTCATGCGAATAACGTACTTGTCACCGGCGGCAATACGGTCGGCTATATCTTCCGGGTCCAGCGACAGACAATGCCTATCGTACATGGGCGCCCTATGATCCGCCTGCTGCTGCTTGCGCATTTCATCCAGGCGGGCAGGGGAACAGAAACACGTGTAGGCAAAACCGTCGTGCAGCAGTTGATCCGCATATTTTTTATAGAGCTCCAGGCGTTCCGACTGAATGTACGGACCCTTGTCACCTGTCTGGGCTACTTCACCATTTTCCAACACGACACCTTCATCTGGCGCAATGCCGGCCCATGCAAGGCCGTGGACAATCTGCTCAACTGCGCCATCTACCGAACGGCCCTGGTCCGTATCTTCTATGCGCAGGATAAAATTGTCCTTCGTCTGCCGCGCCAGAAGATAGGCGTACAAAGCGGTACGCAAACCGCCAACGTGAAGGTAGCCGGTAGGGGAAGGGGCAAAACGGGTGCGCATGGGAAAAAACTATACCAGAAAACAGTTCACTTACTACATAATACGTACTACGTAGTATGTAGCACGTATTACGAAATAATACTCAGAACTTATTTATCTACCTTCACAGAGAGTGTAACCGGCTGCAGCGGCTTGTTATTTTCGTCGCGCTGTAACTGGGCGATAGTATCCACTACTTCCATGCCCTTCGTCACTTTGCCGAACACGGTGTACTTCCCTTCCAGCCAGTTGATATTCTCACCCTGCACAATAAAGAACTGACTGCCGTTGGTATTAGGCCCGCGGTTGGCCATGGCAATGGCACCACGGTTCATAGGCAAAGATTTGAGCGTATTGTTGTACACATAACCCTGCTTTTCGTAATACGCTTTCAACGTCATCTTCTGGAGCTCCGGTGGAATCTGCTGGCCCTGCGCCAGGTCCGCCAGTGTTTTTTTGTCCAGGCTGTATGACAGCGCACTAATCTCATCTTCAAATGTCGGACCAAAGACGCTCTCGCCGCCGGTGCCATCACCCTTCGGGTCACCACCCTGCACCATGAAGGTGGGAATAATGCGGTGGAAGGTAAGGCCGTCATAGTAGCCGGACCTGGCCAATGCAATAAAGTTCGTCACTGCCTTGGGCGCGGCATCAGCATTTAATTCCAGTACGACATCGCCTTTGGATGTGCTGATGGTTACGGTGTGAAGACCGGTGAGAATTTTTCCATCAAAATCAATAGCGCGGGCCGATGCAACACTGGCTGCCATGGAAGAAGACGTATTGGCGGCATTCGGATTGGCTGTATTTTTATTACAACCAACGAGAAGGATTGCTAAAACAAAAAGCGGAAGAATGAAACGATGAATTTTGTACATAGTGAAAGTAGGGTAATCGGGAGGCGGCAGGTTCGCAAGTGACAGGGCAATGTTTTACACATACGTCGAAGTAATAATTTTTCAAATAGTTCGCTGTTCATTTCTGTTAGAATGAACATATGCCGGTACGAAAAAATAAGACTGATCCACTTTCTTCGCCGAGAGGAGTCATTTTTCTGTTGGTAAAAGAAAAAAAGATACTGATGCAACTACGAGACGCTCAAGATAAAAGGTTTCCAAATCAGTGGTGTTTTCCCGGAGGTCGCTGCGACGAAGGCGAAGAATATATTCACACTGTTATTCGTGAAATCAAAGAAGAGTTTGATGTAAATGTGCGCGAAGAAGACTGCAAACTGTTATTGAAGCGATTGGGAGCCAGGAATTGGGTATGGTTATGCACCGTCCCAGAAGCGAAGCCCGTCCTGCACGAAGGAGCAGCCATGCAATGGATGAACCTGAAAGAAATTCAACAGATCAAGTTGGGTTTTCATCAGGATGATCTTCTTCCTTTCGTAGAAGAGATACTTATATAAAAGCATTCCATCTGCATAATTTCCGACTGCCTTTTCTGTCGCTAACCGGGGTTTAAATCCGGTTAACGATAGAAGCGGTTATCTTTGAGGAAATTAACTATCCGCACGATTTACTTCTGACTCCGCTTGAGGATACGAACCTTTGCCGCAGCTTTTCGTTTCATGACAATTTCCTTGCGGAGATCACCCAGTTTTTTGGGAGCACCGGCAACCGTTGCCGTAAAACTGACGGGCTTGAGTGGCTTGTCGTTGCCATCACGATCCACGGCGGAAATGGCATCCACGACATCCATGCCTTTGGTTACGGTGCCGAACTGCGTGTAGGGGCCCTGGTAGCTATCTGCCTGCAGAATGAAGAACTGGCTGCCATTGGTGTCCGGCCCGCGGTTGGCCATGGCCAGCGTGCCGCGCTTCATGGATAAATCTTTGCCCAGCTCATCTGCGAACGTGGAACCGAAAATACTTTCGCCGCCGCGGCCGGTGCCGTCCGGGTCGCCGCCCTGAATCATGAAGCCGGGAATGACGCGGTGAAAAATAACGCCGTCGTAATAACCGCGGCCGGCGAGCGTGACAAAGTTTGTCACGGTTTTGGGAGCCGTATCGGCATTGAGTTCCAACGTAATATCGCCCATGGTAGTTTTAAGAATGACAGTATGCTTTCCGGAAAGATTGGCCGGGATATCTGACTTTGATGCGGCGGACGTCATGAAAGGAAAGAGAAAAGAAACAAAAGCGAGAGCGAGTGATACAAAAAACTTCATAAGGGAAAACGGAAAATTACAGTGAACGAGTATTGCGTTGCGCCAGATCGAGCAGTATTTGTGCAATGTGCGTGGCGGCATCCGGCACGGCCAGACGACGAATAAGGTGCGACATTTCCTCACGGCGATGCGGGTACTGAAACAGATCACGAACCATGGATACAATACTTTTTTTGAGTTCTTTCTGATCCGCTACCAAAAACCCGCCGGTCTTTGCGGCAACCGTGGCATTTATCATTTGATGATCATGTGCCACGCCGCGCAGTGGAACCAGAATGGACGGAATACCGCACGTTGCCAACTCACTAATGGAACCCGCGCCTGCCCGGCTGATAGCCAGGTCTGCAATGGCGTAAAAATGCGGCAGATCATCATGGGCAAATGCGCGCGGGTAGTAGCCGGCCAGCTCACGCTTTTCACCTTCTTTGCCGCGGCCGGTAATGTGAATAATATCGCAAAGTTCCAGAAGATCATCCAGCTTGTCCCACACAATCTGGTTCAACGCCTGTGCGCCCTGGCTGCCGCCATAGACAAGCAGTACCGGCCGGCGGCCATTGAAGCCGGTGAGCCTGTAGGCTTTTTCCGCAGAGCCGGCTGTCACCTCCGGGCGTACCGGATTGCCGGTGTACATAACACGTTCGGCATTGGCGGAACCGCGCTTACGCAAGCCGAATGCACTGTCGTTATCCTGCGGCGGAAAACCGGTGCAGATAACCTGCGCCGACGCACTGATAATACGGTTTGCCCGGCCCGAGACAGCGTCCGATTCGTGCAGCACAATGGGAATGCCAAGCTTGGCCGCTTCGCGCGCGACCGGGACGGTAAGACTGCCGCCTTTGGTAAAAATTACCTGCGGACGGAAAGTGGCCAGAATCTCCCGCGTTGCTTTGGCAGCTTTCCATAACTGATACGGCAGACGCACCGACACCCGCGGACGTACAATCTGGGAATAAGGCAGTTTTTCTTTCTCCAAAAAAGCCGCATCCTCACGCGACGTGGAACAAATAAAATGCCCTTTGGCACCGGGGTCCAGACGCTGCACTTCGCGGAACACTGCCACGCTCGGCGCAATATGGCCGATGGAACCGCCGCCGGCAAACAGGATGCGCATGGAGTGGAGTGTAATGGGTGCAGACCAAAACTGCACGGGAAACGAGTAAAAATTCCAAGCACTAAATTCCAAGCTCTAAACAATAACCAATTCTACAATTTCCTACCTATATTTTGGAATTTGGAATTTTATGAAAAAAGCCCCTTAAACAACGATTGCTCCGGCCGCTTGGTTCTTCGGGCGAGCGTGGCTTCTTCTGTGGAGTGCATGGAAATATTCAGCAGAATACCAACGGCCGCCAGAACGGTAAGTAGCGATGTACCGCCGGAACTAATGAACGGCAACGTAAGACCGGTAATGGGAAACAGGCCGATATTCACCGAAATATTAATGACCGTCTGCATGGCGATCCATGTAGTAATACCGGACGCTACCAGGAACCCGAAACGATCCGGCGCATGGCGCGCAATACGGTAGCCGCGTACGACCAGAATGCCGTACATCAGAAGGACAATCAGCAGACGCATGAAACCGAGCTCTTCCGCCATGGCCGAGAAGATCATGTCCGCCTGCACTTCCGGCAGGTAACCGAACTTCTGAATGGACTTACCGTAGCCGACACCAAAAAATCCGCCGCTGCCAATGGCTATAAGCGCCTGCTTGATCTGAAAACCGATACCTTCGGCAATGGTAGGGTCATTCGGGAACAGGAATGCCGTAAAGCGCGCGCGCACGTACTCTTTTTGCAAAATAATCGGCAAGCCGACCACGGCCGACAGCGCGCCGCCGAGCAACAACTGAAACGGATTCCCGCCGGCAATAAAAAACATCACGCAGGCAATACTGGAGATCACCAGGAAAGACCCCAGATCCGGCTGAATGGCGACGAAGAAAGTGGAAATAAGCAGCACGGTCACAAATGGCAGAAAACCTTCCTTAAATGTTCCAATGAGCTGTTCGCGCTTCTGGAGCCAGACTGAGAGGTAAAAGATAAATGATATTTTCAAAAACTCAGCGGGCTGCATGGAAAACGGCCCGATTCTCACCCAGCTGTGGGACGTTCCCCAGTTGGCGGCAATACCCGGAATAAAAACGCCGAGCACCATGAAGAGCGTGACAAAGAAAATAAGGCGCGCATGCCGCTCCCAGAAGTGATACGGAATAATGGCCGTTACACCCATGCTCACAAACCCGAAAATCATATGCAGGAAACTTTTCCATAAAAAGAACGAGTTGTATGGCTTGCCGTACAGGCGCGCCGTAAGCTGGTAACTTTCAAACACGCTCACGCTGGCAATCATCGCCAAACCAAAAAGCGTCAGCACAACGGTGATGCCGAGCAACAGAAGATCCACGCGGCGTATGTCGACAGAGCGGGCCATGAGGCGGAGATCATAACGGACGGAATTGAAAATTGATAATTGTTAATTGAGAATTTCGAAATAATGATGGACTATGTGCGGGCAGCATTCATTTTCCATTGCATCATGCGTCTCTGGGCTACCGCCATCGTCAGCTTCTGCATGAGTGTTTTTAGCGCCCTGGCAGTTGACACATTTGTGTCCGACCGGATTCCGGTTCTAGGCTCGTTTGCCGGTATTGTCCGCACACAAAACCCTGGCATTGCCTTTGGCATCAACATGCCTCCCATTATCCAGACGCTTCTGATTGGCGCGGCTGTTATCGCCCTCACCGTGGCGGCGGTACGATCAGCCAAAACACACTGGCAGCAGATCGGCTTCGGGCTCATTATCGGCGGCGCACTGGGTAATATTGCAGATCGTCTGCCCGATGGCTCGGTGACTGATTTTTTCCAGGTGGGAAGTTTTTACATTTTCAATATGGCGGATAGCTGTATTACGGTGGGAGTCGTCGTGCTGTTAATCGAGATATTCTCTGTCCATTTTTATACACACACATCAAAGAGTCTTGAATAGTAAGTTTTGACTCATGGTCACCAGGATTGCCGCCCAAATTCAAGGCTCTAAATTCAAAGCGCACAATCCGCCAACATTTCATTTTCCTTCCGTCCCACTCTGCTACACTCCCCGCCTATGGATATTAGCTACCTGGTCCGGGGGGGTACTCCCCTCAAAGGCGACGTAACCATCAGTGGTTCCAAAAATGCAGCTTTGCCGCTTTTGGCTGCCACACTGTTGGTACAGGGCGATACCGTCCTGGACAATGTGCCGCGCTTAAGCGATACCGAAATGATGGTGCGCATTCTGGCATTTCTGGGTGCCGATGTGAGTTTCGAGGGAAATACTGTCCGAATAAATACCGATAAAGTGAAGAATCAGCCTATTCCTGCCGAATATGTATCCAAGTTGCGCGGGTCTATCGTGCTTTTGGGGCCACTTCTGGCGCGCTTTGGCGTGGTGGAAATGAGCTACCCCGGCGGCTGCGTGCTTGGCAAACGTCCGGTGGGACCGCACATAGAAGCTTTTGAGCAAATGGGCGCCGAAGATATGAGCACCGATGAAGTGCTGCACCTGCAGGGAACACTGCATGCCGCGCACGTGGTGCTGCCGGAATTCTCCGTCACGGCTACCGAAAATGTTCTCATGGCTGCATCGCTTCTGCCGGGCGAAACACGCATTGACCTGGCTGCGGGCGAACCGCATGTACAGGACCTGCAGAAATTTTTGCAGAAAGCCGGCGTGACGGTAGACGGCGTGGGTAACCACACGGTACGTGTAACGGGGAAACCGCTGCTGAAGGCCGTAAAACACCGGGTCGTATCGGACTATCTGGAGGCCGGTGCATTCGTACTGGCCGGGCTGGTGACGCACAGCAACATTCGCATCCATGAATTCCCAACCGATGATCTACTCACTTTTCTGTATACGCTGCAGAAAGCCGGCTGCGTCTGCACACTGGATTCCAAAGAAGGAACACTGTCTGTGGATGGCGAACTGTCGTCACTGCAGGCCATGAATGTACGCACGAATATTTTCCCGGGCTTCCCGACCGATTTGCAGGCACCTATTGGTGTCGCCATGACACAGGCACACGGCGTTTCGCGCATGTTTGAAAGGCTCTTCGAAGGAAGACTGGCGTACCTCTATGAACTGGAAAAAATGGGCGCCCATGTGGAGATTCTCAACAGCCACCAGGCACTCATTATCGGGCCGACTCCGCTAAAAGGCCGCATTGTCGCCAGCAACGATATCCGCGCCGGCTGCGCCATGGTGCTGGCCGCACTCTGTGCCGAAGGCGAAACAACCATTACCGATGTCCGCTACATAGAGCGCGGCTACGATAAACTTGATGAAAAACTACGCGCACTGGGCGCGAATATTGTACGAACGGAAAAATAGCCGATCATTAGCCGTGAGCTGTCAGCTTTAAGCCGGAAGAGAGACATACTTTCGACTGCCAGCTTCCCTATCAAAGCTTTCCACCAACCCGATTCTCCAGTACCATACTTCCCCTATGATCACTTTCTCTTCCCTCACCAGCGGTATAAAGGTAACCGGCCCGGACAAGACATTCATTGTGTACCCAAAATCTTCGGAAGGCGCCAGCCAGAGCACGCAAGTGCTGCTATCCGTGCCCGAGGAAGAGCCAACCGCCAATACTATTTCCTGGCCCGGTGAATACAATATCGGCAGCGTCAGCCTAAAGGGTATTGCCCACCGCGACGGCCAGCAGGTGTCTTTTGTGGCCATTATGGATGATGTCCGCCTGTGTTTTATATCTTCTCCACTGCAGCAGTGGAGTGATGCGCAAATGGAGACGGCTGGAAATATTGATGTGCTCGTTATGCCAACCGGCGATATAAAACTGATTCAAAAGCTGGTTGATGAGTTTGATCCGCGCATTCTGGTACTCGTACCGGGCGAAGAAGGCGACCCCGAAGACCCCATGTTCAAGGCACTCGGCGCCAATGATGCGTCTATGATGAAAGAATTCAAACTGAAAGGCGGCCTGCCACAGGAGGGACGGCAGGTGGTGGTGTTGGCGTAACTGTAATAGGCGCAGACTATGCTCTTTTAAGCCAATCTCCCGGAGTGTATACGGTATTAAGGGTATATATTATGGGATATGCCTATCCCATTGTTTTTTCCTGCTATCATCCTCATATGTCCAAAAAAGCGGAAAACAATTTCGCATTCATCGACGGTCAAAATCTTCACAAGGCAATTAAAGGTCTTAACTGGACGCTGGATTACAAACGATTTCGTGTATACCTGAAGGAAAAATACCATGTGAACAAGTGCTACATGTTTATGGGATTCATTCCCACGAATTCGGATTTATACACCGCACTGCAAAACTTTGGCTATATTCTTATTTTCAAACCTATCCTCACCAATAAAGAAGGGGAAGTAAAAGGCAACTGCGATGCGGATTTAGTGCTGCACACCATGATTGAATATCCGCATTACGACCAGGCTGTCATAGTAAGTGGCGATGGTGATTTCCACTCACTGGTGAAATACTTACGGGAGAAAAAGAAGCTGAAGACATTACTGATTCCGGACCAGAAACGCTATTCGGCGCTCCTTAAGCCTGCGGCGGCCGAGAAGATCGCCTTTGTTCAGCCGCATCGCAAAAAACTGGAGTACAAAAAAAGCACCCCTTGAGGACGGCACCTCAAGGGGGTCTTTTTGTCGTGATACATGGCCATTCTAAGACAAAACATTCCATTGTTCAAGTAAAAAGAATTATACGGAGCCCATAAGGCCCGCAGGCGCCTTTCTGCTTACAGTACGATCCCCGGTATAAGCGGGATGCAGTACCGCCGAACGGGACTGTCGTATAGCGAGTGATTCATCAATACATATCAATATTGAATATTTGTCATCCCGGGATTACGTAAGTTAGCGCCGAAGCTCCGTCTACGGTTGGGTCCATCTTCATTATTTTATTCCCCATTTTTATGCCAACAATTGCAGCCAATTTCAGGCTTTTGGGCATTGCGCTGCTCTGCGCCTCTCTTTTTTCAATCTCGCCGCCCGCGCATGCCGCACCACCCGGCGGCTTTTCAAAGCAACTTCTTACGGCCGGCCTCAGCCTGCCGACGGACTTTGCCATGGCACCCGATAACCGTATCTTCGTTGCACAGCAACAGGGGAAAGTAGTGATCTTCAAAGATAACCAGCTGCTCGCTACGCCGGCGCTTAATCTCCCGGTTGGGAACGGCGGCGACCGCGGCCTGCTCGGCATTACACTCGACCCGGCTTTCCCGGCCAGCCCGTACGTGTATCTGTTTTATACATCCACAGCGCTGCACCAGCGCGTGTCACGTTTTACCATGTCAGGCAATACGATCAGCCCTGCATCGGAACTCATTCTGCTGGAAAACCCCGCCACCTGGGGCGGAGCACTAAATGCCGGCACCGTGCGCTTCGGGCCGGATGGCAAACTGTACGCCACGCTTGGCAACGACGGCAAAGGACTGACGTCCCAGGACCTGTCGGCATTGGAAGGTAAAATGATCCGCATCAACAAAGACGGCACCATTCCGCCGGATAACCCTTTCTACGACACGCCCGGTGCGCAGAAAGCTATTTATGCCATGGGTTTCCGCAACCCGTGGCATTTTAACTTTGATGAACAGGGCCGGCCGATTGTCGGCGACGTCGGGCAGAACCTGTACGAAAAAATTATCCGGGTACAGGCAGGTGCCAACTATGGCTGGCCCACAGTGGAAGGCGACTGCCGGCCAAATTGCGGCGGCATTACGCCGCCTGTGTTTGTCATTGCGCATAACGGCCAGGGGACATCCGTTCTGGGCGGTGACACATACCGCGGCCAGAATTTCCCGGCCCAATACCAGCACCAGTATTTTTATGGCGACTACGTGCAGGGAACCATTAAAACCGTCACGATTGATGCCAATGGCAATGCCAGTAATTTCCAGTCATTTGAAGGCCAGGCCGGCGCCCTGTCCAATATCGCGTTTGGAGCAGACGGATGCATGTACACGCTCACTATTTTCCCCGGCAATCTATTTAAAACCTGCTACACCCAAACGCGGAGCGGTATACTCACCGTGAAAGCCGGCTCCGATAAAACATCCGGCGACCTGCCGCTTACAGTCCGGTTTACGAGTACCGGCAGCAATGATTCTCTGGGCCACGCGCTCACCTATGCCTGGACGTTCGGCGACGGCGCAACAAGTACGGAAGCGTCACCCGCCCATACATACACCACCAAAGGTGTCTACACGGCCACACTCAGCGTCAATAATGATAACGAGATGCAAAGTGCAAACGTCACTGTCTGGGCCGGCTACAAACCGCCGGTTATCAGCATTACCAGTCCGGCAGCGAACGCAAAATATGTTGCCGGTGACAGTATCCATTTTGCAGGTACCGCCACCGATACGGCAGGCAACCCGTTACCTGCCAGCGCCTACTTCTGGAAAATCATTCCGCACCACAATACGCACATTCACACGCCCGATGAAATCCAGGGCGTAACTGCCGGCAACTATGTCATACCGCGCGAAGGCGAACCGGACCCGAACACGTGGTTCGTATTCGATCTGGTAGTGACCGATTCAGCCGGACTGTCGACCGAACTCCAGGTTCCTGTCTACCCCACTGTCGCCACACTGGGCCTTGCCAGTAATCCCAATGGTGCGCAGCTTCTGCTGGATGGCCAGCCATTCACCACGCCCTACCAGACCCAAAGCGTTGCCGGCATTCAGCGCACGCTCAGCATAGCCAGCCCGCAGACTATCAGTGGAACCAGTTATACATTTACGTCCTGGTCCGACGGCGGCACGGCAAGCCATACGTTTTTCTCGCCGTCTGTAAACCAGACGTACACGGCAACACTCAGTACAGGCCAGCTCCCACCCGTAGTTCCACCCGCCTGCAACACTCCCGGCACCAACGCCTTCACCAGCTGCTACTACAGTGGCAAGAATTTCTCCAGCCTCAAGCTGGCACGGACCGATGGGGCACTCAGCTTTGACTGGGGCGGCGGGTCGCCTGATCCGGTTGTGCCGGCGGATAATTTTTCTTTGAAGTCACAGGGGAACTTTACGTTCAAAGCAGGTGACTATGATTTTACCGCCGTGGCCGATGATGGCGTGCGCGTGTCGGTGGATGGCACGGTGATTATCGACAAGTTCACAGATCAGCCGGCCACAACCTACAACGTGACGAAGACCATGACGGCCGGGAGCCACCTGGTGCTGTTTGAATACTACGAAGCGTACGGCAATGCCGTGGCGAAGCTGAGCTGGGCGAAGAGGGACGACGTATTACCGCCTCCAGCGGATACCACTCCGCCGGTAACCGCTATTACCGATCCGGCCGACAAGGCAACTGTCACAGGCGCATCCGTCATAACGGCCAGCGCAACGGATGCCAGTGGCATTGCCAGCGTGCAATTCCTCGTGGATAACGCTCCCTTTGGCCCCACTGACACCGCGGCACCGTATGGTATAGCCTGGGACACAACGCTCATTGCCAACGGACCACATACACTGTCAGCCAAAGCCCGCGACACGGCCGGCAATGAGACAACATCGCCACCGGTGACAGTAACGGTGAATAATAATATTGCACCTCCGCCTCCACCACCGCCTACCTTCACGTCGTTCGTTGTATCGGCCAGCATGCCGAAGAATATTTTCCAGCCGGGCGACCCGACAACCGTCACCACCAATGTCGCCGCCACGAATGCCGTACCCAACGTTTCCATTGTCACCAAAATATACAGCAGTACCGGCACGGAATTACTCAGCCATGTCGTCACTACAAATCTGGTCAAAAATCAGCTGTTTTCCAATGACTGGGCAGTCACACTGCCGGCTGCCAACGGCAAATATATTGTAAAAATCGGCGTGTTCTCTGCCAACTACTCAACGCTCTATTTCTGGAAGAACAGTGCGTTCGTCTTTACGGTAGGAACTCCGCCCGGCCCGCCGAACCCGGGTTCCACCTATCCCATTCATCTTTTATTCCCCACAGCCAATAGTACCATTTCCGGCCTGCAGGAGATCCGGGCAGTCATCGACGGGCTGGATATTAACACATACAACATCGGCTGGCGCACGGGCAACGGCCAGTTTTTCAACCTGGACACAGAACCCGTCACGGAATCATTCAAGCACGCATGGGTCGATTTCAGCACATGGACCTGGCGGACACTGAATAACATCTATCCCATGGATTTCCAGGTAACGGATCTTCAGAATACTGTCATTGGATCAGAAAGTATTAACGTTACTGTCGTGCCTCCCAATGGCACCGGACATTAACCGGCTACGAGGCAATAAGCAGACAGCTATAAGGATGGGATAAAAAGAAAACGGGCAGGCAACTGCCCGTTTTTTGTACACTAAAATGGTGTCCTCGGCGGGAATCGAACCTGCATTTACCCCTTTCGCCTTCGCCTATCATATACATGGTAGCCTCAGCGGGGATCGAACCTGCATTTACCCCTTAGGAGAGGGTCGTTCTATCCATTGAACTATGAGGCCGAGTGTCTGCTTGTTTGGCTGACTGGCTTATGGGAATAAACGTTTCCAATCAACCAGATAACCAATGAACCAATCAACTTGCACAAAGATTACAGACTCTTCCTGTTCACCACCAGCTGCTGAGCAATGCCGAACAGCGTAGAAATACCCCAGTAAATGGCCACTGCTGCCGGAAACTGGAATGCCATGACGCCGATCATAACCGGGAGGCCGTAGAGCATCATATTCTGCTGGAGCTTCTGCGCGGAAACAGGATCCGTTGACGCCTCCTTCATTTCCTTCTGAATCTCTTTGACCGACGGCACATCAATAATATTGTCGTTCTTCACCTTCTTGCGGTCGGAAATGGCAAAGGCCAGCTTCATCTGGAAGAACTGCATGACTATGAGCAATGGCGGCAATATGAACCAGCTTGGCTTAAGCAAATTCAGGCCCAGGAAATTGGTACCGAACGTCCAGCTGAGGTGCTGGTACGCCGGGTAAATAAGGTGACGCGATACTTCCAGGTGCGAGCCGTCACGAATAACATAGAAGAGACCAATGAGTACCGGAAACTGGATAAGAGTCGGCAGACATGACTGCATAGGATTCACTTTATGCTCTTTCCACAGCTTCATGGTTTCCTCCTGCAATTTAACCGGATTATCCGGATATTTCTTCTTGAGAGCCTCTACTTTCGGCTGCAACTTCTGCATTTCCTTCTGGCCCTGCAACGCTTTTTGGGTCGGGATGAAGAGAAGCAATTTCACAATGACAGTCAGCAGAATGATCGCCAGTCCCAGGTTATGACCCGGCAGCCAGGAAGCATTGAAGATAAGGAAATTCAGAAACGGCTTGGTAATAAGCGTGCGGAACAACTTGGTAAGTACGCCCGGCTCGTAGACCGTAAAACGGACGGACGGACCACCTTGTGCCAATGCCGCGCCGGACTGCGTGGCGCCGGAACCAGTGCGCATGGCACCCGAGCCGGTAAAAGCGCTGGCATTTTCTTTGCCCAGACGCACTTCATAGGTACCCAGTTGGCCCAGAATGGAATACTTCCACGGCGTGAGCGATACCGTTGCGGTTGTTCGTGGCAAAATAGGCGGAACGGCCTCGCACGGAACGGCGGTACCCGTTGCCGTAAGGGGAGTGAGCGTATCGGCTCCGCCGCTGGTATCTACCCGGAAAATATCTACCGGCGAATTGGGGCAGCGGTTCGGCAAGATCAGTGCCGTATCCGTGGTATTCTGAATTTTGATCGCCGCGTCATTTCCTTCGCGCACATTTGCCGCCGACAAATACACGCCCGGCGCCTTGGTATTATTACCGAATGAATTCGGGAAAAATGTCCGCATCACCAGATTCGAACCCAAATACACCAATGCAAAAATAAGGGCGAACTGGATGAAATTATTTTTTTTTCGTGCTTGAGCCATGCAGGAAGGTAAGGAAGTTGCGGATGTCCGTCTGAATGTCCGCAAAGGGAGCTGTGAGACTACCCGAACGCGGCGCAATCAACAACTGATGCGCGGGAAAAGTGTCGTATTTTTGCAGCTCGGTACGCAATGCCTCCCTGCAACGCCGTCGCATGCGGTTCCGTCGCACGGCAGACTTATCCAGCTTAGCCGACGCCATGGTTCCCACATACACCGCTGGAACCAGAGGATTGGCAGCCGGATGCCATGGCGCACCCCATACATAACGCATGACCATGGTCTTGCCCTTCCAGACAATTCCTTTTTTAAGCACCATGGCGCAGATCTTGCGGCCGCGAAGGCGGGAAAGCTTCATACGGCAAGAGTTATCGGTTTAAGAGATGGAGTCAATAAAGAATGGACTGTATGAATTTTGAGTTTTGAGTCTAGAGTCTTGAATTTTGTCTGTTCAAGACTCAGAATCAAGATTCTTGATTCTTCTTCAGATGTCCCTATTCTTCCTCCCGCATGCCCTCTCTCACCCCCGACCAGGTCCGACATATTGCCAAGCTTGCGCGGTTACGCTTAAGCGACAGTGAAGTGGAAAAATTCGCTACGGAGATGACGAATATTCTGCAGTATGTGGAGATGCTGGGCGAAGTGAATACCGATGGTATTGAAGCAACGGCACAGGTAACCGGTCTGGAAAACGCCCTGCGGCCGGATGTCGTTCAATCCACTGTTTCCGCTGATGCACTTCTACACACCAGTCCGCTACCCATCAAAGATCATCAGATTCAAACGCCTTCCGCACACGGGTAATGCTCAACTCTCTCACCATTACGCAGGCGCATGATAAACTGAAGACGAAAGAAATTTCTTCCGTAGAACTGACACAAGCCTGTATTGATCGTATTGAATCAATTGATACAAAGCTGAATGCCATTGTGCATAAGAATTATGACAAAGCTCTGGCCAATGCAAAAAGGATCGATGAAGCCGGGGCATTTGAACATCCCCTGACCGGCATTCCGTACCTGGCCAAAGATGTATTCTGCGAGGAAGGCGTACCCACCACGGCCAGCTCCAACATGCTGCGCAATAAGGATTACGTTCCGCCGTTCAGCTCCACGACAACCGAACGACTGAATGCAGTGGGCGCCATCAGCATTGCCAAAGCCAACACCGACGAATTCACTATGGGTGCCTCCACCGAAACATCCGCATTCGGCGTCACACGCAACCCGTGGGACACCAGCCGTGTGGCAGGCGGCTCTTCCGGCGGCTCGGCGGCAGGTTTGGCAGCCGATGAGGCACTGTTTTCTTTGGGCACCGATACGGGCGGCAGCATCCGCCAACCGGCCGGGTTCTGCGGTATTTCCGGCATCCGCCCCACATACGGCCGCACCAGCCGCTATGGCGTTATGAGCATGGCGAGCTCGCTGGATACCATCGGGCCGTTTGCGAAAAACATAGAGGATTTAGCCATTCTTCTGGAAGCAATAAGCGGCAAAGACCCCAAAGACGGCACCACTTCCAGCCGCCCGGTACCGAATTACCGGAGCCTGCTGACCGGTGATATGAAAAACATGAAAATCGGACTGCCCAAAGAATACTTTGTGGAAGGCATTCAGCCGGCCGTGGAAAAAGCAGTGCATGATGCTGCCACTGTATTGCAGAATCTGGGAGGAGAGCTGATCGAAATAAGTTTGCCACATACTAAGTATGCCATTGCCACGTATTACGTGCTGTGCCCGTGCGAAGTAAGTTCCAATATGGCCCGCTATGACGGCATTCGCTACGGCCATACCGTTTCCGGTGCCGAAAGTCTGCTGGATTACTATGAACAAGCTCGCAGCGAAGGCTTTGGCCCGGAAGTAAAGCGCCGCATTATGATCGGCACCTACGCGCTGTCGGCCGGTTACTACGATGCGTATTACAGGCAGGCCCAGAAAGTCCGCACCGTCATTAAGAACGAATTCGATGAAGCATTCAAAAAAGTGGATATTATTATTTCACCGGTATCGCCACACGTGGCTTTCCCCGTTGGCGCGCACCAGAATGACCCGCTGGCAATGTACCTGGAAGATGTCTTTTTAACGGCCCAGGTGATGGCCGGCATTCCCGCACTATCTGTCCCGTGCGGATTATCCGCCGACAAGCTGCCCATCGGACTGCAGATTATGGGGCCGCAGTGGGGCGAAGAGACAATTCTGAAAGCTGCCCATGCCTACGAAAAGGCCGCATGGCCGGACGGGTTTGGGAGGGCTGTTCTATAAACTTATATAATTTTGGTAGTATTGGTCTTTTTACGATGTTTTATCATATTTTATTTGACATATTTAAACTAATAGTGTTTAATATTAATTAATATCTTTTTTCCTTCATAACTATGAAGATTCATTCTCCTGAACTGAATTCCGAAGCCATGAGTGGCAAGTCTCTCACGGATGCCGCCTACGCGGAAATGTGGGACATTGCCGACCAAATCGACAAGATTATGCCCCTGAATCCGACTATGGGCATGGAAGGCCTTGAAAGAAAAATTACGTCCGGCGATGAAAAAATCGGCCGTATGGATACCAAGGGAATTGATAGCGATCTACAAGAATTAGCTATCCGTCTTCATAAGATCATTTCCACATATGACATACCTGCTGATGATCAGATAATCATGAAACGCTTTGCAGATGCAGCCGAAGAAAAAGTAAAAGAGATTCGTACGGCAGAAGCTCAAATTACACATGCCTCCGGCAGCTTTGCCCGCGGCTACAGACAATCACTTGTTGGCTAATTAGTACTACAAGATCTTCATCCTAAGAAGCGCCTTATCGGCGCTTCTTATTTTTTGTAAGCTTACGGTCAATAGCGGAAATATCGGCATCTGAGCATTGTTCAAATATGCGCGTACGCGCAACATCCTGTAATTCTACTATAAGATTTAGGCAGTCCGACTCTGTCTCCGGATCCGTCAATGCCGAATCATCATCTGCCAGCAATCGCATGGTGCCGGCCCGCTCACCTAACGTTGTATGCATAACACGGGCAGCATCAGAAAAATTGGCAAACAAAGCTATGCGCCTTGTCTGAGTCGTGCATTCAGCCTTTAAGCCCCTGGGCACTGCAATATCCTCAAGCCGGTACGCCATTGCTGTTCGAAAAAGTTCCAGTTCCAACAGAATAACAACGAGCACTTCTTTTCTGCCTTTATCCTTTATTATGGAAGTATCAACCGGCAACCCGGTCTGTTCCCGCATCCACACTGTACATTGAGCCTCAGAAAATACTGCCATAGAAAAACATATTATAGATTATGTAGAATAAAATCAAAATATGTCAAAATATCGCTAGGCACCAAAGGAACACCGAATCACCGTTCCTGTCGATAATTCCCGGCCATCCGTTGCTTTTAGCAAAAGATTGCCGCCTTCAAACAAAAACTTCCGGTCGGCATTTTGTGTCCGCAGTATGCCCGTTAACAGCCGCTTAAAGCTGTCCGGCGTATCGTTGCGCGCGTAGCCGTTAAGAACCAGGAAGGACGGCGCAGAGGAGAGGAGAGCGGCACAATGCTCCAGCAGAGGAGCCAGATCGCGTTCCACCTTCCAGGTTTTGCCGGTCGGCGAATGGCCAAAGGCAGGCGGGTCCAGAATGATGGCATCGTACGTTTTGCCGCGCTTGTGTTCGCGCTCGGCAAAAACCGCTGCGTCTTCCAGTATCCACCGGACGGCATCCGCCGGAAGATTGTTCTGTATTGCATTTTCCTTCGCCCAACCAATAGCAGGCTTGGAACTATCCACATGCGTCACTTTATGGCCGTCTTTGGCCAGTGCCATAGTGGCGCCGCCGGTGTAGGCGAATAGATTGAGAACGCTTAGCGGCCTCCCTGTCTTTTTTGCGCGCTCACGCATCCACTGCCAGTTCAGCTGCTGCTCCGGAAACGCGCCCGTGTGCTTATACGGCGCCAGCTTGATGACGAGCTGAATGTCATCAAAAGAAACCAGCCAGCTGTCGGGCAGGGGCTTTGCGTGCGTCCATATGCCTTTGCCTTTCTCGCCCTCGTACACGGCATCGGCATCGGCCCAGAGTGCTGGATGAATGCGCGGGCCGGTAGCGGTTGGGTCCGGCCGGATAAGACGAAATTCGCCCCATTGCTCCAGGCGTTCTGCGTTGCCGAAGTCGAGGAGGGAGTAGGAGGAAGGAGAATTCATGCCATTACAGATAGAGCTATGAAATAAGCAATGCAAGTTTTTCGAGGACTTCAGAAAGCACAGCAGGTGATATGTGCTCAATTATTTTTGCATTGCGCGCCTCCCAATCCAGACTTTTCACATGATCAGCAAGAATAACTCCTTTTGTTTTTATTCCACGGGGTAAAGCCACTTCAAATGGATAACCCTTGGCATGGCTGGTAATAGGACACAGAATGGCAAGACCCACTTTCTTATTATAGGACGCAGGCGAAAGAACCAGTGCCGGACGACGGCCCGCCTGTTCCCTGCCTAGCTGTGGCTGAAAATCAAGCATGATAATAGTGCCGCGCTCAGGAGTGGACTTCTTTACCATACTTCACGTCCTGTAGAATCACCCGTCAGCGTTTCGCTATGTATGTTCTGGGACGTTACCTGTTTCAATAAGCTTTCAAGGTTTTGCACAGAGGTTGCGATCTTCAAGCCATCAGGCTCCATGGATAAATCCACTTCTTTGCCGGGCTCAATACCAAGATGCATGGCAAATGCCTTCGGAATGCGAACGGCAAGACTGTTTCCCCAGGAACGAATGACAGTTTTCATACTACGAGTATACATTGTAGATACATTGATGTCCAGGCCGTAAGAAAATGCATGTAAAAAGCCCCAATGAAATGAATCATTGGAGCTTTCCTTTTCATCTGTTGCAAACCAGCTTTCAGAAATTAAAATATATGACATATTGCTGGCGCTGAATTTGCGTGAGGTATTTAGCAGGCTGTGGAAGGATGCGGAGCAACGAAGCGAAATATAGCTTTATCCTTCCGAGCGTTCAAAGTTGCCGAAAGCGAGGAGGGAATAAAGAAGCTATAATGGTCATTATGCCCGTGATAACCGATCAGAACAGATCTCACCATTATCCCATAGCAATTTCACCCTCGCATTATCTTCCTGGGCGGTAGCCATCAATCGTTCATTCATATGCATATTTTTCCAATTTCCACGCTCGGAAACATCAAGGGCTAATGCAAAGCGATCCCGGAAGAATCTGGGAGTGGCAAGCAACGGATTGACCACCCATGCAAGAGCATCGATGGAAAAGAAAAGATACCGGCCATACTGCTTGTACAATCTCCGTAACTCAACGAATGACGGCAATGCCACAAGATGCTCCATTCCTTCTGAAATGATAAGCAAAGGATCACCTTTATAAGGCAAAAAATGTACATGCGAATGAAAGACAGTCTGACCTATTTTCCCGTGCTCAAACGCGCTGACACACCCATACTGTTCGATAAGAAAATTTCTTACACGTTCGTACTGATCAATGAATTCAGAAAAAATATGCTCAGGATAATCGCCAAGGCAGGAAAAATGCTCTTTGGGAATAATCAAGATATGTCCTTCGATAATAGGATGATGATCGCAGACTATACGGAAATGTTCACTTTCATTAAGAAGCGTGCTAAAGGCATCGGAAGCAGGATCGCAATGAGGACAATGCTCTTGAATATATTCTTCTGAAAAAATGTGCGGAAGAGTCATATACATATTTTACAGTAAAACTGAACTGCACTCTTGGCGAAGGTTAATGGGATTATTTTTAATATTGAAGACTGTGCCACGTGACAGCGCAGCTGTTTTACGTGGCGGAGCCAACGGGGCTCGAACCCGCAACCTCTGCCGTGACAGGGCAGCGCTCTAACCATTGAGCTATGGCTCCACTTAAGGAGAAATTCTAACCATTGCCTGCCCGCCGTAGTCCGCCGAGGCGGACGAAGGTGGGAGCTATGGCTCCACTTGTGTGGAACTGTTATTCGTTTATCGTTTATTGGTTTATCGATAAACCAACAACGAATCAACCATCAAACGAATTCTATCAGTAATTCAAAAAGAACGGTCACATTTTGCCCAAGCTATAAACCAGAGCCGGGAAACCGTACCAGCACGCGGGCTGTCTGACAATGGCGTTTGGACCCTTTTTAGGAAATTGAAGCCGCAAACGTATGCGCCAGGTACACAAACAAGCCGGCCACAATCAGCCACATAAGGATAACCGTGCGCATTTGGTACAGCAAATGACCAAAGGAAAGCGCAAATTGCCGTGGATGGATGTGCTTGTCTGGCATTTGTAGTATTATAGCATATTTATCATAAATTAACAATAAGGAGCTGTGCACGGTTCCTAGGATAAACGGCGAAGTTTACAGTCATTCATGAAGCAACTGAACCAAAAACGAACAAACGATGAACGATCCAACGAACCGCACAGTCCAATCAACCGAATAACCAAAAACCAATCAACTTTATGTCTAATCAACCTTCCAGATAGAGAAGCGGATTCTTCTTTACGCCGTTTACACGCACTTCAAAGTGAACGTGAATACCTGTTACTCCATACACGAAACCGGTGTTACCCATGAAGCCGATAGTCTGGCCGCGCTCCACTTTGTCGCCCTTCTTCACGTAGAGTTCTTTATTGTGACCGTACAGCGTGACGAGGCCGTTTCCGTGATCAATTTCCACCACGTTACCGTAGCCGCCGTTCCAGCCATAATCCGCCCGGATAACCGTACCTGCCTCGGCCGCAAAGTTTGGCCCGCCGCCCCGGGTCTGAATATCCACCGCGTAGTGCCCCGCATGGTAGTACTGCGTGAAAGCACACTTGTTACACGGCATCTGCAAAATACCGCTCGTCACCACGGCGGCAACAGCCGGCGGCGACCTGGTACCGGTCGGCCCGGTAGTAGGAGGGACAAGAGGCTTACCGAACTTGAACGCAATATCTTTGGACGGCAACTTATTGGCGAACTGAAGCTTTTGCTCCGGCGTGAGGTTTGCCGGATCGATAGCGGAGCTGCCGGCAATAAGATCCGGATTACCAATGGGCTTGCCGCCCGGAACAATCAGTTCCTGACCGGCAATGATAAAACCGCCTTTAATATTATTCTGACGGGCAATTACATCCGCCGGAATATCGTATAATTGTGCGATGCGGCCGAGAGTCTGGCCGCGGCGCACCGTATGCAATACGCCATCTACCGGCAGAATTACCAGCTCCTGGCCGGGCTTAAGCACTTTGCCGGTCAGCCCGTTTACCCACTGGATCGTTTGAGAGGAAATGCCGTAGCGCTTGGCAATGGCATCCATCGTTTCACCGGTCTGCACCGTATGAAGGAGCCCCTCGCTGTACGCAAGGCGCGTGCCCTGCTGCCCGAGCGCGGATGTCTTCATGAGAAATCCGTCCTCCACAAAGAGGAATTGTGACGGCGGCAGCTCGTTGCCGTCACCGGCCAGTGCGGCCTGAGGAATATATGGCGGCAGGAAGACGCCAATGACGAACGCGCCCGCAAGCAACAAGCGCAAACGAACGGACAGCCGGCGCATAAGAGGCGTGCGCATGCGGGCTTAGACGGAAAGGTGGGCGAGCGCATTCAAGAGCATACGCATGTCGGCGTAGCGCTCGCGTGAGTGCAGTAGGATGACCACATATTTGCGGCCGCCTTCTTTCACAACCGAAAGCAGGCACTGGCCGGCGGCATCCGTTGTACCGGTTTTGCCAAGCAGCACGGCTGATGCCGTATGGAGAAGCTGATGCGTGTGGGTAAGGGCAATGGAATCACCTTCCAGACTTTGGATTGTCTCCGTTTTTGTCGCCATCCGTTCGGCAATGTTCGGATTGCGCAGGGCAAAAGACACAAGCCATGCCAAGTCACGCGGCGTGGAAAAATGATTGTCTTCATCGAGTCCGCTGGGGTTGGCGAACGACGTGTCGTGCAGGCCGAGCGCCTTGGCGCGGGCATTCATGTCCTTTACAAATTCACCTACAGAACCGCTTGTCGCCTCCGCCAGAACAACGGCCGCATCGTTAGCCGAGTTCACCAGCATGGCGCTGAGTAAATCCCCCACCCGGTAGTGCGCTCCGGCCCTTAGGTGAACCACTTCGCCTTCCACGTCTTTTACATTCTCGGGCACCGTCACCACATCATCCATCTTCATGCGTTCCACCACAACTATAGCTGTCATGAGCTTGGTAAGACTGGCAATGGACCGGCGCCTGTCCAGGTCACGCCCGTATACCACTTGTCCGCTGGCCAGGTCTGTAATAAGAATGCCGGACGCGGATACGCCTTCGCGCAGGCTTAGAGCTGTTTGTGCGTTCTGCGCAATGGCAGACGGAGGAGCAATCTGCAAATCGCCGAGTTCTATGCCGCCGCCCGAGAGCGAACCCGTCACCGGGATCATGCCCAGGAGCAGCACCGACACGAGTGGAAGGTACATCCCGGGCAGTGTATCTGGAGTCCGCCGCCAGGCAAAGCACCGCAACCGATTTTGCAGGGTTAATTAAGCCGACTCGTCAAGCAAGAAGCTGGCAGTTTGTCGCGGCGGACAAAGGCCGAACAAACGAATGACTACCTGTAGACAATCGCTTCCGCCAGGCGCAGATCCACATAGCGGGTTACTTCCCGGCTGCCTGGTGATTGCAAAAAAGTACGGTAGCGCTGCAGCTGGTCCTCCAGCGGCGATGCCATATCAAACCATAAGCTGTAACGACCAACGGACAAATGGAATTCCCGGGCACTGACATACATCGTGCGATAGGGAACTTTCAGGCCGAATTCACTCTTGATGGTTTTTTCGGCTGCCTGCATGCGATCCAGCAATTCTTTCTTTACAAGCCGCTCACCCGGCTCTGGCATGGTGCCAATATCTTCCACTCGTATGAGCGGCAGAGACACGCCGGACTCCGCCAGCGGAATGGAGACATACAGACCATTGGCCGTCAGGTATTCATGGCCCGGCTTTACGGCCAGCGTGGCACCGGTTGCCGCCACGGCGCCAGATGCACTCGCTGCCTGCGGCAGGATAACGGCAAGACGCGCAACCAGCGGCACCTGTTGCACGCGCAACACCAGCTGCGACGGATAATTTTTATGAATGCTCACGCTCTGCATATCCGGCACTGCCTGTCGCACCAGCGCTTCGACATCGTGCGTGGACAGGAGCAGCAGATGCTGACCGAAAAGCGGAATAAGAGCACGCTTCACCTTGTCCACATTCAGTCTCGCATCCGAACGCTGAATACGGATATCGCGCACCTGCACAATGGGCGAAAAAAGAAAAAGACCAAGCACGAGCGCACTTATACCAACGAGCACCGCCACATACCATCGGCGTACGGCATTTTTTGTCGTCTCCACCCACCGCAGAAAATGCCGGTAAAAACGCTGCCAGCGCTGCTTCTTATGACCAGCCTTGCGCTTATGCGTGCGCTTGATAAAGCTGCGGGTAGCCGCTGTTGTCCGCCGGTTGAACTTCTTCGGGAGCGGGCGCGTGGGGCGCTTGAGCATGGAGAGATCTTAATGAAGGCTGGAAGACGAGGGAAGGCTGGAAAGGCAGAAAGGTTATGGACAGTGTGGAGTTTTGTCCGCGAGGCAATGCTGAGTCGTTCAATTTGCAACCATGATGGATTATGGAAAAGGTATTACGGGATATGCAATCCCATACTACATACTACATATCCCTTAATACTGAACATGTTTCTGCTACTATCCTCCCATGAAACTTGCCATAGTTGCCGACTGGCTTACTGTTTTTGGCGGCGCCGAACATGCCATTGCGGAATTTCATGAGCTATGGCCGAAGGCACCGCTGTTCACCACGGTTGCGCGGCCGGAAAAGCTGGGTCCGCTGGCGCATGCCGATATCCGCACGACAACACTGCAGCGCTTTTACAACATCGTCAAAAAGCATCAGGCTTTATTACTGCTGATGCCGCGGGCAGTGGAAAGCATGGACCTGCGCGGGTTCGATACCATTTTGAGCTCTTCGCACGCGGTGGCCAAAGGAATTATTCCGCCGCACGGCAGCGTGCATATTTGCTATTGTCACACTCCCATGCGCTACGCCTGGGAAATGGAAGATGAATATCTGGATGATTTCCGCGTGCCGAAACTTCTGCGCAAAGCCATTAAAACCCGCTTAAAAAAATTACGCCGCTGGGACATGACAACCGCAAAGCGCGTGGATATGTTTATTGCCAATTCCAGCGAAACGCAAAAAAGAATTCAAAACGTCTATGCGCGCGACAGTATTATTATTCCACCGCCGGCAGCCGACCGGCTGTTTCAGACACCGCTTATTCCCGCCGGAGAACGGTCGTACTTTCTGGCAATTGGCCGGCTGGTTCCCTATAAGCGTTTTGACCTGCTCATAGAAGCGGCAAATGCGCTGCGGTTTCCGCTGCGAATTGCCGGTACCGGACAGGAGGAAGCACGGTTAAAACATATGGCCGGGCCGACCGTGGAATTTCTGGGATTTGTTCCGGACGCCGAATTGCCACAACTGTATGGCGGCGCAAAAGCGCTGCTGTTCCCGCAGTACGAAGATGCCGGCATTGTACCGCTGGAAGCGCAGGCCTGCGGCACACCTGTTATTGCCTACGCCAGAGGCGGCGCACTGGACTCCGTAAAAAACGGTGTGACAGGCGTATTCTTCACCGAACAAACACCGGCGTCCATCAGCAGTGCCATTCAGGAGTTCAACACCATACGTACCGATCCGCAAACTATTCGCGCACATGCGGAGCAATTCTCTGCGACACGCTTCCGGGAAAGAATGCAGGCAGCCGTGGAGGATGCGAGGAAAACATATCTGTAAAAATTTACCTCCTCTTCACCGCTATCCTCGGCTTCGGCTTTTCCTTGTCCGCTTCGTCCTCAATTTCTCCCACCAGTTCTTCCAGCACATCCTCCAGTGTTACCACACCGACTGTCTTTCCGTGCTCCTGGACAATGGCAATATGGATATAGCGGTTGCGGAACAATGTGAGCAGCCTGTCGTTTCGCATGGCCGCCGGAACAATCAGAATATCCTGCATAAGCGTTTCCACCAGTTCGTCATCTTTGCCCTGGGCGAGTGCCGACAGAATATCGCGGCTCAAAATCTGACCGCGTATATCATCCAGAGATTCACCAAATACCGGGTAGCGCGAATAGGAATGATGAAAC
>JAQBQQ010000039.1 GCA_028286915.1 Candidatus Peribacteria bacterium | reverse complement strand
CAAATATGCTTATAAAAATTTCCTCTATTTCCTCTATTTCCTCTATTTCCTCTATTTCCTCTATTTCCTCTATTTCCTCTCTTCCATCATCACCAGGATTATCTATACTGTCTCTCCATGCCAGTTTCCTCTGCCACCGGCCCAATTACCAAGCACATGCGCGTGCTGGATATCATCACGCTGTGCCCGGAGGCCGAAAATATTATGGCTGAATACGGTTTGCACTGCTTCCATTGCGATGCCAATGCATTTGAATCACTCGGTGACGGCTGCGTGTCACACGGATTTTCCAACGAAGAAGTGGACGAATTAGTAGATGACATCAACCAGATCATCCGCGATCTGCCGGAAAAATCGAATACTCTCACCATTACGGCAGCCGCTGCGGCTGCCATTCGCGACATAGCCATAGCCGAAAACCGGTTGGGCGAAGGGCTGGCGGTTATTGCCGATGGCCGCGGCGGATTCTGTCTGGAATTCCAGCCTGAACCGGCTACCGATGATCTCACGTTCACCAACACCGATGTACCGGACATGCGGTTCTTTGCCGGCAGTCTTACGCTCAAGCGGATTGGCGGCAGTACCATCGATTTCCGCGACGGAAAATGCAAGCTGGACCTGGCTGATGCACCCAATAGCGGCTGTGGCTGCAAGAGCGGCGGAACATGTGGCTGTAAAATTGACTAATATAATATTTAATGTTAATTTGACAGTATATGGCCAAGCATAAACATGTTTCTTGTGGCAGACCGAACAGATTTGCTTTGCCCTCAAAGAAAAATCGGGCATTCCTGGCGCAGACTACCCATGCCCAAACACCTGCTTTGCAGTATGGTTTTCGGCTTGTAACTGCTGATGTATTAAACGCGCCTGCAACAGACCGTCATACCGAACAAAAAACAGACAAAGAGTCCGCTATAGACATGATAAAAAGACACGTAGCGGCATCCTTTGCACTGCATGCGAACCCGGAAACAGTCTATGAATATTTTGATGCGGAACTATGGGAAGAGCTGCAGGAAAAAATAAACCTGTGCCTGGAGAAAGATCTTAACCAAGGAGGAGGTTTTGTACCCATAAAAAAAGTGGATGCATCCTTGCGCGGAATGACGGCCGAAACATTGCTCCATCTGGTCATGAAACAGCACATTCATTCCACCGGAGAAACGCAAAAAGACACGCTGTCTATTGTCGGGCCACACACGACTCGCAACGAATTATCGGCTCAGCTGCATGCACAAAAAAATTACAAGTTTGCAGCCAATGCAGGATCATCAGTCAGCATTTACCACTATGGATACGAAGATACCGAAGCGGATATGTGCTGCATGATACAAAATGATGCACGCAAAAAGTATGTCTACATGTTGGATATAACGCTGCACTCTACTATGAATGAAGCAAAAAAGTACAGACGGGTAAAAATGCAAAAAGCGATACGTACGGAAAAATTTGAGGAAGTAGAGCACCTTACAATTATGTGCCACTCAGAAGATGGCAGCCCCCCACCGCAAGATGCAGACAATGCATTGCTGTATATCCGCTGCCGCGAAACGATTGCGGCCATAGCGCAGGCGGCAAAAGAGGCAATCGTATACGGTGGTGGTTCCTATGATGTATTCAAGACAAAGATGAGTGAGAATTTATCATAACTAAGATATACTCACACGGTGCTCCGCCTTCCACCGACCATTGAGCGACGGCTGATGAACCTGTTTCCCGACAAAGCGGATCGTGAACATTTTGTGGCGCGCGTGATTGAAGATGCCTTAAAAGAGGAGAATAAAAATGATAATGCACAACCGGTTTTCCGGGGCTGGACCAAAGATGATGATGACTACACGGAAGCAACGACAAGCATGGAAACGCATGTCGGCGGCACGCTGTATTTATTTACGGATGGCGGCTCACGCGGCAACCCGGGCGAGGCGTCCATTGCCTGTATTGTGGAAGACCCGAAAAAGGGGGAGATTGTCAAAGAGCATGCTGAGCGCATCGGCATAGAAACCAACAACGTCGCCGAGTACCGGGCACTTATCCGCGGTCTGGAAATTGCTCAGGAATTCCACCCCAACCGCCTGGTCTGCCACTTGGACAGCGAGTTGATCGTGCGGCAGTTAAACGGGGAGTATCAGGTAAAAATGGCGACGCTGCAGCCGCTGTATGAGAAAGTAAAAATCCTGTCGCTTCAGTTTCCGGACATTATCTTCAAGCATATTCCGCGCAGCGACAACCACCGCGCCGACGCACTAGTGAATAAGGTTTTGAACGAGCATCGGTCGTCATACCACAAGCCGATGTATTCAAGGTACTGAACGACCTTTAGGCACTTCAGCTCCGACAGCTCGCAGATTTTGTTTGTTCGTTTATCGTTTATTGTTTATTGTTTGCCACGAATGTCATACTTTTTCCATCGAACCAACGAGCGAACGAACCAACGAACCAACTTTTTCTTCGTTATCGGTTTTTTATTAATCACTATTCCGGGCGCCGTTTCCGCAGCTCCCCTTACCTACCGCTACAATCATCATCTATTTACGGTTGACCCGGCCAAAGAAGCCAACTGGTTTAGTGCCGAGGAAGTATGGACGTATAACGGGCTGGAAACAACGCTGCCGGCCGCGTATAAAGTGGATGGCGACACTATTCCGCCGTTGCCGGACGGTTTTGTACGGACGGAAAAGAAAGGCATCAATAAAGCCGCTGTCCGGGCAAGCCTAACGCGTCTTATTGCTCCGGTTATCAACCGGCCAGCCGGGACGGTAACCATACGAACGGCGAGCGGTAAAATTGTATTTGATGGCGCAGGTCTTACCGGACAAACCGTAGATGTAAACAGCGCCGCCGACTTAACGGCCGCCGCACTCAGCCAGAACATGACCGACATTTTCCTGCCGGTCCGGGAAACGCAGCCGACCATCCATGTACTGGACCCGGCCCTGGCCGCACAGGGTATTAAAGAAGTTGTCACGGTTGGCGAATCCGATTTCAGTAATTCACCGCCAAACCGCCTGCATAATATTGGCGTGGGATTCAAAAAATTCAACGGCCACCTTATTCCCCAGGGTAGCATATTTTCCTTCCTGGATATTCTGGGCCCGGTGGATGGCAGTACCGGCTACAAGAAAGAACTCGTCATTAAAGGTGACCGCACCGTGCCGGACTACGGCGGCGGCCTCTGCCAGGTTTCCTCCACCGCCTACCGCGGCATTTGGGAGTACGGCTTTCCCATTGTCTCGCGCCAGAACCATAGCTATATCGTAAGCCACTACGCGCCGGTTGGCACAGATGCCACCGTCTTCACGCCGGCACCGGATATGAAATTCCAAAATGACAGCCCGGCTGCGCTGCTTATCCAGACATACACGGCAGGCAACAACGCGTACTTCATTTACTACGGCACCCGCGATACGCGGACATCAACAGTTGTAGGTCCGTATATCTGGGACAGAGTCGGGCCGCCAGCCGACCGCATAGAACCGACAACCGAGCTGCCCGTGGGACAGAAAAAAACATTACAACAACGCGTCCCCGGCGAGAAAGTAATGTGGTATCGGCTACTCACACTGGCCAACGGCACTCAGAAAACAGAAAATTTTTACTCCAGCTACCAGGCAAAACCATTCTTCTACCAGATAGGAATAGATGCCGCCGTGCCAGTAAATGCCGATGGCACCGCCGCTATTCCGAGCGGCGATGTGGAGAGTGGAAATACGACGTCCGCGCCAGGTTTTTAAATCTCAACTTCAGAAGAATGACCGCATACACGAAGATAAAAACCTAATCATCATCAAAAATTATTTTAACTTCTGATTCGATCAAGCAAATGATGAATTGTCGTTTTCATTTCATCAGTTATTTTAACTGTATCCAGCTTTGAGCGATCATTCGGTAAACACCATATATATTCGTGATGTTCCTGAGGATCCAATTGGATTTGCGACAAATCCACGGCAACTAAAAAATTAAACTGACGAACAGAAAAGCCTTGATCGGTCGGAAAATCAAAAAAACCTTCATATGATTGGACTGTTACGATATTCAAACCGGTCTCTTCTGTGGTTTCCCGTAACAAAGCATGAATAATTGATTCTCCCTTTTCAACTCTGCCACCGGGAATTTCGCCGTAATCAGGAAAAAATTCTTCATCCAAAGCACGTATAATAATGAGCAATCCTTTTTCAGTCACAATGCCTGCACCAACTGCATAATCATAAATAGAATCATCCGCCGCTGATTGTTTTAACTCAAGATCCAAAGCGGACCAATCTGTATCCATAATGGAATTATAAAGGATTTACTCCATCGCCGCAGCAATGGCCGGTGCTTTGAGAGGCGAAGATAATTGCCCTTGCATCATCCCGTCGCAAAAGACCTGCAGACGGTGAGATACAGACAGGGGCGGCAAAGAATCCAGTGCACCGCGCCGGGCCGCCTGCAAGAAAGCCAGATCTTCCGGCAATAAACCATACGAGGCGGCCACATGGGATTCTGCCGGCAATAAACCAAGCAAATGCAGAAGGCGGATAGTATACGCGAGCAGAAAAAATGCATCGTCATCGCCGCAGACGGCTAAAAAACGCAGCGTGGCATGGAACACATCCGGCAGCGGTTCGTCATCCTGGGTAAGACCCATGAGTAACTCCATTGCCTGTTGTGCCTCTGTAAACCAACGGATGGACGCGCGGTGCACGCCAAGCAGATCCCTGGTTTCCGCCGATTGAATAATATAGCCGTTCTTCCACTCCTTCAGCTGTACCGTTACATACTGACACGGCAACAGTGCGCCACCCATGGAACTCTTCGGCTTCCGCACGGCCGTCGCCCTGGCCGCCACGCGCCCTTTTTCGCGAGTGAAGAGCAGGCAAAACCGATCCGCCTCACCAATATCGAATGTGCGGAGAACAATGGCGTCGACAGTCTGCGTATAGGACATACAAACCCATTGTAAAGGTTAGATGCTGTACTGAGTAGGCTCCAGAGCGGTATTTCCCAGGTTTGTTTGATCTAAAAATACGCACTGGCATATACTACTCGCTACTCATTTACAGCCTTGCCACCACCAATTGCCTGGACCGTAGTTGCGGTCGCATACCGAACCATGCGCCGACGAATGCCAGAACGGGTGCGATGATTAATTCAAGTGACAGGAATGCGGGCAGAAATGTGCGGAGCAAAGGGTCCACCTGCGCGCGCAAGCCGCTGAACACACCTTCGGATGCCAGCACCGGAAACACGGTGGGAAGCAGGAACAAAAACCCGATGAGCAAACCCATACTCACCAGAAGTGCCGCCACTAACAATGCCGCTGACTCGGTCGCGAAAGGCAATAAGACTGACAGATCATGGGCGCCGAACAGGCGCTCAATAAGAATTTCCTCACTGCGCAAAAGCGAACGCCTGCGGACAAGTTCCATAAGAATAAAAAGCAGAACGAATGCCGTGAGCGCCAGAAATGCGAGCACCAGCAAGCGTGCCGCCTGCGTGACTTTGAGAAGTTCACGAATACTCTTTTCCTGGTCCGTGGATTTACTGAGGAAATTCGGATCAATGATTTTACTCCACTGCGGATTCTGCACGAACGCAACGAATGCATCGTAGTCATTCAGCGAGCGCAATGTGACGTTGAATGTTTCCGGAAATGGATTTGTCAGTTTGAGCGTTTCCAGAAAACTGATGAGCTGCGGATCGCGCAGTCTCTCGGCCTCGTACGCCTGCTCCTTGGTAATGTACTGCACATCGTGAATCGTTGGCTGCCCTTTGGCAGCGGAGAAAAATTCGCGGATCTGCACGTCCGTTGCGCCTTCCAGAATTTCCAGCCGCACATCCATACGCGAACGAATAAGGGATTCCAAGCCCTGTCCGGCAATAGCCATAAAGACAAATAACTGCGCCAGCACCAGAATTCCCGTGAGCGACAAAAGAGTAGTGAGCCACCCGCGCTCGCGACGCAGGGTAACCAGACCCCGCTTCAGGCCGCGTGTGAAAATAAGAAACGTACTGGAAGACATGGCCAAAAGTATAGACGCGGCAGCGCGGAATATCGATTGCTGCGGCAGGATTTTCGTTTATTCATGGCTCTGGCTTATCGCTTGTTCGTTTATCGTTCACCCATTGATGCTGACAATTGATAGTTGGTCATTTTTCTGATCGGCTCGTGCAACAAACCAACAAACCAACAAACCAACAAACCAACAAACCAACGAACCAACGAACCAACGAACCAACGAACCTACTTCTCCACTCCTTCGCCTCTGGCCATGGTGGTGACACGTTCCAGCAAATGCATGCACTCTTTGGCGCGCAGATTCTTTGGCTCCAGTTCCAGTACGCGCTGGAATAAAATTCTCGCTTTCTGAAAATTCTGCATCTGCAAATACGCCACGCCCAAGTCACATAAGGTAAGTGTTGATTCGGCATCCAGATTCAACGCACGTTCCAGTGTCACAACTCCCTGCGGACGCTCGGCACCATTGAACAGCGCCCAGCCAAGACAGCGCAAAATTTCGGCATTATTGGGTTTGAGCAAATTAGCGCGACGCAAGTGCGCAATGGCTTCATCCCAGTCTTCGGTGCGCGAACGCAGAAAACCCAGAATGTAATAAGCAGTGTAACTCTGGTCATCCAAATCGGTAGCATGCCTGGCTGCCGCCTCCGCCTGATTGTATTCACCGAGTGAAAGTTTGTTATCGGCAATTTCCTCCAGTGCCGATACATTTTCCGGGTCTTCCAGAACAAGCTCCTCGAGGATCTCGATCGCTTCTTCATGGCTCCCGTCGAGCTTTAACTGCTCAGCTCGCTCAAGGCGCTCAAGCACATCTGGGGATAAATCATCAGATATCATGGAAACCCACTGTAGGACAACAAATGGCTGTTGGCTACCAAATACTGAGTATTTTCTACAGAAAGTATGCAAAGTAAGTTCCCGTCGCACGGCAAGGCTTGAAATTCCACCCGCTGCCTGCGTCAAAGCTCAAAGCTAATAGATAAGATACAGCGTCATGCTGATAATTCCATACGACCCCAAAACAACAGCCAGGCCTTGTAAAGAGCCAATCATCATGTTTTTTCCTTTCGTAACCTGATCACTTTCACCGCGCGAAGCCACCATAAACAGGGCGCCGAGCAGGAAAACAGCAATGCAGACCGATGAAATGCTGGCCACCATAAACGTAATCAAATTGCCGATAATCCCCCAGATAGTGCCTTTAATACCGAAGCCCACTACAATACTTCTATCCTGCGCAAAGGCCGTATCGGCCAGCCCGAACGCAGTCACGCCACACAGAAGCCGGAAGACAAAACGGGAAAACATCTCACCAGTATAGCAGAAAAACAGCCTGTCTTGAAGGCGGGAATGAGACAAGTGGCAGGAAAGCCAAAAAACATCCACTATCGCCTTTTTCAGCCTCTTTCATGAGCCCAAAACCGGATTCGCCGCCGGTTTCATACACCCCGCCCCATCATGACTGCCGGGTGCACTATGATAAGACATGTTAAAACTGGCCAGTCGCCATTTTCCTCTTTTTCCCTCTTCCGCGCGACGCGTCCGCTGGTATCATTCCACCGAATTTCACGTACACTGCCTACTCCATGGATCGGTCTTCCAGATTTGAGCAACGGTCATTATCAGGCGAACCCAATGGGAACGAGCCTCTGTTTCAAGGCGTACACCGCAGTTCGGCATCATTTGCGCGAAACGGACAGAAAGGACGCAGCCGCGGCAACGGACATAAAAAGGGCAAAGGCATGATTGATCGTATCGCCAAAGCATTTGGTAGCGGGGGACGATGGCTCATTCATACCAGGCGGTCACTCGGCTGGTGGCAGTTTCTCCTGCGTTCGCTGGGTATTTTTATAGTTCTCTTTATAGCGTACCTTGGTTTTCTGTGGCTGGGTCTGCCCAATGTCCGCGACCCGAATACTTTCCGCGCCGACCAGAGCACGGTGATCACAGACCGAAACGGCGTGGAACTCTATCGCGTCTTTTCCGAACAGGACCGCACCATTATTCCGAGTAATCAACTGCCGGTGACGCTGAAAAACGCACTCATTTCCATAGAAGATGCCCGCTTCTACGAGCACGGCTGCCTGGACCCCAAAGCCATTCTGCGCGCCGCATTGTCGCAATTCATTCCCGGCCTTAACCGCTCGGGCGGCTCCACACTGGCGCAACAATTGGCACTGAATGCCCTGCTTAAGCGCGACCACAGCCTTACACGCAAACTCCGCGAAGCCATGCTGGCCTGCGAACTGGAACATATTTATACCAAGGATGAAGTTCTTGCGCTCTACCTGAACTGGGTTCCCTTCGGCCCCAGCATTTATGGCGCCGAACAGGCGAGCAAGCAATTTTTCGGCAAATCAGCCAAAGATCTGACACTGGCCGAATCCGCGGTGCTGGCTTCCCTTCCGCAGCGGCCTACATACTTAAACCCTTACGGCAGCCATGTCCGCACCACGCTCAGTGAGCAGATGATGGAAAAAATCGCCAGCGGCAAGGTGACGGAGCGGTCACAAATACCGGATAAAGACGTTATTCCGGGTCTGCTGGGCAATACATTCGGTACCGGCGGAACCGTCATTTACATTGGCGGCCGCAGTGACCAGGTGTTAAAAAATATGCAGGATCAGAAGCATATTACCGAAGCACAGCGCCTGGCTGCCCTGCAGGAACTGGGCGCCAAACAGTTTAAGCCTGCGCGCCAAAGCCTGCGCGCCGCCCATTACACGCTCTGGGTTCGCGATCAGGTGGATACCATGTTTAAAGATTCTGCCGAGCAGGGGCTTTTGGAACAAGGCGGGCTCACTATTCAGACCACTCTGGACTGGAAATTACAACAAATGGCAGAAACGATTATTGCCAAGCACAAAGATGACATCGCCAAGCGCTACGGTGCACGGAATATTTCTCTGGTAGCCATGGACCCGAAGACGAATGAAATTCTGGCATACGTGGGAAACGCCGATTATAACGACAAGGAAAGCGGCGGCAAAATTGACATGGCTCAGGTGCCGCGCCAGCCCGGTAGCAGCTTTAAGCCGATTGTCTACGCCTCCGCATTTGAACGCGGCTACGGCCCGGCCACCGTTCTGTACGACGTGCAAACAAAGTTCGGCCAGTACGAGCCGCAAAACTACGAAGGCGGCTTCTGGGGACTGACATCCATTCGCCGTGCCCTTGCCGGTTCACGTAATATTCCCGCCATTAAAGCCTACTTCCTGGCCGGTCAGCAAAAAAATGTCCTGGATGTAGCAGAGAGACTCGGCGCCCCCACGCCCAAGAAAATGCTGGCCGATGGCAAGGCGTCCGACTACGGCCCAAGCCTGGCACTTGGCGGCGGTGCGGAAGTGCCGCTGGTAGAAATGGTCCATGCCTATGCTACCTTTGCCGATTACGGTCATGAGAAGGCGGTAAAAAGTATTCTTAAAATTACCGACCGCAATAAAGCTCTCATCCCCATGCCCGGAGCCAGCAGCCAGGATAATGCAAGCGCCCTGGACCCGCGCATTGCCTATGAAATTACTTCTATTTTAAGCGACGTATCCGCACGGCCAACCGAGTTCTGGCAATCCGCGCTTACGGTTCCGGGTTTCCAGGCGGCAGCCAAAACGGGAACGTCCAACAAGTGCAACAAGCGCAAAGACCCAACCAGCAACATAAGCGACTGCATCGACAGCAAGCCGAACAACCTGTGGACCATCGGCTACACGCCGAACCTGGTGGTCGGCGTGTGGGTTGGCAATGCCGATTCCACCGCCATGCCCGGCAATGCCGACGGATTAAACGTTGCTGCACCTGTCTGGAAGGAATTTATGATCCAGGCGCATAAAATACTGCCGAATCCTACGAAGAATTTTGAAGTGCCGGAAGGCATAGTACAGCCGCAAATCTCCTTACTTTCCGGCGAACTTCCAACTGATTGCACGCCGGTGGACCAGCGCCGTTCGGATATATTCCTCAAAGAAAATGCTCCCACGAAAGCGGACCCCGGTTGTATGGCAGTAGAAGTGGATAAGCTCACAGGTCTCCTGGCCAGTGACAGCTGCCCGGTAGACGGTCGGGAGATGCGCAGCTTTATAAGCCCGCTGAACATAACGGACAGCCGTATAACTTCCGGCATCCTGCGCCAGTGGCAAGACGGCATAAGCGGCTGGGCAGGCTCACAGAAGGCCGGCACCGGCGGTTCCCTCTCCGTTGCCCCTACCGAGAAATGTGATATTTCCAAAACGCCAGGTCGCATGACGCAGCCGACCTTACAAATTCTGGTTCCGGTTAAAGACGGCATTGCCACCTACCCGGCGCTGGCGCCGCTGCTCGACTACAAAGTAGGTTCCGGCGTGCTGTCCGTGGAATACATGCTGGATGACAAAGTAATTCAGACCGTTACCAGCGCACCGTTTGATCCGGTCCTGCGTATTCCGCGGAGCGTGGACCAGAGTGGCAGCCACACGCTCAAGGTAACGCTCACCGATACGTACTACAACAAAGTAAGCGACAGCGTTACCTTCCGTTTTGAAGAAGACCTGCAGAAGCCGGCGGTAAATTTCCTCATTCCGTCCAATGACATCAGCATCCGCAAAGGCTCCACGCTGCACACGCAAATCCGCGCTACGGACGAAGGCGGCATTAAATACGTGGAACTGTATATGGATTCGCAACTACTGGTACGTCTGCCAAAGCCGCCGTTTGAATTTGATTACAAGCTGGATGTCCCGGCCGGTTCCCATGTCCTGCGGGCAGTTGGAACAGACTTTGGCGGCAATACGGCCGAATCGAGTATAAACGTGACGGTGGAGGAATAGGAAAATTCCCAGGCGATGTCCTAGCGAAGCCGAAGAGTCTTTACACATCCGCGTTCGTATACACCTGGCTTACATCGTCGTCTTCTTCTATAGCTTCCATTAAACGCGCTACCTTTCCGGCTATTTCTTCATCCACCGGCACTTTCTGTTTTGGCACCATGGAAAGACCGGCCGATATAATTTCAAATCCTTTTTCCGTAAGCACGTCACGCACTTTGGACCAGCTGGATGCACTTGTTACAATTTCCGCGCCTTCGTCCGCCTTCTGAATATCCTCCGCGCCGGCATCAATGAGTTCCAATTCCAAATCCTCCGACCAGGCGGAACCATTGACTATGTCCACCAGTACAAGTCCTTTTCTTTCAAACTGATACGCCACGGAACCGCTTTCAGCCATACGACCGCCGGCTTTACTGACAATCTGACGCACACTGGCCGCGGTGCGATTCCGATTATCGGATAAACATTCAATGATGAATGCCGTCCCGCCTGGACCATACGCTTCGTACACCATCTCCTGCATTTGTTCACCTTTTAAATCGCCGGTGCCTTTTTTAATGGCCCGCTCAATATTGGCATTCGGCACGCTGTCCGCCTTGGCGTTATCCACCGCTGTCCGCAGCGATGCATTGCTGGACGCGTCTCCTCCGCCGGACCGCGCGGCAATTTCTATCAGCCTCGCATGACGCGTAAACACCTTCCCGCGCTTGGCATCCTGCGCACCTTTTTTTACTCTGATGTTCGCCCACTTGCTATGACCAGACATAATGACACATAAAAAATAGGATAATAAAAGTGTATCCCAATTTCGTTCGTTTGTTTATAGTTTATCGTTTATTCGTTTTGGAAAATTAATAGAACAAAAAACCAATCAACGAACAAACGATCTAACGAATAAATCGTATTACTTTCTGTATGCCAGCATCGCCATAAAGCGTGCCTTTTCTATAGCTCCGCGCAGCATTTTCTGGTGCTTGAGACAAACGCCGGTGTAGTACCGGGCGCGAATGTTACCGAAATAATCGGTATACGGCTTAAGCGTTGGATAATCCTTGTAGTCCAAATACCTGGTAGATGCCTTGGTGCAGAAGGGACACTTCTTGCCGCGTGGGTCTGGCCGACGCTGTTGCTGTTGCTTCTGTGCCATAATCAAATATCAAGGGAATCATCGGATATAAGTTCTTCCAGTTTACGACTGAGCTGAGCCTCTACCACCACGCCCTTATCTTCTTTCGTCTCTTTTGTACGCTCACTGGCGGCCTTTTCCACCTGTCGCTTGGCCTTCTTGGCAACCTGCTCTTTTACCTTCTCTTCTTTTTCGCGGGTGCGAACTTCATCCACGCTCTCATGGTTCTTCTGCCAGTCGGCATACACATCGCTGTACTTAAGAATCTGATAATTCTTCGGTGGCTTCACAACCAGGTGGCGCAGGACGTTGCGGGAAATACGCAGGTTCTGCTCGATTTCCTTTACCTTGGAAGGGTCCAGTTCGTAGTAATAGATAACAAAGTTGGCTTCCATGTGGCCTTTTACCGGATACGCCAAACCGCGGCGGCCCCAGGCATCCTTGGCAATCTGCATGGCACCTGCTTCGCTAAAATAGCCTTCCACTTCTTTTATAAACTCAGCCTCCTGCTTTTGCAGCAGGTCAGCCGGGTACATAATGGCGAATTCGTAGATCCGCGTATCTTCCGATGAAGCAACAAGAGATGGCGACATGAAACTTTTGGGTAAACCCGGTCTCACAAAGGAAAGCGGGAAGCATGTTCAGAACATGTCCGAACGGGGACGTACACTACGGGAGCAGATGGAACGGAGTCAAGAAGATTTTTCTTTTGATGATGAAAAACCGCCATCCCCCTTCTTCGGGAGATGACGGCTGCGGCCTGACGGTGTGTCAGGCGGCCTGCCAACGGAGTGGCGGAACAGCGAGTCGGGACCAAGTGATGTCCCAATGTGTCGGGTTCCTGCTTAGCCAGTCGTGCAGGTTCGACTGAGCAGACGGATTCCGCGCGAGATTGAGGAGCTGATCGAACGTGAGGGAGCGAAGACCGCATGCGCCGGCGCGCTCGAGCCAGATCTGAAACGATGACATTTCGTAATGGTGCCCAGCCCTTTTGAGAGCCAGGCCGTAGCGATCACGCAGGGCCTCGTTGAGAACGAAGCGCTCCAGCAGATGCTCCAGCAACTCGCGGCGCTTCTCCAGCCGGGAATCGCACATGGCCACACTCTTTGCCAGCACATCCAGTCCATCCATCGGTGATGCCTCATGAAAGAACAGTATCAGTCTCATCGGCAGACATCTCTTTGTATTAAAGAGCGCCGACACGGCAGTAAAGAAAAAACAAAGCCGGAAGTCAAAATAATTACATCCTCGTTCTGTCATTAATATATGGGTACACAAAAAAGGCCGTTACTCTCGGAATGAGAGTAACGGCCGGACGCAACGGGAATCAGATGACTCCTTCTTTCCTGACGGCCTCTCGAATGAGACGGACCCGCGTGTGCTGCCAGAACAATGATCGCCGGGCGGGATGCAGGTTCTCCACGTAGGAGCGGAACTTCTTAAGCGCGGATGGACACA
>JAQBQQ010000015.1 GCA_028286915.1 Candidatus Peribacteria bacterium | reverse complement strand
GACACAGCGCCAGAGACACGAAATCAGAAACACTTAGCGATTTCAGATCCTGAAGGGCACTCCGGATGATCCACGTGAAATCCGGCGGAACAGTCGGGTCCTGTTTCTCCTCTTGAATACTCTTGATATAGCAGTCAAAGAGGTAGTCGGAGCCAATGCAGTCCGCGAGAAAAGCGTTGGCCCACTCTCTCTCCGGACTCGGCCACTCCTCCGTCACAGGATTCCGCACCAGCAGGAAGAACCTGTCCAGATCGCCAGAGACATCTCGGACTTCTGCCATTATGAATCCTCCGACTGTAATAAAGAGAAAGAACGGTCAGCGCTCGCATAACCGATCAGGAATCAGTCAGGAACTAATACATACGTAACATCATTCATGTGAATATGTCAAATCCTCTCCCGACCTCCCTTCCTAAAAAATCTTTTAAATCTTCCTTGACCACTGCATTTTATTTAGTAAGATGACTCGGCTCTACTTCTTCGTTGCATGAATAGTGCAGTGCAGAGGTGGGTTTTACGGCGTTTACTCCGTAAAGATGTGTGATTGTTCATTCACAGCATCGTGTAGTAGAGAAGAAAGTGTCCGTCTTCGTAGCAATACGAAGCACGGAACCCAATATTCCTTTAAAATTATAATCGTCGGTGACCCGATTTGAAATAATGTCATCAGACATACTTGGCTTCGTGCCGGTATGCAGTAGATATCACCAGTCAATCAATCTGATTGCTGATGAAATTCTTCTTTTAGAAGAGTTTGATCCTAGCTCAGAGTGAACGCTGGCGGTGCGCCTAACACATGCAAGTCGAGTGGGTTTAGACCCACGGCGAACGGCTGCGTAACACGTTGGTACTTGCCCCGAACTCAGGGATAACCCGCCGAAAGGTGGAGTAATACCGGATGCCCTCTCACGAGGAAAGATTTATCGGTTCGGGAAAGGCCTGCGGCCTATCAGGTAGTTGGTGAGGTAACGGCTCACCAAGCCTATGTCGGGTAGCTGATTTGAGAGAATGATCAGCCAGAATGGAACTGAGACACGGTCCATACTCCTACGGGAGGCAGCAGTGAGGAATCTTCCGCAATGGGCGAAAGCCTGACGGAGCGACACCGCGTGGTGGATGAAGGCCTTTACGGTCGTAAACACCTGTTCTGAGGGACGAAATTTTTGACGGTACCTCAGGAGAAAGCATCGGCTAACCCTGTGCCAGCAGCCGCGGTAAGACAGGGGATGCAAGCGTTACTCGGAATTACTGGGCGTAAAGCGTCTGCAGGTGTTTTGCCACGTCTGGCGTAAAAGCACGGAGCTCAACTCCGTGTACGTGCTGGAAACGAGCAGAATAGAGTCATGGAGAGGCATCTGGAATGTCGTGTGTAGGGGTAAAATCCGTAGATCCACGATGGAACGCCAAAAGCGAAGGCAGGATGCTGGCCATGTACTGACACTCAGAGACGAAAGCGTGGGGAGCAAAGGGGATTAGATACCCCCGTAGTCCACGCCCTAAACTATGCGGGCTCGTTGTAGGGATTTTTCAATTGATCTCTGTGACCAAGTTAACACGGTAAGCCCGCCGCCTGGGAAGTACGGTCGCAAGACTAAAACTCAAAGGAATAGACGGGGACCCACACAAGCGGTGGAGCATGGGGTTTAATTCGATAATAAGCGAAGAACCTCACCCAGGCTTGACATCCTAGAAAGACAGTCGAAAGATCGTCGTGCCGCAAGGAATCTAGAGACAGGCGCTGCACGGTCGTCGTCAGCTCGTGCCTTGAGGTGTACTGTTAAGTCAGCAAACGAGCGCAACCCTCATCCCATGTTGTTTTTTCATGGGAGACTGCCGCCTCCAAGGCGGAGGAAGGTGGGGATGACGTCAGATCAGCGTGGCCCTTATGCCTGGGGCAACACCCATGCTACAATGGTCGGTACAAAGGGCAGCGAACCCGCGAGGGGGAGCCAATCCCATCAAAACCGATCTCAGTTCGGATTGGAGTCTGCAACTCGACTCCATGAAGTTGGAATCGCTAGTAAACGTGAATCAGCTATGTCACGTTGAATATGTTCCTGGGTCTTGTACTCACCGCCCGTCAAGTCATGAAAGCTCGGGGCACCCGAAGCACCTTTACTCGCAAGAGGAGGTACCACGGTGAAACGAGTGATTGGGACTAAGTCGTAACAAGGTATCCGTAGGAGAACCTGCGGATGGAACATTTCCTTACCAGGGAATAATCTTTGGTAGCATGCACTGGACTGATAGTACGTCCAACATGCGTTTATATTGAGCCGGGACTATCTCCACTTCTCCGTTCCTTCACGTTAAGGGACTGGAGAAGTGGACTCGGTAGATATTGGTAACCTTCTCTACTACACAATGCTGTGAATAATCCACGGTTTATTAGATTAACTATGGACTATCCCGCCCTCCGTAGCCTTTCTAACTTGCAATAACAAAGAAAGGGAGAAGGAGGGTCTACTACACAATGCTGTGAAATTTACTCACAAAGATCTTCTGTAAGGTCTTTTTTTATTATTGCCATAATAATATCATAGTGTATAGTATATTATGTGTTTCGCTCCTTCATCCGGAGAAAGATCATGACCACAGACATGAAAAGGGACATGAGGAACGTCGTGACAGGCATGATGCTGGTTGCAATCGCCGCAACCGTATACAGCCCCATCGAGACGGTCATCCGCTTCAGGATCGCAGCACAAAGCAAGATACCCTGGTGTGTTCTGACACTCTGCGTATCTATCTTCGCGCTACAAGTCATTGGTCTGGTCGCTATGCACATCCGATACCGGATGAACCTCCAGGCTCAAAAGAAGTTTGATACAATCCTGATAAAACAATGACGAAACACCGGCTTGATCACAAGCCAACTCCCCTTCTGCGCAAGCGAGGGGGAGATTTTTTGAGCTCGCTGTCCTTATTTTTCCTCAAAAATATACAGTTTTATTGATTCACCTCTGAAAAGGCATATCATGAAAAATGCTCTCTCACATGCCTCGGTAAAAAAAAGGAGGCCTTCTCATGAGGTACGTATGGCTCCCGGCCTATCTACTTATAGGGTTCCTTTGCTGCCCTTCCGCAGCAAACCGTTACCACTACTACATTCATTAGCAAGCCGAGAGAACGCTACCCTCCCCCGCCATACGCGTCCGGAGGGTTTTTTAGCGAGCAATAGCGCAAAAACATAAGGCCTGGAAGCGTTTCATTGATTTCCGGAAGAGAGATCATACTATGTCCGTAGTTCTCTTTCTTACGTACTCATTTCTCCAGGCGAGGAGCTGCCATGAGAAAACGACTTATGGGCGATATGGTGATTGTGGTGGGACTTTTTATTGGAAGTATGTACTTGCTGTCACAGGCGAGTGCCTACGCCGTCCTCCCCTCGCGGACACGACGCACAAAGAAAGAGGCAGACAACCATAAAAACCGTCTGCCTGGCAATACTGCAGCGCTACCCGACGATCACCGTGCCAGCCAGGTGCTTATGCCAGGCTCGCCGTTCTCCTGGAACTGAGAACCTGTTCCCCTCCGCAATGGAGGGGAATCTTTAGAATACCCTCAAGCCCGTCTCATTTTCGCTTCAATCGCATCCAATACCGCCTCCTGTAACTGTTCCTCCGAAATACGCTCTGTCACGTCACCCAGAAACCCGCGAATGAATAAGTGGCGTGCATCGGCGGATGGAATGCCGCGGGCGCCAAAATAAAATAAATCCTCTTCGGTAAGGCGGGCGACAGTGGCGCTATGGCTTGCCTTTACATCATTGGTTTTAATCTCCAGACCGGGGACGGCATCCACTTTGGCGGAGCTGTCCAGCATAAGCACTTCCTGCGTTAAGTACGTATCTGTCCCGCCACCTTTTAGCCCGATATTTATTTTGCCGTCACAGGCTATGTGCGCTTTTTGCTCGGCAATACCCTTCATGGTGATCTCCCCTGCCCCGCTGGCCGCATGAAACTTATTCATAGCCGAGAGCTTCTGCTTTTCCATCCCTTTGGCATAAAACACCCACTCCAGCGTACTGGTGCCGTGATGCCCTACGATATCGGACTGAAACACCTGCTCCACACTCTTGCCGCCAAGAGTAACCGTCCGCACCGTACAGGTGGCACCGGAGCCCACACGCGTACGCTGCTGCAGCCAGGTCTCCACACCGGGGTCCACGGCTTGCAGGGATGTAAACGTACAATCCGACTCATCTTCGGCAAAAATTTCCACCACATGGGACCATACACCGGTGTAACCGGAAGAATCATGCTCGCGGTCGCTGCGCAAATGCTCAAAAAAAGACGCTTTGGCACCTTTGCCGACGACAATCACCACATGCGTGGCCGCCCACGGATGCACATTCGTCAGATCCAGCTCAATCGGAGCGGCGAGCTGTATGCCCGGCGGGACGTACAGAAAGAATCCCTGAGTGAGAAAGGCCGTGTGGCGCAGCGCTCCAGCCGACTCAGACGCATCCAACAGTGTTCCCACGTATTTCTCAAACAACGCCGTATGCGCGGCATCTATGCCACCGGTTTCCATAGCGCCGAATTCATCAAAAATACACGGCTGGCTGCCGGAATCCTCATTCCTATACCGCATATCCGCCTCCACACCTACCGTACGCGCCAGGGGCAATTCGGTCGGCAAATACATGGCCTGCTCAAAACCGGTATTAAGCGCATTAAACGCCTGAATACGCCGCGTACGCAAAAACGGCGTTTCATGCATGGATCGGGAGAGCGTCGTGATGGCAATAGCTGCATCTTTCATGCGCCCGAGTATGCGGCATCCAAACGCATAAATCATCTGATTCTTCAAATTTTCACGATCCCTTTTGAAAAATCTTACAAAAATAAGTGACAAGTGAAGTGTACATAATTATATTATTATGTTATAATATGATTATTACATATTTCTTCACACAAAGATATGTCCATCAAAAAAATGCGCAGCCACCACAATGTCCCTACAAATTTGTCTGTCATGAATGAAGAATGGCAGGAGTGGAAAGAAGAGAATAACTACATACAACCGGCACAGGCTCACACACGCACCCGTATTCACGGTGTCTTAGCTGATTCTTAAGCCTAGAACCCGGCGCCATGCGCGTGCCAAATTGATGTGATAAGTAATTGACATTGCAAGCACTGCATTTAGAGTGTGGCACCTTTCTGTCCCACTCTATTTTAGTATGCCTGATACGCCGCCAGTATTGGATAACCTGGAAGAGGATTGCGCATGGGCCGAGCAAGCGCTGGAAGGCGCCAGACATTATGAAACTCTCATGAAGCTGCGCGACAGTCTGCTGGAAAAGTACACAGTGATTATGAGCGCAGAAACTGACACAGAGGAAGCAGTGATAGAAAAAATGCAACAGATATACCTGCAACTGCTGGACGCAGTGGACTGGGAGGAAGATCCGAGCCGAATCAGCCTGCTTTCGTTTCGGGGACGCATGGAAGAAGTGGCCGTGTGGATTGCCGATATGCATTGGGAATGCAATGCGCGCTATCGGGACCAGAACATACATATAAAACAGTTGAAAAAAACGCGAAATTGGCTGCGCGGGGAAGAGAAAAAATTGTGCCAATGGCCAATTGCCGAAAATATACTGACCAATACTATCATTAATTCCATCGGTGAAATTTTCGACACAATGTACCTTCAATTGAAGGAAATCCTAGAATTACAGGACCAGCGGCGAACGGGCACGCAATATCCATGGCAGACAGAGCATAAACCAATCAAAAAGAAGAAACGGTAAGACTAGAGGCTTTGCGCAGCCATAAAGGCAAAACAAGATGTTACTATAACTATACATTTCACTATTTAAATACAACTGATCATCCGCACAATCCACCAAACTGTCATTTTTTGCTATAATAGTCTCAACAAACTTCATTATTTCCAACTCCCGCCCCCTCCCCCAAGAGGGATAAAGCACGAGTTGATCTTCCCCTTCTGTTCGTATGGAACACACACACTCACACATGGCAGTCGTTTCCAAGCTTGCTCATTTACCAGCCAGCTTTGAAGACACAGCCGGTCACAAATTCACCAAGCGCGCCGATGGCGTGGTAGTGGTAAAAATGCCGGACCGCTCCACTGCCGAAATGTCCGCCAACGGAATCCGCGTCTGCAATGCCCGCATTGATAAAAGTCTGATGTCCGTCGCCTTCGATGATCTTGCCGCCATGGTTCAGGAAGGTGTGGAAGGCGCGCACGAAGCCATGCAGCACCTGCAGCAGTCTATTGAAAGCATAGGTGAATACCTTGAACGCAAAACCCGCCTTGCTATGAATATTGAGGCGGCGGCTGCGTAACATCACTTCGTCCTAAACTTGCCAAAGGACTACGCGGTGTAAAGAAGTAAGAGAAAAAAGAAACAGAGAGAAGCCAGGAAACGGGCTTCTTTTTGTATCTCTAAAAAATCAGTACATTCAGCACGAAGGCCAATAGCGCTGTATATAATCCAATCAATAAATATAAAGGATCTTTTCGGTTCACAAAAATTAAGATCACAAATCCGCAGATGCAGATAATCGGAACCCATAAAAAAAGAGACAGATACGGGAACACATAACAATTGGATATACCCACAGCATCAAGATTCCATGAGGCTGGAATGGGGCCCGGAAAGCGGCATTTGTGCCAAAAATAAAACAACTGAATCATTACGAAAAACCAGAATCCAAAAATTATTCCGGCAATTATCGCTAAAACATGTTGTTTCGTAGACATAACAAACACATTATCAGATTCTAATAAGTTTTAACACGTTAGGATAAAACAGAGCGGCCGTACCCGGCCGCGAATGTCCGATACAAACAACCGCAAATGTATGCAATGCCAATAAATACCCGCAGCCAGAATGCCTGCTCCTGCGAGATGACATTTATCCAATAAACCGCACCCAAGGATGGGCGCTGCTGGTATTGTTGTTACCCAACAGATCCTTCCATTTCCAACTGTATGAGCCTGTTCATCTCTACTGCATATTCAAGAGGAAGCAACCGGACAATCGGTTCTATGAAGCCATTTACAATCATGGCTCTCGCTTCGTCTATGGGAATGCCGCGGGACATAAGGTAAAACAAATCCTCCTCGGATAATTTTCCGACAGTCGCCTCATGCGCGATGGTGACATCATTATTGCGGACCTGAATATCCGGAATGGTATCCGTCCGGGAAATATCATCCAGCAGCAGGGCGTCGCATTCCACGTTGGCAATACAGTCGTGCGCATGGGGCGCTATTTTTAAGACACCGCGATACACGGCGCAACCGCCGCCTTTGGAAATAGATTTGGAAATCACTTTAGACGACGTATGCGGCGCCATGTGCAATACCTTCGCGCCGGTATCCTGCCACTGTCCGGCATTCGCAAAGGCGATTGCCATGTGGTCGCACCGGGCGCCTTCACCTACAAGAACCGAACACGGGTACAGCATGGTGACACCGCTGCCCATATTGCCGCCGATCCATTCCATCACGCCGTCTTTCTGCACAATGGCACGTTTGGTATTTAAGTTATACGTATCGCGGCTCCAGTTCTCCACCGAACTGTAACGGGCTTTGGCACCTTCTTTCACGAATATTTCTACCAGCCCGGCATGCAGGGCATGGCTGCCGTATTTGGGCGCGCTACAACCTTCTATGTAATGCGCATCGGCACCGTCCTCCACAATAATGAGTGTGTGTTCAAACTGGCCCATGTTCTTGGCATTCATGCGGAAATACGCCTGTAACGGGTCCCGCACTTTTACACCGGCCGGAACATACAAAAATGTTCCCCCGCTCCACACAGCCCCATGCAGGGCGGCAAATTTATGGTCCGTGGCCGGCACGCACTTCATAAAATACTCCTGTACCAGTTCCGGGTAGTCCTGCAGTGCGTTATCCATATCCAGAAAGATGACACCCAAATCCTCCCATTCCTTTTTTAAATTGTGATACACCATCTCGCTCTCGTACTGCGCACCCACACCGGCCAGCATTTTGTGCTCCGCTTCGGGGATTCCCAGCCGTTCATACACTTTGCGGATATCCTCCGGCACCTCCGCCCAGTCATTGGTTTCCACGGCGCCGGTCCGGGCATAATAAATAATATCATCCAGATCCAAAGCGCTTAAATCCGCACCCCACTTGGGCAGCGGCATACTGTTAAATATTTCCAGCGATTTTAACCGGTGCTCCAGCATCCATGCCGGCTCATTCTTATCTGCTGATATTTGCCGCACCAGTTCCTCGCTTACGCCTCTTTTGATGCCATCTGTATAAGGGGACGGATTAGCGGTATCAAAAATATCTCTGGAGAGATGCTCAAAGATCATGTCTTCACCTTGAGCCTGGTTTATGTCTGAAGAGGTAAAATTTGACATGATAGGTATTCAATTATTATTTATTTCAGGCTAAAATGTAAGTAATAACAATGGATAATTCAGCATTAGAGCATCGGGAGGAAGTTAAAATTTTAATTAAGCTTCAATTTAAACGTGTTAAATGGCCAAAACAAATAAAAATAGCTCCAATTCAAAATAAAAAATATGGAACATATTTGATCATTGAAAATATTGGAGATAAGCCATTATTAAAGGCAAAAATCACCGATATAAAGATTAATTCTGCAGAAACCACTCAGCTTGGCCATGAGATTACAGACCAATTTTTTGTATCAGAAATTAATCCTAATGAATCTATTGAAATTCAAATTGATAAAAGTTTCAGCACATCTTTAAGCGGACATGTTTGGGTTTATTTAAATATAAATCCCATAGATCAAAATCAAATTATTAGATGCTTTCAAGAAAAAGATGGACTTCCGACAGCAAATCTTTGGCGCAATATTATAGTAATTCAAAATGCACATGAGCGTCAGCAAAGAAGAACTAACTTTTTATTACTTTTATTAACAATTATTACAACAATTGCTGCCGTATTTGATATAATTAGTTTTTTCAAAAAATCGCAGTAAAAAATATATAAAACCGCTCCGGGAACCATGTCGGCTCCCGGAGCTTGTTCATGGGCGAAGCCATGAAAAACTGAACATCATCTCTTTGGCCGATTGAAACCGTCCCGCTTCTGTCGCCTCTGTTTTAGCCCGGCAGACATGTTATACGGCTTGTAATCGGGAGAAAGAATCTCCAAACCGATCTGGGCAAGCTTGCTTGCCTCAGCCGGAACCACCGCTTTCACGGGCATGTCGATCAGCGACACTTTTTTTTCCTCTTTCCGTTTAGGCATAAGCCGACGACTCACTTGGAAGCTCCCAAAGAACAATGATATCCCCGTGGAACATAGCATACTATTCTTCGCTTTCCTCCTCTTTTCCGCGCCTCATAACCGAACCAAGAATGCGGATAGATTCCAGCACTTCACAAATATAGGCATCGGTTATCGTGAGCTGCTCCCGGCCTTTGCCAAATTTTTCTCCTTCATGCGCCGCAAAAACACTCATAAGCGTCTGCCAACTGTCATCCGACAGAACATTATGAAGCTGATTGAACTCGCCTTTCCAGCCAAGACCGAATACTTCTTCCAGCAATCCTTTTACTTTCCTGTTAGCTGTCACGATGGCATGTATTATTTCCTCGTGCGACAAGCGGATAACATGCGAAGCCACAGAATCCGGATTCGCTGCGGCATCGGCACAGGGCGTGCGGGAAAATGCATAACGTGTGGTTCCCTGCTGCCGGTACAGTACGAATCCATATCGCTCTGCTTGTACGCTGTCTGATTTGGCCATAGATAAAAGGGAGGAACGGTATTTTCTCATCTAAAACCATATGTTGTCCAGTGTCGTATTGCCAACGGGTGTAGAATGCCCGCATGACTACCCGCCTCCTGTCCATCGCCCTGAGTCTTTTTGTGTTCGCACCGGTTGCATCGGCTGCTGCCACCTCGTGTCCGCGCCGCGCGCCTGTCTGCTCCGGCGTCTCTGTCTGCAAATACGGAACCTGGATGTGCGTGGCATCAGCAAAAGTCAAAACAACAAATTGTTCAGCTATTATGTGTGCCAACGGCTCGCAATACCCGTCATGCTTTAACGGCATGCATTTGAATTATTTTATTGATCCCTGCAAGATTCTCAAAACCTAATTCTGTGCCGGGACAGGCGTCATACT
>JAQBQQ010000040.1 GCA_028286915.1 Candidatus Peribacteria bacterium | reverse complement strand
CGAAGTGGGCATGGTGCAGTTGAATGTGACGGCTCTTATGGAAATAACAAAGCTATTTTTACCGGGCATGAAAGAGCGGAAGTGGGGGCGGATTTTGAACGTCGCATCTACGGCGGCATTTCAGCCGGGTCCGCAAATGGCTGTTTATTACGCCACCAAGGCTTTTGTGCTTTCGTTCTCCCAGGCAATCGGTTTTGAGCTTAAAAAGTCCGGCGTGCGCGTGAGCTGTCTGTGTCCGGGGCCGACAAAATCCGGTTTCCAAAAAGAGGCTCACATGGAAAAATCCAAATTGTTTAAAGGGCTCACAATGGATGCGGAGACGGTGGCCGCTACCGGCTACCGGGGATTACTGCGCGGGAAGCCGCTCATTGTGCCGGGCATGCGGAACAAAATCCTGATTTTTGTCGTCCGCTTTGCCCCGCGCAGGCTGGTGCTCTGGATAGTGTGGCGGGCGCAGAAAGAAGGATAATCGGTACATGCAAAAGAGCAGCCGGAAGGACTGTAAGCATCTGGTATGTATTACTGCATTCCGTTTTCCGGTTTTACCGGATTCCGGTACAGCACCCATAGCGTGTAGATACCAATGGCAGTCCCAATGGGAATGCTAAAGAGGCTTAGAATACCGAGTAAGGTAACGATAACTTTTGCACCGGGTAAGTTGCGCAGAATGCCGACGCCGGCACCGGTGGAAAGAATGGCGGAGGCCCAGAGTGCAATCAGCAGCCAGGAGCCGTAGCCTGAATCAATCAATATTTTTTGCGTGTCCGGTGTAATCGTAAAGAAAGTGGTCTGGCTGTAAATGGCAGCCGTTGCCATGGCGGCACCCAATATGCCGATAATGCCCGATACCAGATAGACGTACCCGAGAATTTTAAAGTGATTCATATGCCTATCATTCTCTTTGGCCGGCGCTCTGTAAAGCAGTCTTCATTACAGAAAATATGTTTTATGTTTGACCTGATTTATACGTGTGGATATTTACGAACTACTGGAGCTGCTGGAAGCAGGAACTTCTATTTTGCAGGCAGATGAACAACCGTCATTGTTGCGTGCATTGTTGTCATCGCAGGCTTCGCCTGTTTCGAGTTTGCCATTGCCGCAGACCGGAGGGGTGGTGCAGCTGCTAATGCCGCCCAAGGGGCGGGTGCAGGAGTAACCGCCATCCATAATACATGCCGTGCAGCCGTCGCTCTCTGCCGTATTGCCGTCATCGCACTGTTCATTGGTTGTACGAATGCCATCGCCACAGGTGGAGGCGCAAAAGCTTGGCTGGCTGGTACCGCAGCTGTAGCCTGCCTCCACTTTGCAAGTGGCAGAGCAGCCGTCGCCATCCTGGGCATTGTGGTCGTCACACGTTTCGGGGTCGATTACCAGGCCATCGCCGCATTTGATACTTTTTTCCAGCACCGGCAAGGAGATTGGAGCAGCCGGGTGCGTGGCATCGGAGCCGGCGCCGACCTGACTTTTTGCATCTTCTTTGCTTAAAACTTTAAACGGGAGTTTTCGTACAGCCGGCTTCTTTATACTGCCGGATGAACTTTTGATTGCACCACTGGCTCCCTTTGTGCTTGTGGGAAGAGGTAAGCCAAGTCTGCGCGCGCGCAGAAGAGCCGCATGTGAGACAAGTGTGGCGGTCGTAACTTGATTGCTGCCGATAGCCAGTTCCAGGCCTAAGCGGACGCTGAAACAGAAGATAAAGGCCAGACTTAAAACTGTAAAACGGGATGGTGGTGTGTGTGTCATAATGTACATTATATACTATTACTGTATAATTTGCAATATGCCATATCGGGATTGCTGCAGTATAGAAATACGCATTGTCAGATTTCTGCGCAAATCGGTATCAGACTGGTTTCTATTCCATGGATTTATGCATGTACCGGTGCGTGATCGGGCTGGTTTAGTTGCGGGACTGCATACAAAAGCTTGATAACTTCCAGAGCTAAAAATCCGCTGAGTGTGATACCCAGGACAATGCCCCACTCGGCTGCGCTAATCGGTTCAAGACCAAAGATTATGTGAAGAGGTGTGTACAGCAACACCATGTGCAGAAGGAGTGGAACGGCTACGGCGCCCAGTAGCCAGCGGTTCGTAAAGAAACCGATTTGCCAGAGCGGGTACGGGCTGCGGGTGGTAAAGGCCAGAAACAGTTCAAAGATAATGGCGGTTGTGAATGTCATGGTACGGACGTGTTCGATATTGACGCCCAAGCTCAGCTCATATTCAAAAATAGTAAACGGCACAAGAAACGCGAAGGCTACGTACAGAAGGAAGCGTGACCACTCGCCGGTAAACATGTGCTCCTGCGGGTTGCGCGGCGGGCGGTTCATGATATTGGGGTCCTCGGCTTCGGTGGCCAACGCCAGTGCCGGCAGACCGTCGGTCATAAGATTGATCCACAGGATGTGAATAGGCAGATACGGAACGGGCAAGCCGATGGCCAGTGACGTGGTTATAAACAGGAGCTCGCCAAAATTCGCGCGCAGCAGATACAGGACGAACTTCCGGATATTGTCGTAAATGCGCCGGCCCTCGCGGATGGCGGATACGATGGTGGAAAAGCTGTCATCGGCCAGAATAATACTGGCTGCCTCTTTGGCAACCTGTGTGCCCGCTTTGCCCATAGCAATGCCGGCATGCGCACTCTTGAGAGCCGGCGCATCGTTCACGCCGTCGCCGGTCATGGAGACTATTTCACCTTGCCTCTTCAGAGCTTCCAGAATGGCAATTTTATTTGTCGGTGACACGCGGGCAAAAATGGAAGTGGTGCGCACTGTGTTTTCCAGTTCGGTTGGGGACATGGCATCGACATCTTTTCCTTCCATGCCTCCGCCAGTTATACCCACTTCATGCGCAATGGCGGTGGCGGTATCAATATTATCACCAGTGATCATAATAGTACGTATGCCGGCATGTGCGGCTTCGGCAATGGCTTGTTGCACTCCCGTGCGCGGCGGGTCTTCCATGGCTATGAGTCCTACGAAACGGGGTATCGTTTGGTTTTCGTCCAGTACGGCGCAGCCAAGAATGCGCAGACCTTGCGATGCCATGGTTCGCATTTGTTTTTGGGCGGCCTTATGCTGGCTTTGACTGCAGAGCATAAGAATTTTTTCCGGCGCACCTTTAAGGAAAGATCGCTCGCCGTGGCGTGTCTGCATGTATTTTTCTTCGGAGCTAAAAGGAACTTCTTCATCTTCAATCGGCAGGCGATCAATATGATTGTCCGCGGCATACTCCAGCAAACCGATTTCGGTCGGGTCACCTATGTTCGGTAGCTCGGCACGGTTGGAGGAGGAGGCGATTTGTCCAAGCAAGTGCGCTTCATGTTCATTGTCTTCCGCCAGCCACGTATGGCGTACTTTCATGCGATTTTCGGTAATGGTGCCGGTTTTGTCGCTGCATATAACGGTGACGCTGCCCAGTGTTTCCAATGCGTCCAGGCGTCTGACTAACGCATTTTTGGCAGCCATTCTGCGGACGCCCATGGCAAGGCCGGCTGTCACCACCGCCGGCAGCCCCTCCGGTACGGCCGATACCGCCATGCTCACAGCCAGCAGAACAATGCTGATGACTGGCATGTGCCGGTAAAACCCAATCATAATGACGAGCGCACACAGAGCGAGGACAATGAGTCCTATGCTATTGCTGAGTCGTTTCATGCGCAGTGCCAGTGGCGTTTCCGGCAGCTTGGTACTGGCAACCAGCAGAGCCACTTTGCCTATTTCGGTTTGTGTGCCAATAGCGGTAACTACATATTCTCCCGATCCACGCGTGACAATGGTGCCGGCAAAGACACGGCTTTTTTGCTCGCTCAGTGCGATGCCATTTCTGGCATCGGCTGCTTTATGAACCGGTTCCGATTCGCCCGTAAGGCTGGATTCATTGATCTCCAGGTGAGATGACGTGATTAGCTGGCCGTCGGCTGTTACGCGGTCGCCGGTATCCAGAATGACCATGTCATCGGGCAGAAGCTCGCGCGAAGGAATCATCATTTCCTGTCCGCCGCGCTGCACGCGCGTCTGCGGCGATGTTAATTCCCGCAAAGCGGCAATGGCTTCCTCGGCTTTATACTCCTGCAAAAAACCAAGAAGCGCGTTCAGTACCAAAATAGCCAGGATGACGACGGCATCTACGACACCATCGGTGCCACTGCTTCCTTCCAGAAGGCGCAACGATACCGAGAGAACAAGTGCGCCTATAAGAATGTACACCAGCGTGTTCTGGAATTGCCGGGCGAACAGCCACAGCAGGGATCGTTTTTTTTCCGGAAGTTCATTCCATCCGTATTTTGATCTTCGTTCCGTAATCGAATCCAGTGGAAGACCCCGACGATTAATGATAAGTGAAGATGATTGTTCCATGCCGGAAGTATGAATTGAAAATCGATAATTGAAAATTAAGAATTAAAAATAATCTGTACGTTCTTTTTGATCCGGAAATTGTTAGTTCCTCATGCATCACTATATAAATTGAACATGGCTTGTGTCATACTTGTCTTGATTTTTTTCGCCTGTCTTTATGAAATACGATATCGTTCTCCGTCCTTCCTATTCAGCATTGCAGTGCATTTTGAATCAGGGAGAGAGTATTCAGGCCGAATCAGGTTCCATGCTGGCTATGGATGCCACGGCGACCATTGAGGGAAATATGCAGGGAGGTGCCTTGCAGGCATTGTCGCGGGCGTTTCTAACCAATGAAAGTTTCTTCGTGACAACCATTACGGCAAACCAGAATGATGCGGAGGTATACCTGGCGCCGCGCACGCCGGGGGACATAGAAGTAATCGACATTTCCAATGAAGAGTTTTTGGTGCAGGGAGGTTCATTTTTGGCATCGGTGGGAGCCGTTGAAACCAACGCCAAGTTTTCCGGCTGGAAAGGTTTTCTGGGCGGCGAAGGTTTGTTCATGATTAAAGTGAGTGGTACGGGGACGCTGTTTATTTCCAGTTTTGGCGGCATTCTCAAAAAAGAGCTTAAACCGGGTGAGCAGTTTATGGTGGATAACGGGCACATGGTGGCGTTCTCCTCTGCTATTCAGTATGACATCGGTAAAGTGGGACAGGGTTTCGGCATGGTAACGACGGGTGAAGGCCTGGCTTATACATTCACCGGGCCCGGCACGCTGTACATGCAGACGCGCAATTTAAAAACGTTCACAGAAACCCTGAATCCGTTCCTGCCCAAACGTGAAAATATTCAGGGCGGGGGATTACTTGGAAATTTGATTGGGGGATAAGTCCCTCCAATCCAGTATATCGCTTATTTGTCTTCGTCTCTTCTGAATAAAGAGGCAGAGCTGTCTGGCTGTCTGGAACTCTTCCTGTTCCGCGTCATTCCACATGTCATACGATACGCGGCCGGGCTCGGTATCGGGTATGTCGAAACGCAGGCCGTCAGAATGATACACGCTTCCGTTGGGAGCAATCAGATGAAAATCAACTTCGTCCAATTCTTCACACCGCCATCCTTTAGGCAAAAATTCATACATATTGCTTGATTCCACAGTAGAATCCTAGCATTGTGGCGCTTTCCTCCGCTAGGCTTTGGGTATGTACTTCCTGCAGCTCCTCTGGTTGTATTTGCCGGCGTTTGCGGCGAATGCGACGCCGGTACTGGCGGCGGCTATTCCGGTTTTTAAGAGTTGGAATACACCCATACATGCGCGGTGGTTTGGAAAAAATAAAACATGGCGCGGGCTTGTATGCGGGACATGCGTGGCTGGTGTGACTGGCTTGGTACAATATGCCTTAAAAGACATTTCCTTATTGCATTCTCTGTATTTGCTTTCTTTTTCTGCGGAAACATCCTTTTTTATGGGCCTTGCCCTTGGCTTTGGTGCCTTAGCCGGCGATTGCATTAAGAGCTTCCTTAAGCGTCGCATTGGTATAGCTCCCGGCCAGCCATGGCCGGTACTTGATGGCATTGATTATATGGTCGGTGCCATTATTGCGCTGCTTCCATGGTATCAGCCGACGCCGTTCGGTATTCTCTTCCTTGTGGTTATGGGCCCCATTGCCAGTTCAATCGCAAATGCACTTTCATTTATGGTGGGATGGAAAAAAGTCTGGTGGTAAATGTAGTCGATAGTTTGTGGTCTGTAGTCTGTAGTTATAAGATGGATACATGATCAAAACGCCGAAAAAAATAGGGGCAATTCTGCTTAGTATGGGAGGAGTTGGTTACAGCCCCGTTGCTCCCGGTACTGTCGGCAGCTTGGTATCCATTCCTCTCTTGCTTCTACTTAGATACGCGCTGCAGTCGGTTCTATGGTTTCCGCCTTTAGGTATTATTTTTTTGTTTGGCTTCTTTGCCTTGCTTACTATGGTTGCCTGTCTTGCCATCCGGGAAACAGTGACGGACGGGATGTACGATAAACAGTGGATTGTGTTGGATGAATTTCTGGGCATGGCCATTGCACTGTCGCCCATTTTTTTTATGGAAACCGCTCAGCCGGTGGTCATTATAGCTGGTTTTATCCTGTTTCGTATTTTTGATATCTGGAAGCCGCTTGGTATCCGCCGGATTGATGCCATGAATACGCCGGTATCAGTTATTCTGGATGATATTGTAGCCGGTGCGCTCACTCTTTTGTGTCTCTATCTGGCAGCGCTGTTTCTGGTTTCGCGTTTGCATGGATGACGTTCTTATTGTTCCGCAAGTGTAAGGTGTTGCACCTGTGTCCGTCTTGGTATCATCTCTGACTACTGCCGTGCGTATCCCGGCTGGCGGTTGCCTGCCTTTCTGGCTACGCTGTTCTACTACTGCTTCCCTTTCTTCCATGCCGCGCTTCACTCTGGCCACAAAAATTACCGCCTCGCGTGTCTTTTTTGCGGCGCTGACAATTATTTTTCTCTATACCAATATTCCCTATAGCCAGTGGCTGAGCCTGTTCTTTTTTGTTCTCGCCATTGTGACGGATTTTCTGGACGGCTACATTGCCCGGCGGAATAAAGAAGTAAGTGCGCTGGGGATTTTTCTGGATCCATTAGTCGATAAGCTGACGGTGCTTTCCGTGCTTATCGCTCTGGTGGACTTACGCATTGCCGCTTTCTGGCTGGTCATTCTTACTCTGTTCCGCGAGCTTATTGTGACGTCGTTTCGCGATTACGCCGGTACGAAAGGCATTGCCATTCCGTCCGTTATGTCCGGTAAAATTAAGTCCACACTGCAGTATATGGCCATTCTGGCCGGCATTATGTCATTTGGCCTGGAAGAAGTTACTCCCGGTTTTGGCAATTTTACTTTCAAAATCAGCTGGTTACTGTTATTTGCGTCGGTCATTTTTGCCTGGTATGGCATGTACGATATTTTCCGGAATAATCTGCAGAACGTTCTGGCAGCTTCTGTTCCCGGAGACCAGCTTACAAAGGTGCCGGTTGCGGATGATGTTTCTGCTTTGCAGGACGTGTCGTCAGCCGATCAATAATCCAGCCGAAGAGTTTCCGGTACGTTGGCCGCTCATACATGCGTTCTAAAAACAGTGTGCCGAAGCGGTTAATAAGATACGTAATGAACCCGGCTCCCGGCAGAGATATATCCGTGTTGGTATTCAGTGTTGTTGAGTATTCCACAGAAGACGGCGGCTGAAGCGTAAAAAAATCCAGATTATGCCATGTCCCACGAGTGGTAAATTCCGATGCCTTGTAACACGGAGCGTAGCCAAGAGCCATGCTTTCGGAGTGAATCAGGTTAATATCATGCTGTGAAAATGCGGTATGTTTGCCAATGGCCTGTTTGTAGCTGACTATGAAAACCGGAACCGGGGACTGCCGGATGTCCTGCCCGAGTTGATGATTATTTTTACCGGCAGCCGGGTGGTTATAATTTTCCAGTAGTACATAATCCTGAATGGCTTGCAGTTGGTTGCTATCAGTTCCATAAAAAAGCTTTGTATCCAGGCCGGTATCAAAACTATTGCTTCCGAATTGTTTACCGTGCGCCTTGGCAATGGCGCTCAGTTCACCTGCCAACTGCATGAGAGACTGTGTCCGAAATAATACGTACGCCTGTGTTTCGTGTAGTCGCAGATCGAATGCGACTGGTAATTTTTTGCCGGTTTTTTCCCGGAATTTTTTCTGACAAAAACTGCAATGGCAGCCGAAGAAAGAGACAAAAGGTTTAAGCGGAACGGGAAACTGGCCGAAATGGAAGTTATCAACATATACACCGTCAACTGCCAGTTGGCAGGCAGACTCAACCTTTTGTGCCAGATAGTTCCGGAATGCCGGGTTATTCGGGCAGCAGAGTGCGCGCCCCCGGTGGTAGGGGATGAGCCGTCCCTGGAGGTCGCGGCACCAGTAATCCTGTTCTTTGTGTTCATCAAACACCAGATTTGTTCCCTGTACATAGGCATGCGTTTTTATATCCAGCGTTTGGAAATTTTCCAGCTTCTCCTCCAGAAACCGGTAATCCTCCTGCTCGGTTTGCTTAGAAAACCCCCAGGAATACGTGACCCAGGCATCGGTAATGCCGAGTATTTCTTTTGCCTTCTTCAGAACCGGCGCATCGTAACTTTTCATTAAATCTTCCTCGTCTATTTTCGGATTGAAGAACTTTAGATTAATCATGCGGATGGTTCCCGGCCCGGCCCAGTAGTAGAGTCCTGCCCTGCCGCCGGATGACAGATCGGAATTTATAATTGTGATGTCAAAAGTAGCAGCAGGCTCTTTACCTGGTTTACCACGATTTCCGGTACAAACAGGCCCCGTTTTACGAAGTTGCTGTCCGTTTCCCAGAACCAGCGCGTATCAATAAATTTCAAGCCGTCTTTGCTGACAAGAATGTTATCAGTTTTGGTGAGCCAGTCGTAAATCTGCAATAGCGGGTAGCGCGGACGCGTGTCGGGCAGCAGCTTTTTATCCAGGTGCAGGAAAAGCATGAGGATAAGTAATAGGATACATTGCTCTTTTAACGGGCTTTCCAGGTGTCTTTCGTCGGCATCGTGAAAGTGCATGCCGTCTATGTACTCCTGGAAAATAAATGCCGTTTGCCTGCCCTTGTTCTGCGGCGAGAAAGACCGGCCCATTAACAGGTATTCGCGTGGCAGGAAGTTGTGGAACCGCAGGTCTGTCCGGAGCAGATCTTCCACATTAGCCGGCAGTTCCACATGATATGTTTCTTTCAGTTCATGCAGCCTGTCGGCCAGCGATAACCGCACGGCTTTTTGCTTCCGGATGATATGTTCCAGGTCCGGGTGAAAATAGCAGTTGTGGCAGTTATTTTCGGGGCCGAAGTAACCCAAGTACTCTGTAAATTGTAAATATAGTTCATATTGACGCAAAATTTCACGCTCGGTTGGCAGAAATGAATGCGCAAACTGTTTCCATATATCATCGGTCAGTTTGATGGGCAGCGGCATGCGGACGGAACCGAACAGTGGCAGCTCCAAATCCCAGCGGCCTTCTTTCACTACCCATGTCTCATGGTTCTGCAGCTTGAAAACCCGGGAGAACGTGCCGGATCCGATCTGCGTCCGCTCATACCGGCCTTCCAGTTCTTCTACGGGCGCTATGTGTGCCGTGTCGGGATAATAAATTGCATGCCGCCGCAGCCAGTCTTCCAGGTTTTCATCCATAAGAAGATTAGAATAGCAGGAGAAAGAACAGAGCCAAAAATTTTCGTGAGTGGGAAGATTTCAAAAAGATTAAAATCATAAAAATGATGAAGCATCACATGGATCCCAGATGGAAAAATGATCAACTTTGAAAATTGGTTATTGGTTGTTACGTGGGATTTCATCTTTTTGGTAATTGCATAACACATTCGCTACTCTTCCCCCTGTGTTTGCCTTTTTTATCCTCGGCGTCGTCTTTCTTCTCATCATATGTGTGCTCTGGACAGCCATTGAGCACTTTCGTTTGGGTGTTCCGTTTATTCCCACGCCCAAACCTGTTATTCAGGAAATGATTGACCTGGCGCGGATGAATGGCGATGAAACAGTCGTGGATTTGGGTGCCGGTGATGCCCGGTTTTGCATTATTGCCAAGCGCCGCTACCCGCATACCAGGGTGATTGGCTACGAAGTGGTGCCGACTGTCTGGCTGCTTGGAAAAATCCGCATTTGGCTTTCCGGAGAGGACATTGAGTGGAAAATGGAAGATGCCATGACGGCGGACCTTTCCAGTGTGAATGTGATTTTTCTGTATGTGGCATCTGAAATGATGGCCCGGCTGGAAAAGAAGTTTAAGCAGGAACTCAAAATGGGAACCAAAATAGTTTCTCATGTATTTCGCCTGCGGGATAAAATCCGAATCCGTGAAAAAGTGGTCCGGTGTAACCATCAGGATAAAACGATTATTATGTATGAGTGGTGAGGGCTTAAATGGTTCTATTGTTATCTGTTTAGATGAAGCCATTCGTCGTACGTCATCTTATATTCTTCCTCAGGAACATTTTTACCGTGCTTTATAAAACCTTTTGGATTATGGCCCGTGTGTCGCATACCAATTTTTGCCAGTACGCGGCCACTCCCAATATTCCAATCCGCATGTGATGAAATAAGTGTATCGATCTTCATAATTTTGAATCCTGCATCCCTTACCGCCTTTGCCGCTTCTGTTGTGTAGCCTTTGCCTTCCTGTTCGGGGTGGATCCAGTAACCCATGTACCAAGTATTTTTCATATTTTCCTGCTGACGAATGACAATACGGCCAAGAAATTCCTTTGTATTTTTATTCTCGATAGTCCAAGAAAGATTATTTCCTTGTTTCCAGCCACTTACGGATCTTTCGGTCCAGTCATTCATCTCTTCTTTGGTTTTTGGCGGGTCCCAAAGCATGCCTTTTGTTATGTTTGCTTCATGATGAGCCGCTGTCCAAACTTCATCATGATCATCCACTGATGGCGGACGCAAAAAGCATCTTTCAGTTTCCAGGATTCGGATTTCCTGTGCCATTTCATCAGGATTTGAATCATTTAGTTTTGATTCCATTTTTTTATTATAGCTTATGTTGATGTTTGAATCCATATCTTCGCGTCAGCCATACATATCCACCAATTATCCCGCCATATAAAAATCCAGTCATTAGCCCCGATACTTTCCCCATTTCCACGGATGCGAATGGAATGGCGGCGAGTGTACTGGTAATAAGAATGATGGATTCCAGGCAGCACCAGGCGAGAAAGCCGGCGAGCAGACCAAGGGGAAACCAGATGACACTCAGGCATACTGCCGTAAAGCCAAAGAACATACTGAGCGGCACAAGCGGAGCGGTGAGCAGGTTTGCTACCGGTGCAATGAGTGAAAAGCGGCCGAAGAGAAATATAATGCAGGGTGCCGTGGCAATTTGGGCGGCAGTTGTCGCGGTAAGACTTTCGCGAATGCCGCAGGTATCCGGAAGTTTTTTCATGAGCGGCTCAAGAACAGGTGTGAGTTCCATAAGGCCGATGAGTGCCAGAAAAGAAAGCTGGAACCCGGCGTCATACCACAGGTATTTGGGGTTCCAGGCAATCATGAAAAAGAGGGTCCAGAGAACCGTTAATCGCGTATCCTGCAATCGTCCGCTTTGCAGTGCAATCAGTCCCAGAATTCCCATAATGGCGGCACGGACTACGGCGGCGCTGGCACCTGTAAACAGTGTAAAGAGGACAATGCAGCCGACAGCCGGGTAGAACCGCCACCGGAGCGGCAGCCAGAAGAACATGCCCGTAATGAGCGTAATGACGATGGTAATGTTGTAGCCGGAGATGGCAATAATGTGTGTGAGACCGGTGGTATTGAAATCAGTCGTGAGGTGCTGTGGTATCCCGCGGCGCGAGCCGGTAAGAATCCCGGCCAGAAACGCCGCCTGCGGTTCCGGCATCAGGCGGTTGATGCGGTCTTCAAAGCTGTCTTTCCAGCCGTACAAAAACCGGAAAATATTCAGATGATTGCCCTCGTGTGTAAGACCGACGTGCGCCCGGTACATTACACTGTAGATATTGAAGCGGCTCAGATAATTGTCATACGAGAAGTCCTCGATTAAGCCCGGTTTCTCCAACTTTCCGTATGCCTCTATTTTGTCGCCGTAATGGTACTCCGGCCATTGGTTGCCATCGTTAATGAGGACATTTCCCCGGACCGGGAATGTCGATCCGCTGATGGTAATTGATTCTGCGGCAATGGTGTATTTGGTAACAGTCGGGCGTTTATCCGGCTGATCTGCAATAGTTCCAAGGACGCTCAGCTTGCTGCCGGATGCGTAGAAATCCACGGTTTGAATGTTTGTGGTGTGTGTCGTCCGTGCCACTGAACCGAACCCGATGAGTATGCCGGGCATGGCTGACAGGACAGCAATTGCTATATTTCTGGTACGTCCGGCCAGTATACCGATACCGCTTACGGCCGCCGTAAGCAGGAGCATCAGCCATACATACACCGGATAAGCCGCCGCCTGCCACCACTGCAACAGAAAAACAGTAATAATAAAGTTGCCGAGAAAAGTGAAGGACACGCGCGATGGACGCATGACCCTATTTTCCTAGGCCGGTTTGGCAATGGCTATCCATTCTTTTATGGATAATGTTTGTGGGCGCCGTTCCTGGCTTATGGATGCGGCCTCAAGGCGTTCCACAAGAGCAGGGAACGCCCCCAGCGTATTGCGCAGCATCTTGCGTTTTTGGCCGAAGGCAATGCGGGTGAGCTTGAAGATCTGCTCAATGGTTTCTTTGTCGGCCAGCGGCTCCGGGAAGCAGTCTATGTGCAACACGGCGGAATCCACTTTAGGCGGTGGCAGGAAACTTTTGGGCGGCACGCGGCAGGCAATGCTTGGTTTGCCAAAGAGCGCTACCAAAATAGTAAGCATGCCGGCATTGCCGGCATCACAAATATTCTCGGCCACTTCCCGCTGAATGAGCAGTGTCATGGTCATGGGTGCCACAGGGGATTCCAGAAAGACATGCCGCAACAGCGGCGACGTAATGTGATAAGGAATATTGGCGACGATTTTGTACGGCGAGGTGGGAAGAGGAGTGTGAAGAGCGTTATCGCGGATAATAGTCAGGTTGTTAAATTTATCATTATTTGACTGGATGTAGGTCTTTAGAAGCGGAATAACGCGCTCATCGAACTCGATGGCGATGACTTCTTTTGCGAGTTTTAAAAGTTCGCTGGTAAGGACGCCAATACCCGGCCCGATTTCCACAACGGTATCTGTATCATGAATATCCGCCGTATTAAGAATGGTTTCCAGAATATCTTCATCTACCAGATAATGCTGGCCCAGATCGGTATTTAGCCGGAACTGATAATGGGACAGGAAAGCGCGGATGCGGTCTCGAAGAGTGGACATAAGGGGAGTATTGACGAGGGGTACAGGAGATGCAAGGGGTACAGGCGGTACAGGGGAAAAGAAAGTAAGCCTTGTTTCGTTTGTTCCCTGCTTCTCCTGTACCACGTGCACCCATCGTCACTCACTTTTTCTTGACACGTCCTTCTCCAGCAGTACACTCACCGCACATGGTTTCTCAGAATTTTTGTTTCGGCGCCTACTGGTTCTCCTTTAGCAAGGGGAAGGCACCGATGCGTCTGAGTTAATCCGATCTCTTACGTCATCTACCTTCCCCAAGTACAGGCGGAGGGTGATTTCCGCTAAGGGACTTTATTTCTTCTTATTTTTACCCCCTATCATTATGGCACATACCCTTACCATGGCAGACATCGGAATGTCTGCTGTAGAAATTGCTAACCATGGTTTATCGCCTGAGGCAAAAGCAAAAATTGCTGCAGCTGAGGCTGTGAAAGCTGAGGCAGCTAAACAGCAAGCTGAAGTACAGGCAAACATAGCAGAACTTGTTCCTGGTATTGTCGATGAATCGACAGATGTATCTGTGAATTAATTTCAGCCGGGGATGCATTTCCCCGGCTAACTTCTGTTCTTTTACACCATAATGCCGCTCGGCTTCCGTTTCTCACAGTGGGGGACGGATTCGGGTGGCTACTACTACCGGATATGCACCATGGCCAGCGGAAATGAGACGATTCGTTCCAAGATTGCGACGTTGTTTTCTCATCGGAATCGGCATCCCGACAATGAGACCATCGCCAGTCTCATCAGCTCCTTCAAGACGCAGTTTGGTGCCGCTAACTTGTCCCAAGCTGCTTTTTTGAGCAGATGGACTGAACTCGGCTCCGGCCCCCAGGGAACATTCGAGCACCGCCTGGATCGTTTGCTGGCCGCGGTTGGCTCAGCAGGCCAGCCGCGTCAGGAGCACCTTCGCAAGAGGCCTTTTGAGACTTTCGTGCGGTAGTAACCCGTTCCCCGGTCATCATTTTCTCTCTTCGGAGAGGATGCTGATGACCGGGGTCTTTGTTCTTTTCTATTACTGCGCCGCTCGTCTTCTGTGCCTATAGTGGGTGCAAACGTGCGAGTGGTTCAACAGGAGCAGCACCATGTGCGAACAAGCCGAAGATGTTACTTCCCCTGACAGCAAGAGTCCCGCACAAGTCATTCGTGAAGAAATGCGCGAGGGCGGGAACCCGGATGCAGTGGCACAGCGGATTCTGTTTAACAGCGGCCTGTCAGTCGCCATTCGTTGCCGGATGCCCGGAATTCCATCTTCAGAACGGCGTAAACTGCCCTGGCATACCTCTTACGGTTCATTCAGTGATCCGACAGGAGCGAAAATCGTGCTTCGGGATGCACTGCTGTCTGATCCTTCGGTGCCTGCGATTTTGGCAGCATTTGATCAGATTCGCGTTGCCATTGGTGCATGAGCACCTGTGAACCACTACTCCTGCCGGCTCTTCGCACTCGCGAAGGGCTGGCTTTTTTGCGTATAAAATTCCGTTGACGGAAAAAACCCCGGAGGAGTATGTTTTGCGCAGATGCAAATGTTATCTCTTCACCTCGGCCTCGCCCTTTGCCTCACGAAGTCCATTCGTAAGGTAGGTCTTGCCATGGGAAGAGCTTAGAAATGTGATAGTCACGAGAATTATAAGCCCTTCCCACACAGAAGGGTGTTTTGTTTCATTGTTCTTTTCCATCGTAACTTTCGGGGCAGATTGCAGATAATGTCTGCAGCCTGCCCTGCAAGAGTAGCAAGGCTCACACTTTACCGGGAGGTTCACATGCCCCAGATCAGCCTGGATCCGCGTCGCAAGCTTCAAGTCATCATCTATGAAAATGCGGCCATTGTACTGGAACGTAGGATGTGCTCCTGGCTTGACAGGCGCTGGCTTAGGACTTACCGGCGGAAGAGTCATCCGGTGACTATGACCCTGCCGGCCTGGTACCCAGGCGTCAGTGCATGGAAGCGTCAGGTTTTCCTTTTCGAAGACGGCCAGCTTCGTGGCTCCGTGGAAAAGGAGGGCAAAGCGGTTCCGTCGGACGTTGTTCTGGCAACAGTCTCAATGTCTGAAATGCGATTTCATTCCCATCGGGCTTGTCGTTAGGCCTTCACTGCTCTTCAGGAATAGTCGGCTGTATCTGCAGCCATTTCAGCCCTGTCATATCTTCGGATATCGACAGGGCTTTTTTTGAAAAACAGTTAGATCATTTTGAGCGGTGCGATGCTTAGCGCAAACGTTTTTACCGGGCCGTTATCAAATTGCACATTCACAATATCGCCGCGTTTGCTAATGATATTGCCCTGGCCAAAACTGGGGTGCAGGACGCGGGAGCCTTCGGCAAAAATATCCTGGTTCGTGTCGTCATCCGTAGAAAAATCCTGATTGAATTCCACGTTTGGAAGACTGCCGCTGTGTTGCCGGAACGGTTCCAGCGGCCGGCCGCTAAAGCGCTCATGTGTGGCGCGCTGTTCGCCTTTTTCGGATGCCCAGGCAAAGGCGGACAACATTTCATCGCTGCGGCGTTCGGTAACGCTTTCCGGCAAATCCTCCAGGAACCGGCTGGGTGCATTGGCCTGCGTATCGCCCCAAAGCATACGGCTCCGGGCATGCATAAGACATAAATGAGTTTTGGCGCGTGTCATGCCTACGTACATCAGACGGCGCTCTTCTTCCAGCGCCACTTTATCGAACATGCTGTTGCTGTGCGGAAAAATACCCTCCTCGCAGCCGCCAATCATGACGTGTTCAAACTCCAGGCCTTTGCACAGGTGTAGTGTCATGAGGGTCATGGCATCATCTTTCATGTCGTTCAGCTTATCCACTTCACTCACCAGCGCCGCTTCTTCCAGGAAACTGGTAAGCGACGTCTGCGGGTCCAGCTGATCGTACTTTTTCATGACGCTCAGAAGTTCCTGCACGTTTTGCCAGCGCTCTTCGCCATCGTCGGTATCATCGCGCAGCCATTTTTCCATATCCAGCCGGCTAAGCAGCGCTTCGGATAATTCCAATACCACCTGCGTTTGCGAGCGCTGTCTGAAGGCTTCTATAAGATCCGTAAACTGTCTTATGCGGTCTTTGGTAGGCTCATTCACCCCCGGCACATCATCAATCGCCTTGAGCGTATTCCACATGTGCATATGCTGGTCTTTGCTGTACGCCTGCAATTTTTCAATGGTGGTCTGGCCGATTTTTCGGGCGGGTACGTTGATAATGCGCAGCAGGGAAATAGTGTCCGACGGATTTACGATGGCGTACAGATATGCCAGAACATCTTTCACTTCGCGACGGGCGTAGAATTTGACGCCGCCGATAATGCGGTAGGGAACACCGGAACGCATGCAGGCTTCTTCAAATAGCCGGGACTGTGCATTGGTGCGGTAGATAATAACCTGATCATTAAACTTGAGGCCGTCTGCGCGCAGTTTTACGGCGCGCGAAATAGCTTCCTCGGCTTCCTTTTTTTCGTCGCGAACTTCCTGCACTATAATATTCGGCCCTTCGCTGCGGCTGGTCCACATGAGTTTTTCCGGCCGGTTCGGGTTATGGGAAATGACGGCGTTGGAGGCGGTAAGAATGGGCTGGGTGCTGCGGTAGTTCTGTTCCAGTTTAATGCGCTTGGCATCCGGGTACTCATTCTCAAACTCCATAATGTTTCGGATATCGGCCCCGCGGAATGAATAAATGGATTGGTCCGGGTCGCCAATGACACACAGGTTCCGGTACTTCTGGGCCAACAGGGAAATCATAATGTACTGGGCATGGTTGGTATCCTGGTACTCATCCACGTGCAAATAGCGCCAGGTTTCCTGGTACCGGTCCAATATCTCCGGCGCCTCGTGAAACAGCCGGACGGTTTCCAGCATGAGGTCATCAAAGTCCAGAGCGTTGGCTTCCAGTAAAGCTTTTTGGTACTTTTCATACGCCACGACAATTTGCTGTGACCGGGCGGTCGTTGCCTGGTTCAGCGCTTCTTTGGGGCTGAGCGCCTCGCACTTGAACCGGCCGATATTGCCCAGTGCCGCACGGGCTTTTATTTCCTTCTCGTCAATATGCATGTCTTTCAGAATACCTTTCATGAGTTTCTCCTGATCATCCGCATCATAAATGACGAATGTCCGGTTCCGGCCGATGCGTTCGATATCGCGGCGCAGAATACGGGCGCACACGCTGTGGAACGTGCCCATTACCGGCAGCTTGCCCGGGTCGTTGCCTGTCTCCACCCCCATGGTAATGTGCAGTAAATTTTTGATGCGTTCCTTCATTTCCGTTGCCGCCTTGTTGGTGAAAGTCACCGCTAAAATCTGCCACGGCGGAATGCCCTGGCTGATCATGTAGGCAATGCGGTGCGTGAGCGCCTTGGTCTTTCCGGAGCCGGCGCCGGCGAGAATGAGTGAGGGGCCGGAAATGTGCTCAACCGCTTGCCGTTGCGGCTCGTTGAGGTTGGAAAAAATAATGTCTTGGTTCACCAGAATATGATACCAAAAAGAGAGGGAAGGTTCTATGAATTCCCGCGCAATTTTTAACATTGCTGCGCATCGTTTGATACTTATTTCTCTGTAAATTTCCGCAAATATCTATTTTTGCTCTTGGTCTGAAGTCGACAGCTCGTGCCTGGTCTCCATATATGGAATTTTGAAAACAGAGAGCGTTCTTTCAGAGCGCTTGTACTCCTAAAATAAGCAACAAAAAAACCAAGGCGGATCCGACGCCTTGGTTTGGGGGTGAAGTGGCTGTGGGCAACTTCGGGTTATCTCACAATGATTCAAGAACCTTCTTCGAGTTGATCAGCCTCTTCAAGGCTGACTTCTCGAATCAATCCTGGCCGGATCATGACTTGCGCGGTCTGCTGCCTGGCGTCTTCCTTTGGCCAGCCAGTGACTTCGATGTCATCGGCAGAGACGTCCGGCGGACAGGAGGCCTTTAGCACGTCGAGGATAGAGGCCTGCACGTCTTCCCATGCAAAGGCTGCGCCGAGGTAGATCCGTGCCGAGTAGAGCTTGATCAGGACCTCAGTGATGCCAGTAATGGCGAAGAGGTCTTGGATCATCTTTGTACCCGGATCTCCGATCTCCTTCAGGTGAGGCGTGGACGAGTCTCGAAGTGGACGTTCGAAACTCTTACTGCGGGCCTCGGAAATCTGCCATGTGGAGTGGAATTCCCGGATGGTCGGATTGGGGAAAGTCTGCACCAGGATGCGGTTCTTCATCGTTCGTCCTCGTCGTTCGTGTGAAAGATCGTCATCATCGTTCATCGTCATCAGTAAGCCTTTTTCCTCGGATCGGAGATCAGCTTACTATATTAAAATATACTACTTAATACTATATGTCAATATCACAGCAACTGTTGCATAAATTCCTCTTTAATTGTCTCTACGTAGGCATTTTTTACTGATGCCTTTGGCGATATCATCCGGTCGATTTCGTCATTCTGGAGCGTGGTGGAGAGAATCATTTTCTTTACTTCCGCTACGTTAAAAGGGGAGCGCAACTCCCGTTTCTTGCGTTCCACTTCTTCCGCCAGATCCGGCTGCAGTTCATGGGTGCGGTCCAGCAGGTTGGTACCCAGCTTGGATAAGAATAAATCGGCTGCATTGCGCAGATTGATGTGAAAATCCAGTTCTGCAATAAGATTGACAATGTTTTCGCGTTGTTGCGGATCCAGCTGCTCGGCCAGTTCATAGGCGGCAATGCGCTTGAAAGTGGAGAGAATCACCGGAATGGACTCGGGGCAAATAACATAGAACGTAAAACCATCCTGGGAAAAGTATGTTCGCTTCAGTTCACCTATGGCATTGGTCGGCACGACAAAGAAAACAGTCGGGTACATTTTGGTGCTTTTTTTCAGCTTGAGTGCCGTGGATTTTACGGTGTTTGTAATATACGTTTGCAGGCTTTCGGCTTTGGATACTTTGGCATCAAACACGACATACTGGTCCAGAAATTCGATCATAAAATCCGGTTTCAGGCTGCCGTCAAAATCATCCGGCAGGTTGGTATTATCAAAACTTTTAAAGGCATAGGCGGGCTCTTTGCAGATAGTTGATAAATACCCGATGACCGAAACTTCATGCTCGTTCCACATGCGGTCGTATTCTTCTTTTTCGCGCAGAATCTTTTCTTCGTCCTCACGAATGACGCGGATGCGCTCCTGCTTAAGACTCATATCCGCCGCCTCCAGTTTGGCAATCCGATCCTGAAATTCCTGCTCGCGACGATCCCGCTCCGCATCATATCTGGACAGGCGTATCTGCAGCTCCTCTTTATCTTGTATGAGTTTCTGATTTTCCATTTCCATCTGCTTGAATTGGCTGAACATCTGCTTGCCTTTGCCTTCCATCTGGTTCCGTTCGCTGCGCTCCATTTCTATCTGCGTTTCCAGTTTTCCCACCTGTTCGGTCTTCTGTTCCAGTGCAGCTCGCACCTGAGCCACTTGCTCCTGGAGCAGGCGCAATTCTGCACCCGTGTCATACGGTGCTGCAGTTTTTTTTGTGAGGAAATAGATGACGACGCCGAAGCCTGCAACGAGGATGAGGGGAGTGATAAAGTCCATATAGCCGGATCCTAGCGATCGGTGGACGAATGTGCACTTGCCGGGATAGGTTTATGGTTTTTAGTTATTAGTTTATGGTTATGACTCTTTATAAGTGAGCTGAAGATTGCAGACCAAAGACTACCGACTCTATAAATCTCCCGGAAAATACTTGCCAAAATTCACGTTCTGAGTACAATTCAACTCACGTCCGCGCTTCCGGGTTTGCGTTATGCATCTGGAGGCCTGGCAAGTATTTTTTTGCCTTGTTTCCCCCGTTCCTATGGCCCTCAAGCGCAGCAAGAAGAAAAAGATCATTGGCGAGCACCGCAAGCATGAAACCGATACCGGTTCCCCGCAGGTGCAGATTGCTATTCTTACACAGGAAATTTCCCTCCTAACCGAGCATTTGCAGGCTCATAAGAAGGATCATTCCGCCCGCAAGGGTTTGCTTACCAAGGTTGCAGATCGTCGCAAGCAGCTTAAATACCTGGAAATGAATAAGCCGACAGAGTACCAGGATGTGCTGACGGCACTGGGACTTAAGAAATAAATAATTGTAAATTCCAAATCCTAAATTCCAAATTCCAATATGAGTGTATTGGAATTTGGAATTTAGTGCTTAGTGCTTTTGACGGTTGATCATTATTTTGTAGAAAATACCGCTTTGCCCTACACTCTTTTGTATGCCTCCCGCACCCAAGCATTTCCGCGAACTCTACGATCTCTTCGCATCCATCAAAACCTCTAAAGAAGCGGAGATGTTGCTGGCGGATATTTTGACACCGCAGGAGCTGGAATCCGTGGCCGAGCGCTGGAAGCTTATCCGCGAACTGGACAAGGGCACGCCGCAGCGCGATATCGCGGAGAAGTTAAACGTGAGCATCAGCAAGATAACCAGAGGTTCGCGAATGCTCCAGTACGGGAGCGGGGGATTCGCGTATTTTTTGGGGAAGTTGGGGAAGAAAAAGTAGGCAGTTGGCAGGCAGCCGAGTTGGTAGCCCGGGAATTAATTCCCGGGCTACCAATTTATGCATGGCGCTGACGCCGTTCTGGTTCTCAATTACGACCGGAACGGAATTGCCAATTATATTGGTGGCAATGCACTCATGGAGATTGGCTTTGCGCATGTGTTGGATCAGAAAGTTTTTTTGTTGAATCCGATTCCTGATATTCCTTTTTATAAGTCGGAAATTGAGGCGGTGAAGCCGGTTATTTTGAATGGAGATTTGACGAAAATTCGGTAATTCGGGTAGTTGGTAGCCCGGGAATTAATTCCCGGGCTACTTGAATCAGCTATTCGCTATGAGCGAGCTACCCGTTCCCGTCGTTAACCAGGAATTAATTCCCCCGGTTAACAGGTGAAGCGAGTGATTGTTGTATGTAAAAAAAGCCGAGACGGTGAGGTCTCGGCTGATGCGGGGATTGATGTATTTCTGTCGTGGCTAGTGAAATGCTAGTCGTGAATCCAGCAATCTCCTCCTGTGGATGTGAACTGCGCGTTGCTGCCCGGTTGGAGCAAAATCCTACCGGCCGTCGGTCCGTACGGGAAGGCGCTTGCCTTCATCGGAATCCATCCTTGGTCGCTCAGAAGAAAGCCTTCGAATTCAATGCATTCTGTCTCATCTGTCGCAATGCGGATTCGCGTTGGTGGCGAGTCCAAGTTCCAGATCCAAAGACATCCATTCTCGTAAGAGAGTGCGGGTGTCATGTCTTCTTTTGCATTTTGATGAGGAACATAACAAAGAAAGATCATGATATCACCTCCCCACGGCATCCTCTCTCAACTGTCCCGAACAGCTAAGCGAATGCCGAAAGCCGTGTTGAACAAAGGCCGTAAAGCCTTTCCCTTGAAAGAGGGTGAATGAGGAGAAAATGATGTGAAGGAGCGCGGTCAGTGGATTATTAGACATTTTTGGGCTGATATTGTCAATCTATCCCTTCTCCTTTAGCTCTTTATCTGTATACTCTCTTTGTTCTTTTTCTCTGCCAATCTTCTATCCCTCTGGGTTTACGTTTGTGTTTCGATAAAGCCACGACACCACAGTGTCACACTGAGCTTGTCGAAGTGCGCATGTGAATCCAGTATCGAGTGATGAAGACAGAAGAAAAGGGCCGGTTCCGTTTTGCGGGGTCGCTGTACCTTTTTTCTCCTTATTTTATGGCCGATAACGCCAAAGATCGCGAATATACCCTTGAGCTGGGTGATGCAAAGATGCTCATAAAAACCGGCATGCTGGCGCAGCAGGCCAACTCCACCGTTCTTGTGCAAATGGGTGATACCGTTTGTATGGGTAATACCACTATTTCCGCCGAGCCACGGCCGGGTATCGATTTCCTGCCACTCCAGCTGGTATACCAGGAAAAGTACTACGCCGGAGGCAAGATTGCCGGCAGCCGCTTCCGCAAGCGTGAAGGCCGCCCTTCCGACGATGCCATTCTGCTTGGCCGCGTCATCGACCGCGGTATCCGCCCCATGGTAGATAAGAATGTCCGCAACGACATTCAGATTTTCTGTACCGTCCTTAGTTACGACTTTGAAAACGAGCACGATGTGGCATCCGCCAACGCAGCCAATTTATCCATTGCACTGTCCGATTGTCCGTTTGACGGCAATTTGGGAACGGTCCGCGTAGGTATGATTGGTGGCGAGCTGGTATTGAATCCGTCTGTGGAAGCCCGCAAGAAATGCGACCTGGATATGATGGTGACCGCTTCATTGGAGCGTGTGGTTATGATAGAAGCCAGAGCCAACCAGGTTCCGGAAGCGGAGGTTGTCCGCGCCATTGAATTCGGTAAAAAGTGGGCGCAGAAAGTTGCCCGGTTCTTTACGGATATTCAGAAGGAACTCGGCCGCACCAAGTTTGCCGCTCCGGAGCCTTACATGCACGAGGAAGGCTACAAGCTGCTTAAAGATTGGGCGCTTCCTGTTATCAATAAGGCAGTGAAAGATGATCTCTTGAAAGGTGACCGCCGTGCCATCTTTAATAAGCTGATGAAAGAATCAAAAGAAAAATTGAAGGAGAAGTATGAGCCGATGATTACTGCCGAGAACAAGGCCGAGATGGAAGAGCTGATCGGTCATGGTTCTGAATTCATCGATAAGATTATTAAGGCCGAAGTACGCCGCCTTACTGTGGAGGAAGGTATCCGCATGAGCAGCCGCAAAATTGATCAGATTCGTGAACTTACGGCAATTGTGGACGTGCTGCCGCGTCGTGTGCACGGTTCCGCACTGTTCCAGCGCGGCGAGACGCAGGGTCTTACCACATGTACGCTCGGCGCTCCCGGTGACAAGCAGTTGCAGGAAGGTATGGAAGGGGAGGTAAAGCTCCGCTACATGCATCACTATAACTTCCCACCATTCTCTGTTGGTGAAACATCCAACCGCCTTATGACGGGTAACCGAGAAATCGGTCATGGAAACCTGGCTCAGCGCGCACTGGAGCCGGTTCTGCCAAAAGAAGCTGATTTCCCGTATACCATTCGTACGGTAACAGAAATCCTCAGCTCCAACGGTTCCTCCTCCATGGCGGCAACCTGCGGTTCCACGCTGGCGCTTATGGCCGCCGGTGTGCCTATTTCCACGCCTGTATCCGCTATTGCACTCGGTCTTATGTCCGATGAAGCGGCAGGGAAGTACGTCATTGTCTCCGACTTACAGGATGAAGAAGACTTTGGCGGCGATATGGACTTTAAGGTTGGCGGTACCGATAAGGGTGTCACGGCTATCCAGATGGATATCAAGATTAAAGGTTTGCCGGATCATGTATTTGCCGAAGCGCTGGAACGTGCCCGCACCGGTCGTGCAGAAATCCTGAAAGCTATGTTGGCTGCTATTGCCGAGCCACGCACAGAATTGTCGCCATACGCTCCGCGCATTGAGACCATGCAGATTGATCCGGAGAATATCCGTCTGGTTATTGGTAAGGGCGGTGAAATGATCCAGAAGATTACCGGCGAGCTGGGTGTCGAAATTGATATTGAAGACTCCGGACTCCTGTTCATTACGTCCACTAATGGCGATGCCATGGCCAAGGCCCGCGAGTGGATCGAAGGCATTGTTGCCAAGCCGGAAATCGGCCGCATTTACGACGCCAAAGTGATCCGTATTATTGATGGTGTCGGCGCCATTGTGGAATTCCTGCCGGGCAAAGACGGTATGGTTCACATTTCCGAGCTTGCCTGGAGCCGCACGGAGAACGTGGAAGATGTGGTAAAGATGGGCCAGGAACTGCAGGTAAAAGTGATCGAGTACGATGCCCAGGAAGGCAAGACGCGTCTGTCCCTGCGCCAGACAACCGAGCCACCGGAAGGCTTCGTGCCACCGCCACCACGCACAGGCGGGTTCAGTCGCCCAAGTGGCGGTCGCCCGGGTGGAGGAGGGTTTAGCCGCGGACCGCGTCGTTAATATTGTTTGTGAGACTTTCGAAAAATCCCCTTCGGGGGATTTTTTGTTGGTTCGTTTGTTGGTTTATCGTTTATAGTTAAATGACCGAACCAAAAACGAACCAACCATAAACGAACAAACGTTTTTACTTATGCGGTCATTTCCCGCAATTCCTTCGTCGTCTCCACAATCACGCCAAATAACAGGTCTTCCTGATGCGGTGATTTTTCTTTCCAGATTGGCAGGAGGAACTCAATGCCCTGCAGCAGTTCTTCCAGTTCCTGCGTGCTGGCATGGTTGCACTTCCAAGTGACATTCTTTGCCTTGCACATCTGGAGTAGCGCCAGCAGGCGGCCGGTTGTGCGTTGTACGGCATCCAGCAGCAGCAGTTCGCGTTTGCCGTCAATGGTATACAGGTGCGCGTCATCACCGTAGAACTCCGGAATTTCTTCCAGCAGGTTCTGCATCTGGCGGTACGCGATAATCAGGTTTTCCGCCTGATGAGCCGAGATGGCGCCGTTCTTTTCTATTTCATGCATGGCGATACTCAAGTCTTTGCGGATGATAAAGAAGCCTTCGCGCGTGTTATGAAACACGTCTTCAAAGGTGAGCTTATGCACACGTTCCAGTGTTATTTCCTGCCGGTGAGACACCAGCTTGGCAACGAAAATGGCGGCAATGAAAAATGTAGTGACGCTCTGCAGGCTCACCACAATTTTGGCGTAACTATGCGGAGCCAGGTCGCCGTAGCCAACCGTGGTGGCGGTGATAATGCTGAAATAAATGCTATTTACTGCGCGCAGCATGGGTTCCATGTTTTCAAAACCGGTTAAGCTGTGTTTGCCGGGTATGAAACTGAGGCCAAAATACAAGCCGGCGCATGTGACAATAATCAGCGCCCATACCAGAAACAGCATAGGATACGACGCGCGCGTTATCCGCTCCATTAAACGGAGAGGAGCTTTGTAGGTACGCCGGAAACGGGTTTTTATAGGAGTTATGCTTATTATTATAACATAAATATATACAATAGGCTATATGTTAGTATTCTTGGCTGAATCAGGCTTCTTAGCCTTAATTTTAGGCGATGCTTCCACTTTTTCCACCGGCTTGCTCTCTGCCTGTTCCCCTGACGCATTCTTTTCGGCCTGGTGTATGACAGCTGATTTGCCTTTATCGGTCACGTAAAAGCCCGGTCCTTTAAACAGAACCATGGGCGGAATGAGTAATTTTTTTACTTTTTTGCCTTTGCACTCCGGGCATGCCGGTTTCTTCTTGCTCTGGAAGGGGATCGTATCCTCAAAAACCCGGAAACAGGTATCGCAACGAAAATCGAATGTCGGCATGGAATGATCTTAGAGTCTCTGCCTGGAATGAACCAGTGGAGAGTGTTCCATTTCTTTTTCCATGTTTTGGCGCTTCGCTTACTTGTGAGCGGCTGGAAGTAGGCATATCCAGCGCAGGCGCGTACTTATGCCGCTTGCCTGAAAGTTTGTTGCAGCGCATTCCGGGATCCGTTGCCAATGCCGGAAATACTTTTTAGGACATCCAGCGGCCAGACAGTGGCTGCATTTATGCCGTTATTCAGTGCGCGGAGCGGGTGAAAGTCCAATGGATTCAGGTTTTTTATGGCCGCACCGGCTTCCTGCGTGGTCCGTAATCCGTTCGGCTTCTCCATTTTGTCATCCAGAATGCCGCCGACTATGGCGTTCGGTCCGTCAACCAGAATGCGCACCGCCTCCAGTACGGGCAGCATGGCAATGGCGATGGGATCTTTTTTTGCAAAAGCCTCTTTCATGTCATCGCCTATGGTTCCGCCGACAAGCTTAAGATTCGGCCACACCTCCTGCATAAAATGCAGCATTCTCCGCTCCCTGGAACTATAACGCCTGGAACTCATGCCCGTAGTATCGTCTTATTCAAACGTATGTCCATCAATGAACAGGCTAAATTGTAAAGAAAAAGTTGCATTCGTTTTTTGGCTTGTGTATAACATCTCTGCTTTCGGCCTTCGGGCCGAGCTTCGCTCTTTCTTCTTTTCGTATAAAATGGCCGCCCCGTCAAAAGGGCGGTTATTTTTTTGTAATTGATTGTTATGGTTAGGAACAGCAGGAACGCCAATAGAAACTTTTTGTTTTCTGTCTGCCAAGAACGTATCATGCAAAACTGTTCCTCCCGTTTTTCCCATGCGCCGTTTTTTACGCAGACTCTTCCCTCAAAAATGGCTCCACGATGAAGTGCGGCCGTATCAGATTCATCTGGTACTTTTTACCATTGCTGCCGTTGTGAGTGCCATTTTACTGTTAACAGGTATTGGTTTTGGCTCTGTTTTGGCAGTGTTCCTCATTGGCGGGTCGGTCTTATTTTTGCAGTTCTTTTGCCCGGCAGTACTGCAATCGGCAAACAGCACATGCGGCAACGTGCTGGACGGCCTGCCGGATTGGGGATGGGTGATTGTGCATCTGTTCAGCAATGCTGTTGTCTACTACATCATTCTGGTGCTCTTATTCCTCGTTGCCCGGTCGTTAAGGCCGATTCATGGCTTGGAATGAGGGGGCCAGCATGAAAGGAAGTACGCTATGTCAGAAGGTATTTTTTGTTATCCTAAAATGCAGTAAGCTTTTGGCCAATGCTTCGCAAAGATCATAATCCGGCAGATCCTGACGATTCGCCTAGGCCACAGCTGGCTAAAGCCTATATACCCGCCGATACGGAGGATCGCATTTACAAGTTGTGGGAGGACAGTGGCGCGTTTACGGCTGATGCCAACAGTACCAAGGAGCCATTTACCGTCAGTATGCCGCCGCCGAACGCGACGGGTCAGTTGCATCTGGGACATGCGGTAATGCTGGCATTGGAGGATATTTTTATCCGCACGGCACGAATGCAGGGCAAAGAAGCGTTGTGGATTCCCGGGACGGACCATGCGGCTATTGCCACCGAAAGCGTGGTTATCAAGCAGATTCAAAAGGAAGAGAGGATTCCGGACCCGCGGGCCAGCCTTGGCCGCGAAGAGCTACTTAAGCGAATCGCGCATTTTGTGGAGAAGAGCCGCGGGACCATCCGGTCGCAGGTGCGTAAAATGGGTTCCAGTTGCGACTGGAGCCGTGAACGCTACACGCTGGAGCCGACGCTGAACCGCATGGTGAATGAAGTGTTTGTCAAAATGTACGCCGACGGCCTTATTTACCGCGGCCACCGCATTGTGAACTGGGACCCGAAACTCCAGACCACTGTGTCTGATGACGAAATTGAATATAAAGAAGAAAAAGCGCCGTTTTATATGTTTCAGTACGGGCCGTTTCAGATTGGCACATCACGGCCGGAGACGAAGTTCGGTGACAAATACGTAGTTATGCACCCGGATGACGAGCGTTATGCCGGGTATAAGCATGGCGACACATTTGAGACGGAATGGATCAATGGTCCGGTGACCGCGACTGTCATTAAAGATAAATCCGTGGACCCGGAGTTTGGCACCGGTGTTATGACTATTACCCCGTGGCACGATGCGACGGACTTTGCCATTGCCGAGCACCATGACTTGGACAAAGAGCAGGTGATTGGCTTTGACGGTAAACTGCTGCCTATTGCCGGCGAATTTGCCGGGTTACGCATAGAAGACGCCCGGCCGAAGATTGTGGAAAAACTGAAAGAGAAAGGGTTATTGGTAAAAGCAGATGAAGAGTATGTGCATAATCTGGCGCTCAGCCAGCGTGGCAAAGGTCCTATTGAACCGCAAATCAAGGAGCAATGGTTTATCGATGTTAATAAAAGAGTTGTGAAATGGAACCGCAAAGAAATGAGCCTGAAGGAAATTATGCAGGAAGTGGTCCAAACCAAGCTCATTAAGATTATTCCCGAGCGTTTTGAATCCACATATTTTCATTGGATTGATAACCTCCGCGACTGGTGCATTTCCCGCCAGATCTGGTGGGGGCACAGAATTCCTGTGTATTACTGTTCGGCATGTCAGTTTGCCCAGACAGAAATGAGTCTTGAGTCTGGAGTCTTGAATCATGAAAACTCAAAACTCAAAACTCAAAACTCAGAATTCACTTCTGTTCAATCATTAATTCAATGTCCAAATTGCGGGGGTCAAGTCACTCAGGATCCGGACACGCTCGACACATGGTTTTCATCAGCCTTATGGACATGGAGCACGCTGATTGATCAAAAATTGGCCGAAGATCCATCGGTCACCTTTGAGGACTTGCTCAGGCAAAGCCCGGACTTCCAGAAGTTTCACCCGACTACCGTCATGGAGACGGGTTATGACATTCTTTTTTTCTGGGTGGCCCGCATGATTCTAATGACAACGTATGCTGTTGGTCAGATTCCGTTTGAAACAGTGTATTTGCATGGCATGGTCCGGACGCGTGAAGGCAAGAAAATGAGCAAGAGCGACCCGGAAACCATGATTGATCCGTTGGATATTATCAGCCGTTACGGTGCCGATGCCCTGCGCTTATCCATGATTGTCGGCCAGAGCCCGGGTGCGGATACAAAGCTGTACGAAGAGAAAATTGCCGGTTACCGGAACTTTATCAATAAGCTCTGGAATGCCTCGCGGTTTGTATTAATGCAGTGTGAACAGGCGGGGATTGACCCGAAAACTATCGAATTCGGTCATCATGTGGAGCTGTCTTTGGCTGATAAAGCTTTACTGAGCGCATTGCAGGATCTTATTCTGGATGTGACGAGAGGCTTAGAAGGATATCGTTTAAGTGACGTTGGTGAGCGCTTGTACTCGTTCGTGTGGGACTATTTTTGCGACTGGTACCTGGAAGTTTCAAAAGGCGAAGTGAATCATGCGGTTCTTATTCATTCACTGCGAACCATTCTTAAAGTGCTTCATCCTTATTGTCCTTTTGTGACGGAAGAGATTTGGGACAGTATAAAGCCGACTGATGCCGGTTTCCTCATAAAAGAACAATGGCCGATCTATGACGAAGAGATCGTTGATCGAGAGTCTTACCAGCAATTACAGATTATTATCGACATTATCACCGCCATCCGAAAACTGCGCCAGGAGCATAATGTGCCGCTAGATAAGGACTTAACCGTTACATTGGTAACTGCAGAGCATACAGAGCTGTTACAGGCGCAAATGGGACATATCAAGCGTATGGCCCGTGTGGCGGAGATCTTTATTCAGGAAAGCCGTCCGGAAGGGGAAATTGTAAGTGCTTTCTTAACAGGCGTGGAAGTCCATTTATCTCTAGAGGGTTTAATCGACCCCGAAAAAGAGAAGGCAAGCCTGTTGAAAGAGAAGGAAAATCTGGAAAAATTTAAAGCCGGTATAGAAGCCAAGCTTGGCAATGCTCAGTTTATGGAACGGGCACCGGAGAAGCTGGTAGTGGAACAGAAGCAGAAACTGGCGGAGGCGGTGGAGAAATTGGAGAAGATTAAGGAAAGATTAAATGGATTCATTACTCATTCATAACCGGCAGTTCAAACCCTTGTCTGGTGCCGCTTTTCACACTGAGTGCGGAGCCTTTGGTCACTGCATCGCGCCCGAAGCGTTCATGAATGGCATCGAGTGATTTCTGCAGGTCTTCTATTGCCATAGTGTTGGCTGGCTCCTCAAAGAGGGAGAGTTGTGTGGAGCCTTTTGGTTCCAGCTTCCACAGTGAAAGCCCCGCCTGGGTGTATGACTGTGTTTTGCTGTAGAGTGATCCGAAGCAACGCCGGATATAGGGTTGCAGGTGTTCTTCGGTATTCAGCGGCTGTGTGAGCGATGCATGATGGCTGTCATACTGGTATCTGCCATCGCGCAGCCAGATGGAAATGCCACGGCAGGCGAGGTTCTGCCGGCGCATTTTAAGGACTGTGTATTCCAGGTGACGGAGCATGTGTGCCCATAGAACCTGGCCGTCCCGCAGTGCCGAAAAACTGCGGGCCCGCGAAATGGATTTGGGTGGACTACTGTCCCTGGTAACGGAGGACAGGCGTTCACCAAGAAGTTCCCGTTTAAGATCCACGCCCGGTCTGCCGAAACACTGTCGCAGAAGTTCACTGTTGGCCGTGGCAATATCCCAGGCTGTCTTCCAGTTCATGCGGTCGGCATGCATGGTTCGTTTTCCGCCAATGCCGGGAATAGCCGCCGCCGGGCGGCTGCGTAAAAATTCTTCAATGGATAATGCTCCCTGCATCTTCCCTGCTTCAAAATCCACCACTGTCACGCCACCGGGTTTCCGGTATTCAGACGCCATTTTAGCCAGTAATTTGGACGGCCCCACACCCGCGGAGACAGACAAGTGCGTCCGTCGCAGAATATCCAGCCGTACACTTTCCGCCCATAACATGCAGTCTTTTGGAACGCCGCCTACCAGACTCGCGAGGTCTAAAAACCACTCATCTACCGAATATTGTTCCACCAGAGGGCACTGGTCCTGCAGAATGCTTTCAATCTGATCCGATGCCAGCCCGGTTTCCCGGAAATCCGAATCCATACGAATAGCCTCCGGACAGAGCACTATGGCATCACTCATGCGCATGCCTGTTCGCACGCCTTTTGCTTTTGCTTCGTAACTGGCGGCAATAACACAGCCGCCGCCCATGCCGGCGGCAAGTACCGGTTTGCCCCGAAGACTCGGGTGTTTACGGGCTAAGACAGACGCGAAGAAAGAGTCGGCATCGATGTGGCCTATCATGAGTTTTGAGTTTTGAATCTTGAGTCTTGGATTTGTTTTGTTTTTTTCAGCAGTCCGCTAATTAATTTACATGTGACAATAGATTGATCGGCTAATGTATTAAAATCTATTGGCTCTATATATCCAACATCCCGCGCAATCAGAATTTGATTCTGAACTTCAGTGAGCGAGCCTAATGCAATTGCATAAAATTGGATTTTTTCTTTATATGAATTTCTACTAAATCCTTCTGCAATATTCGAGGTTACAGATACAGCCGCCCGCCGAAGTTGATTGGTTAATCCAAACATTTCTTCTTTGGGAAAATTCTTTGTAATCTTATATATGGCCAATACCAATATATGCCCTCTCTTCCAGCTGTTTAGATCTGTAAATGATTTAATAGAAGCCGATGCTATGGGCGTATTTTCCATCTCAAGATTCAAAACTCAAAAATCAAGACTCATATTCATGCTTCATATTTTCCGTATCACTCCCCTTAATACGCCCGCTATTTCCAACTCATTCCGCGCATGCAGTTCCGGGTAGGCGTCGTTTTCTGCTTTCAGAAAATACTGACCGTCTTTCTTCATCAGGCGCTTGAGCGTGTATTCGCCGTCTAAGATGCCTACGACAATGTCGTGGGGCTTGGGTTCTTTGCCGCGTTCGACAATGACAAGATCACCTTCAAAAATACCGGCGTTGATCATGCTGTCGCCTTTGACGCGGAGGAGGAAGGTGGCGGCTTTGTCGCGGACCAGGTAGTTGTCCAGAGAGACGGTTTCCTCGGCTTGTTCTTCGACAGGTGCGGCGAAACCGGCCGCAATAGGCCCGAAGAGGGGAAGCGTGAAAGGTATATACGATGGTTCCGGCTCACTGCGTTCCAGAATCTTAATGCGTCCTTTAGGATCTTTCTCCAAGTGTCCTTCGCGTGTCAGTACATTGATTACTTTGGCCACGGCGTTCTTGCTGCGAACACCAAAGGCAATCGCCAGGTCTGCCAGAGACGGCGAGTAACCGTGCTTGCTCTGGAATTCCCGGATGAAGCTGAGAACCGTTCGCTGGTGGGGCGTGAGGGGCATGGAGTATGGGGGAAGCAACAGGGGAACAATCGTTCACCATAGTAGGTGGACGTTTGTGCACTGTCAAGAAAGTGATAAGTTATCGATAGATATGACGATTTGTTTAAGAAGTGTTAACAGTATGAGTCTATCTAACTTGGCGCTTCGCTCACTTTTCATCCAATCTGTCACATTGAGCCTGGCCCTAAGGGCCCCCTTTGGGGTCGAAATGTGGTAGTGGTCAATACTTCCTCCCGATAAGAAATTACCTCCCGTTTTTGATATATATAAGTCGCGGTCGCTTGTTCTTTTCTTGTCTGCCTGCACAAGAAAAGAACCAAAAGAAAGCCACCCACTGTGACGCTTGAGCGTGAGTGTCATGATTCCTTGCTCTTCTAGTACCGGCCCGCGGCACAGTGGGCCCGCCTTGATCGCTCATGAAGACACACATCATTCAAAACTCAAAATTCAAGACTCAAGACTCATATCCCTTCCCCAATAATATCCAGATCTTTTTGCTTGGACAGTTCCAGGTACATCAGTGTCCAGACCGTGTGCTTGAACGTGTGCAGGTAGCCAAAGAAGTAGCTGACAATGACAATGAGAATAATGCCGATAATGCCGGCGATAACGTATGCAATGAGCGGGGAGAGGAAGTGTAGCAGGAGGAAGCCGATGCCAATGACGATGGCGGGAATGAGAAGAACGGCGACGGCGTTAATGAAAACGCGGATGGAAATGATGAACAGCAGTAACAGAATGAACATGATGTGGCTCAGGTGGCTTACCAGAAGTTTGAAGCTCTTGCCCATGGCGTCAAAGATGCCGAGCCGGTTAATAACGATGCCTTGTTCGGTGAAGCTGGCCATCAGTTTTAGGATATTGCTGAGTATCCAGAAGATAACAATGATGCCGATCATAAAGAACTTCATATCTCCCGTTACATAGCGCAGCGTGAGCGAGCCCAGCGTAAGCGTGGTGGACCAGCTGGCCAGAAAGAAGAATTCATGCGCGCCGAAAATGGGCAGGAAATTATAGATAGCCAGAACAAGGCCGCCTTTTACCGGTTCCTTGCGGTATGATTTGGCGCCTAGTCCAATAATGGCGCCAGCGGCCAGGTGCGGGAAAATAAATTCAATGGCCAGCAGCAGCAGGAAGCTGATGATGATTGTCAGAAAAATTCCAAAGCTTACATTGGCATACAGCCACTCAATGTCATCAAAAAACCCGACCTGCCTGTGCTGCAGGTAAGCGAGCAGAAAATACAATTGATAGCCGAGCAGTTTGATATCTAGAAACGTTTCAAAAAAAGAAGCGACAAATCCCCAGCGGCGCAGTCCGCCTTCGCGGCGCGTAATGACCCATGCCTCAGCGATAATTTCGCGGGGGGTCATAGGGGGAAATGTAAAGAGGCAGTGGTCTGATGAGCTGATGTCATGATCCGGAGAAAATTCTAAAATCCAAGCATCAAATTCCAAATACAGCGTACAGTTCTTAGAATAAGTGAATGACTGATCACAGGCCGGACCCGGAAGATGAGAGATCCGAGCCACTATTGGAGGCTCCGGTGGAACGTATTTTCAGGAAGCCGGGAATAGTCTGATACTGGTAATCTTTGCCAAGCAGAATGGTAACATCAGCCAGGCCCGTGCGGTCCAGCTCCGGCGGTGGCAGGTCGTTTGTGGGAAGCCCGAGATTCTTTTCCAGTAACGATGCGGCCAGCGCACCGGAGCCGGTATTGATAATGACAGATGAAGTTTCCTGGTCCGGGATTTTAGCGTTCCGTAGCTCGTTCAACTCAAATCCATTGCGCAGGAGTTCGCCGGCAAGCGCCCTGGCAAGGCCGCTTCTGGCACCGGCATTCAGGACATCCACGCGAGGTTTCATAAGATACGTCTCGCGGTTATGCAGAAGAAGGCTGATAAATGTGCGGACGGCCCCCCATGTTTCCAGCCCGTGATAGGCAACCGGCAGCAGTACAAATGCTCCGCCGAAGTTCTCACGCGGCGGTGTATACAGGAAGCCGCCCGGCGCGGAGGCGTTAGTGCTCTGGCCGTTGGTATCGTTAATCTGGGCGGTAATAATACGGCTGCGATCAATATCCATGCCAAGCTTTGCGGCACCAATAAGCTCTGTCAGGCTCATGGTGGTTTCCATATTATCACTTATGCTTTTATATAAATTGGTGAGCGTGGAAGGGCTGGTGAGCACGCCTTTTTCGCGCGCGCGGGTTACAATGGCGGCAATAATCTGCTGCTGCCGGGCACTGCGGCTGAAGTCGCTGGTGGAGTGCCGTGAGCGGGCGTACTGCAGCGCGGTTTCGCCGTCCAGATGATGCGGTCCGGCTTCTATAGCAAATGTTGTGTAGGAATAATTTTCGCCGGGATACGTGGTATCATGAATGGCTTGCGGCACTTCAATATCAATACCGCCAATGGCATCCACGGCCTGTTGGAAACCAATGAAATCCACTTTTACCACCCGGTGAATCTGCACGCCGAACGTGTCGCCCAATTCCGTCGCCAGCTCTTTCATGGCAGCCTGAGAAGCATCATTTTTTGACATGCCCTGCCTGTGTTGCAGATAATTTTTGTAATCCCTGTACAAGCCGTTTACGCGGCCTGTGCCCATTTTAGCTGTTTTCGTAAAGTAGAGGTCGCGTGGAATGCTCACCATTACCACGCTCTTGGTTTTGGTATCGACGGAGGCGATCATCATGGTATCCGTTAAGTCCACACCTTGATGTGAATCGTCACCCTGGCCCAGAACCAGGAAGTTGGTGAAGCCGTTTGCATCAACCGGTAAATTTGAACCGATGGTCTGCACGATATTTTTTACATTAATGATATTCAACGAGAACAGTGCCTTGGCTACGCCGGCCAGCACAAAGAGTGACAGGAAAATAGCCAGCAAAATGAGAAATAACCGCTTCAGCCACGAAAGGCGTTTTGCTTCTTTCTCGTGTTCGGCCTTTTCTTTCCGGTGGCGCATGAACCATGAGACCAGCGGATAGCCGATGCTGAGTACTTGTACGGCATACGAACCCCAGGGAACGGGGCGCGATGAAGATTTTCCGGTCAATTTACGTGTCGTAAAAGACATTGGGGAGAGTGTAGGGCAAACTGAGATTTTTGCAAAAAGACAGGATCAAAATTGTATTCGTTTTTTGTCTTGTACCTCTACAAAAATTCCGTCTGATCGTCTTACGAAACAAGCGGTTGTATGACGTACAAAAGCACGATGAGAATTGGCTGGTGAATAAGGTAGATGGCGAGCGCGTGTTTGCCCGGCCAGCTGATGGCGGACAGAAGTGGTGAAGATGCCTTTGACACCGGCGCCGGATATTGTTCATAGAGCAGGTAGCCCATGCACATGCCGAGGAGAATGACGCCCATCCACGGGAAAAGAGGATAGTAATCCAGCGTCGTGAACGAGCGGTACATAATGCCGAACGGCAGCAGGAAAGGGCTTTCTCCACGTATGAACGTAAACAGCGTGCCGCAGCCAACCATCCATAGTCCAATGATAAAGTTCCAGTATCTGAGTCTTGCAAAGAATGGCAGTAACAGTGTGGCCGTACCAATAAGATGCAAAATGCCGAAACGAATGTATTCATCCGGCGTCGCAATGGCGGTGATAAAAGAAATGAGCAGTCCCCATGACAGCAGAAAAAATCCTCTCGCGGCATACTTGGGGTATGCGGCGCGCCATGATTGTTTCTGGCTTATGGTCCGTTTCCAGGAAACAGTAAAGCTGATGCCGACGAGCATTAAAAATAACAGTGCCGCAACCGTTCCCATTATTTTCCAGGCACCATGGTAAATATCAATATCTGCATGGTAAAAAAATGACAGGTCGAACAGCAGGTGATAGAGCACCATGAGAAGAATGGCGATTGTGCGGAGGATGTCGAGTTCCGGGTGGCGGAGGGTGGCGGGCATGCTGCACGAGTATGAATCGAAAATAAGCTTCATCAATAGTTTTTTGCCTTATGGCGCTTCGCTTACTTTTTAGTTTGTTCTTTATTTTCCTATCCAGCGAGAGCCCGTTACTCTTCTGCTTTCCTCGTTCCTCAAAAGATACCACTGTCATATCTGGACGTCAGAGGAGACAGGGAACCTTGTTCGGTTCCCTATCCCCTCCGACACCTCCCTTACCCTCCTAACGGCATCCGTTATTCTTAGGTGATACGTTTGCTAGGAGCATTATGGAATTGTGCTTGTGTCCAGAGTTTTAAGAAAAAAGTGAATGGGTACACGTACGCGCTGGATAGGCAAATGACAGATAGCTGAAAAGTGAGCTTTGCGCTCCAAAATTGAAAAGTCTTCTAAAAATATTTTCATCATCAAATATTCATCTCTAATAAAAAATCCCCGGTTAAGGGGATTTTTTTGAGTTCTAAATGGGGACCCGCTTACGCGCGTTCGGCCATGAAACACTCTCGGCAGAGAACCGGCTTGCCACCCTCCTCGACTGGGCGAGGCTTGAATGGAACCTGACACTGTGCACCACACTTGGCGCAGGTAGCGTCGAACATCTGACGGTCGGTCATGCGCTCACTCTTGCGCGCATTACGACAATCCTTACAACGCTGTGGAGCGCTGAGGTTCTTGGAGGCGTAAAACTCCTGTTCACCTTCTGTGAACGTAAACGTCTGACCGCAATCGCGGCACTGTAGCTGCTGATCAGCCATAAAACTGAAAGAAAGAAAATAAGTAAGACTTTTTCCTTCTTCCATGTTTCTCGGGATCCGATAGGACTGTCCGAAGGATAAGCTGGCTGCAGTATAGGCAGATGACTAAATTTGTCAATACAATAGGTGCAGATATTGTCAACTATCGGAATAGACGGCAGGAAAGGCAGAAAGGGCAGGAAGGTTCGATGTATGAATTAAGCACGGAGCAGGCATTACTTTTGGCCCATAGCCAGGAAGCGACGGCTGATACCTGTGAACAGCGAGGAAAAATGGCAAGATTGTAATGATCGGTGAAAAGCCGCGTCACCTACCCGCAGTCACTATTTCCCTCTATTTTATGTCATTTCGCTATTCCCGTGGCTCCGGGTACGGTTCTACCGGTTACCACATTACCTTTCGCCCGCAGGTACAACAGCGGGTCCAGCGCAACCGACGGATGATGCCTTTTACAGAGCATGAGGTGGAGGAGCAGGAGGAGGAAACTTTATAAAAGTTTTTGGTTTTTGGTTGATGGTTTTTGGTTACAAAAAATAGGTTGATTGGTTTGTTGGCGGATTGGTTGATGGGAGCATACGAAAAGCGCCATCCCAGGGTTGGGATGGCGGCTTTGCAACAAGTTATGTTGCGCTTGGGGGTCCGTCTGGGGACTGATCGGCGATGTCATCTGCGTAGAGGCTTTCGAGGACGAGCTGACGGAGGATGGCATCAGGGCTACCTTCCGCTTCGGGCGGTCCGGGCTCTTCCGGTTTTTCTCCGGAAGCTCTTGCAACCGCGATACGCTCCATAACCCGTTGCTTGATTTGCTCGATGTCGTCCATGTGAGCAATTTCCGGGTGACGTGCGGCCAATTGATCGGCCAGCCTTTTCAGCTCCTCCACTTTGATCGGTCTGGGCATTTTAGCCTCCAGTCAAGACCCTGTTGAATACCATTCCGATGAATGATTGGAAATAAAATGATATAAATTGTAGTTTGTGTCAATGAAAATCTTCACCATCCGCCGTAGCGGGGTGTAAGGAGACGAACTGCGTCTATATAAAAACCGCCATCCCAGGGTTGGGATGGCGGGCAGTTCCACTTGGCGCGGCCGGTGGTGATTTCTTAGGCATCAGGGATCTCGAAGATTTCGATTTCATCCCCGTATCAATTATTCATATACAAAAAAATCCCCCTTGCGGAGGATTTTTATTAGTAAGCTAGGAGGGGATTTACTTAAGGGTTACTTTTCCGCCTGCCTCTTCAATTTTCTTCTTCATGGCTTCGGCATCGGCTGTTGGGACAGCTTCCTTGATGATCTTTGGAGCGCCGTCTACCAGAGCCTTGGCGTCACCGAGGGCAAGGCCGGTAATTTCGCGGACTACCTTGATAACGGCAATCTTCTGGGCGCCGGAATCTGTAAGTTCCACGTTGTACTGGTTGCGCTTTTCTTCTGCAGCCTCACCGCCACCGGCGGCTGGAGCAGCGGCCATGGCCATAGGAGCAGCGGCGGAAATGCCGTATTCCTGTTCCATGAATTTGACCACATTGTTGAGCTGAATAACATTCAGCTTTTCGAGAGCCGTGATCACTGCCTTCTCCTCTGAGGAGAGCTCGATGGTTGCTTCGTCAGCCATGATAAGTAGGGAGAAAAATGAAAATAAAGATATGAAACGAGGTATTACGCTGCAGCAGCTTCGGGCGGTGCTTCCGTGAAAGAACCTTCGGGAGCTGCTTCAGTGTCGTTTTCAGTCACCGCGTGACTTGGTTCATTCAGTTCCTCCGCCAGCACGACTTCCGTGCGGCCGCCGGTATCCGGGTCAATCGGGTCGCCGGTTGCATCTACGGTTGGAGCTTTCTCCGGAGTAGTTGCGTGAGCGGCTGGTGTTTCTGCGGCAGGAGCTTCAGCTACCGGGGCGGCAGGAGCGCCGGGCATTCCGCCTTTCTTGCCCAGCTCGCTGAGGGCGCGGGCGAAACCGGTAAGCGGTGAGTTGACCATGCTGGCGAAACTGACAAGCGGTGAGCGGATCATCATGGCAAATGTTGCCAGCAATATCGGGCGTGTCGGTATGGTAGCCAGACCCTTGGCCTCATCCTTTGAAAGCAATTTTCCTTCGAAAAATCCGCCCAGAAAGCCAACCTGCGGATGCGCTTTGCTGAACTTGAGTGCTACCTGTGCACCGACAAGCGGATCATCGTAGCTGAAAATACAGGCAACAGGGCCGTTCAGCTGATCTTCCGGTAATTCCGGCAGATCCATTTCCTTGGCAGCCAGACGCATAAGGGTCTTTTTGGCTACTTTCATTTCGGCGCCGTTTTGGCGAAGCTGTCTCCGGAAATCACTGGCATCCGTTACTGTCATGCCTATGTAATGGACAAAAACCGTAGATTGCGCTTTTTGAAGGCTGCCTTTCAATTCTTCGAGCTGAACCGTCTTTTGTGCTTTGGTGAGAGCCATGGTACGAAAGGTTAGAAGTGAGGGTGAGAATCGATGAATGGTAAATGTAGTATATTGTTTGATATGCGGCTTGGCAGGCTGGGCGTTCCAGGCAAGCGACTGAACCGGATGATCAATCAATTTTTACAAGGGAGTAGCACTGGCGATAGAATTTAGTATATACACACAAATCGCTGGATCCCTTTGCCCGGGAGACCAGCGAGGAACACGGCACGAATCACCAAGCCGGAGCCGAGTGGCCGATGCTGTATTCCTCGGAGGGGCTTACCTTCGGTCTGCGACCTGATGCCCTCGGTCTTCGGACTTACGAGTAGTGTAACCATATTCGTTTCTGAGTCAAGAGTAATTGTGTCATGTTTGTAGTAACTCCTCGTTCACGGGGTTAAAAAATTTCTTTAGACAAGGTCAAGACAGCGCTATATTCCAAGAATTGAGCCGATTTGAAAGCATCAAAAGATCTTATGAGATTCCTGGAAAGACAGATTTGTTTCTATGAAAATTGATCATGCAGTAGTGCGGTACTATGTGTTGGGAAAAAAGACACTACAGAGTGTTTGGATCAAAACAGGGCAGTCGTATGCTGATTGATTGTGTTGGCGCGAGAATCTGATACTCGAATGAAAGGTGTTGGATTATGATACGTCACATGCGCATTCTTCTTCAGAAAGTCTCCAGAGCGGCGGTATCTATAGAGAGAGAGGTTGTAGGACAGATCGATGAAGGATTCGTGCTTTTTGTAGGCATTATGCAAGGCGATACGGAAGAGGAGGCGATATGGCTGGCGAATAAGGTACTGGGACTGCGTTTATTTGACGGTGACAAGATTAATGATCGCTCCATTCAGGATATTAGTGGCGGTATTCTGGTTATTTCCCAGTTCACGCTCGCGGCAAGCGTGCAGAAAGGGAACAGGCCGGACTACACGGCTGCCGCAAGCCCGCTGGAAGCTGAAAAATTGTATGACTTTCTGGTACAAAAATTACGTGCTTACGATAGCATGCGGGTAAGTACCGGCCGGTTTGGTGCACATATGCTCGTGGAACTCACCAATAACGGACCTGTGACAATAATGTTGGAACGGTCGCCTTCCCCCGTCTTATGACAGTGCTTGTGTCCTCATCGGTCCTGCTGCGCGAGGAACTGGAGCTATCCGGCTTGCCGGCGCAAACCGTACGTATGCAGAAAGCATTGCGGATGGCGGAAACGTTTTATGCCGGCAAAACACACTGGGTTGGCATACCGCTCATGGATCACGTGCGTGATGTACTACGTGTTCTGACACCTTTCCAGCCCGACGAAGATGCGGTTATTGCCTGTCTTTTGCACCACGCACTGGAAATGCATACGGCAACGCTGGTTGAACTGGAGCAGGAATTCGGTCTTACCCTGCGCAATCTCATTAGTGGTGTGCACCTCCTGTCACAGGTGCAGATGCAGAAAAGCAGAAACTCGGTTGATGATTTGCGGCTTATGCTTTTAAGCGTGTCAGATGATGTGCGTGTGATTCTTATAATTCTGTGCGACCGGGTATCGTTGCTCGAATACCTTGCGGATATGAAATCGGAAGACCGCAAATGGATATGCCAGAACATGCTGCATCTGTTCGCGCCGGTGGCGTCCAGGCTGGGTATTCACGCCCTTAAGCAGCGTATGGAAAATGCGGCTTTCCCGGTGCTCTACCCCGTGGATGCGTCCCGTATTGCCGAGCAGGTACAGCAGCTCCACAGTCAGGTGGGGAATTTTCTTGCGGTTGCATCACAGGAATTGGTATCGGCGCTTGCCGAGCAGGGGATTGCATCCAAAGTGCAAGGCCGGGAGAAGCAACTCTATAGTATTTTTGGCAAAATGAAGGCCCAGACGTATTCGCATATTAATCATCTGTACGATTTGTTTGCCCTCCGCATTCTGGTGGAAACGGAAGAAGATTGTTACCGGGCGCTTGGCGTAGTGCACCGCGTTGGCCGGCCGGCTTCCAACCGCTTTAAGGACTACATCGCGTTTCCCAAGCCTAACGGTTACCGGAGCCTGCATACTACGCTGGCACGGTTTCCCGCCGTGCCCGAAGGAACGTTTTTGGAAGTGCAGATACGTACCTACGCCATGCACCGCGAGGCGGAGTACGGTATTGCCGCACACTGGAGCTATAAAGAGAAGGGGTCCAGCCAGAAAGTGCTGGACCGTACCCAGCTACAGGAAGTCCTAACCCGCCAGAACGCATTGGAACCGGATGCAGAATTGTCCGGCGCCATGGTGGATCATATTTTCGTGCTGTCACCTGCCGGCGATATTGTGGAACTGCCCGAGGGCGCCACTCCGCTGGATTTTGCGTTCCAGATTCATACGCAATTGGGTCTTTCGTTTAAGGCCGCGCGCGTAAACGGCAGCATTGTGCCGCTCAATTATGAGCTGGAGAATGGCGATGTGGTGGAGGTAGTCCGCCACAAACACCCGCAGCCATCCAGCGAGTGGCTGTCACTCGTAAAAATGGCGTCCTCCCGCGCCCGGCTCAAGCGCTATTTGTTTTCGCTGCATCGTGACGAATATGTCGGCAGAGGCAGGGATATGGTGAACGAAGAATTAAAGAAATTGCACTTGGAATTATTGGATACGGACTATTCCATTTTACGTTCGTGGGAGGGGAGAGTGCTCACGTTTGCCGACAGGGAAGATTTGCTCATGAAGATCGGCCAGGGGTCGGAGCGCGTTCTGGCAGTGCTTGGCAGAGTGGATGCGCTGGAGGGGAAAATTCATGCGCCTGTACGTGTGAAGAAAAGGAAGCAGGGAAGTGTCATACGTAATGCATCGGACATTAGCGTGGAAGGTGGTATGCCCATGCCCATTCGGTACGCCAAGTGTTGTAAGCCTCACGAAGGAACACGTGAGACGATTATCGGTTTCATCGGCCGCGGTTCGTTAATGATACACCGGCAGAAATGCCGCATGGTGAAAGCGTCCAATAGCGCGAAGAAGGTGGCTGTGAAATGGACTATAAAGAAGCTGTAAGCTGCGAGCTTTGAGCTATAAGCAGAACGCTTCTCAAAGCCTATAGCTCATGTCTATTAGCTATCTCAGCCCCAGATTTTTCTTGTCTCTGTCAGAATATCCGAAATGACAGCCGTGGCTTTCGCTAATTCTATTTCGCGGGGAACATGCAAAAAGCCAACGCGTGTTTTGCTGCCGCGGAAGAAATCGAGCAGGATATATAATGAGAAATTACACACATACAGCCCGGCATTATACGACTGAATCAGGCCTTTGCGTTTCTCGATAGGCAATGTGGCATGATAATGCTCCGGCCCGCTGCGCAGAATTTTCTGTGGCCGGATAGCCGTGTTCTTTTTCATCATGTTGATTGCCCGGCGCTCTACGCGAATGGTATCGCCGCGGTCCACCTGGCCCAGCCCCAACACAATATCCGGCTGCACATCACTCATGGCTCGCAAAAACTGCTGCCGTTCCAGTGCAACCGGAAAAATGATCTGTTCCGTATCAGTCTCCGTCTGTAGATTGCCGATAATGTCTTGCGAGATATTCTTCTCATACTCTCCAAAAGGCTCAAACCCATACACCAGTATCCTCATAGAAATTTATTCTACGATTTTATAGAAAAGTGGCTAGTAAATGGTGGAGAAATTTTTATGACAAACCAACAGTAGTCATGTTGGCGGCTGTTTTGGATCTGTATGGGCGCAGGCTCACTTGTAAGCATTGTGGAACTTTGCCTATCCGGCGGAAGCTGTTGTTTAAAAATGAGCCCTCCTCCTGAGGGCTCTGGCCGATTATTGCTGATCGACCTTTTCTTCCGTGACGATGATTAGTGTCGGTTCATCGCCATCGTTCTGTGGCGCACAAAAGGCCATGGAAACGATCCTGAGCCGTTTGATGTGCCAACCCCGCCACTTACTGAGGAGTTCGGTAAGCAGGGAGGTGTCGCTTGGGCTATCTTCACCACTGAGACCCTGCAGGATGGCGCGGAAAATGCCATGACCGATATCGTGAACTTCGCCAATGCCTCCTTTGAGACTGAAGAAAATACCGTCGTCTTCCTGATCTGTCACTTCATCATCGGGCAGTGCGTCAGAATCAACCATTTGCGCTTCTCCTCACGGGTTCAAGGAACAACAAATATATTAAATAAAATATATCAAATTTAGTCAAATCCCTACTTCAACATCTCATCCATAAACTTCTCCACTTTGCGACGCCACTTTACTTCCTCGTACTCATTGTTGCCGGGCGTGTAACGCGCAGCCAGTTTGCCGCGTTCATTCTCCGGTGAGGAGGAGAGGACACTGTCTATGAGTGTCTTCATTTCATCGTCGGTTACTTCAATGTTTTTCATTTCCAGTGCTTTTTCCATGCCAAAGCGCAGCTTGAGGCGGCGCGTTCCCTGCTCCAGTAATTCTTTCTGCATCTCCTCTGGCTTGCGTTCGGTCTGCTCCATCCACTGCTCCAGAGTCTGGCCCTGTTTTTTCAGTTGATCATCCAGATCCACCAGAATGGACTGGGCTTCGCGTTCCACCAGTTCATCGGCCAGGTCTACTTCTGTTGCCGCTACGAGTGCGTCCAATAATTTTTCTTCGCGCTTCTGGCGGTCCAGGCCTTCTTCCTGTTCGCGCATGGACTTCTCGATGCTCTTTTTAAATTCATCGGCGCTCTCTGTGTGCAAATGCTCCTTGGCAAATGCATCGGTGAGCTCCGGTAAATCCACACTTTCCACTTTGGTCATATTCACGGTAAAGGTGGCCGGCTTGCCGCGCAGGTGTTCTGCGTGGTATTTCTCCGGAAACGTTATCTGAAAGCTTTTCTCATCACCTTTCTTGAGTCCTTTCAGCTCTTCCTCAAAACCCGGGATGAGCGTTTTGGAGCCAATGCGAACCTGGTAACCGCTGCTGCGCGTGCCTTCGATTTCATTCTTATTCTCATCGACACCATAGAAATCCATTGTCACCTGGTCGCCTTCGGCAGCCGGGCGGTCTACTTCTGCCATCTTTTTATGTTGTTCCAGAATGTAATCCGTCATGCGTTTTACATCTTTGTCGTCCACTTTTGGTTCTGTTTTTTCAATCTTGATTTTCTCCAGGCCTTTTATGGTCACTTCCGGCTTTTCGATGAACGTTACCTTTACCTTGAGCGGCTTGGCGGATTCAATCTCTACGTTTGGTGCAATGATGGGCCTGAGTGTATGCGTACTGCTGATCGTGCCGAGGCTTTCGGAAACCAGTATGCGAACCACTTCCTCTAAAATAGCTTCCGGCTTTAGCTTTTCGCGGAGCTTGTCGGCCGGTGCCTTGCCCGGGCGGAAACCGGGAACCGTCACCTGGGCTCCCATTTGCTGTACGGCTTTTTCTTCAGCTTTCAGTGTTTCCTCCGGCGTATATTCAATGACAAATTGTACTTTTGATTGCTTCAGTTTGGTCGGTTCCGAGATGGTGGACATAATAGGAATGGAGAAACGTAGTACTCGCTCTCGGTTAACAACGGGAGCGGGATTGGAGATCAGGTCTTTTTCTTGCTCCAGTACACAAGCAGCGGTGTTGCAATGAAGAAGGATGAATACGTACCGATTATTGTTCCGGTAATGAGTGCCAGAATGAACCAGCGGATGCTTTCGGAGCCCAGGAAGAACAGCGAGAAAAGCATGATGAGCGCGCAGATAACCGTATTAATGGTGCGGCCGAGTGTCTGCTTTAAGCTGTCATCAGCCAAAGTGGCCAGGTCTTTGCCTTTCTGGCGATCTGCGAGGTTATCGCGGATACGGTCGAAAATGACGATGGTATCCATGACCGAGTAACCCATGACCGACAGCAGTGCCGTAACAAACAGTGTATCCATCTGGAAACTGGTAGTGTGTGACAGGATGGTGAAAATACCTGTGGTGATAATAAGGTCATGCAGCAAGGCAGCCACGGCAGAGACGCCGAACTTCCATGGACTCATTTTATTCGGCACTTTGCGGAATGCGAGGGCGAGATACACAATGATAAAAATACTGGCAGCAAGGAGAGCTAACAGCGAATGTGATTTTAATTTATCGCTCACGCTCGGTCCGATGGTAGAGAATCGCAATTGTGTGGTCTTTCCCAGTTCTTTATTCAGGTGAGCCAGGAGGCTCGTATGTTCTTCGTTCGTAAGAGTTCGGCTGCGGACGATAAAGGTGTGCTCCTTGGTTTCGGCAATGGACAGGCCCTGCTCCAATGGTGGCTGGTGCGGGAAGGACTTAATGGCCTTCTCCAGATCAGCTTTGGTTTTGGTGGCTGGGATTTGCAATTCCTGCAGAGTTCCTCCAGTGAAATCAATGGATAAAACAGGTCCCGGCTTAAAAAATACAATAAAACTGGCCGCAGTAAGAATAATGGACAAGACAAGTAAATATCGGGCCGTGCGGATGAAAGAGAATGTCATCGGGACGAGAGCGTAGCCTGTTTTCTGCGTCAGGACAACTCATGATTGCAGAAGAAGCGTTTGTCGCCGGATTATTGGCTACCGGCAGCTGAAGAAATTGCCTCCAGTGATATGGTCCCTACAAGTCCCACCTGCCGGCGTGCCCAGAGAAGCGGGGAATTGGATGTCCATGACGGAAGTAACAGAGAGAGCAGTATAGATGGCTCGTCTGCGAGTAATCGCTTGCGCATACGTGGGCTGATCATGCCGCCGGCGCGCAGAGAAGACAGTGGAAATGTGACTGGCGACGGCAGTTCCAGGCTGTTTTTTTGGTTTTGTATCAATTGGTTCAGTGCCCCGGAGTCATTGCTGATAATAAAGCGCCGGCCTTGTGTGGCGGTGAATAAGGAGGGACTGCCGTTACCGCCTGTTTCCAGAATATTCCAGCCGGCTGCAGTGCGTGTGACAGTCTGTTTTTGCTGTCCTTCTGCTACGGCCCGTATGGAAAACGGCGGCTTGCTGTCAAAATTCTGTTCCAGCATGGTTATGTTTCCGGCGGACAGGCGAACGCTCTGGTGAAGCCGCTGCAATACCATTTGCAGA
>JAQBQQ010000031.1 GCA_028286915.1 Candidatus Peribacteria bacterium | reverse complement strand
GCGCCTGTTTACCGACGACGAATGGCAGAAGTACAAGGTGACCAAAGTGAAAAACCCCATTGTGCGTTCCTTCTGGGAGAAACAGATGGCCCAAACCGGCCAGCGCGAGAAGCAGGAAATGATTCCGTACTTCGCCGCCAAGTTCGGCCAGTTCACAACGAACACGCTCATCCGCAATATTGTCGGCCAGACCAAGAGCGCATTTGACGTGGCGGACGTGATGAACAACGGCAAAATCCTGCTGATGAACCTGTCCAAGGGTCTCATTGGCGACATTAACTCCACATTGCTCGGCATGATGGTCGTGAGCAAGATTCAGGTGGCAGCCATGCGCCGCCAGCAGTTAGACAGCAGCGCCCGCAAAGACTTTTTCCTGTACATCGACGAATTCCAGAACTTCGTCACGCCGAGCATTGAATCCATTTTGTCCGAAGCGCGCAAATACCGACTGGGTTTGATTCTGGCGCACCAGTACATTGACCAGCTGGAAAAAGACAGCAAGCTCTCTGGTTCGGTGAGCTTGAAAGGAGCCATTTTCGGTAATGTCGGCTCCATGATGTTCTATAAAATCGGTCCGCAGGATGCCGAAGTGTGCGCCAAAGAAATGGCGCCGGTCTTTAGTGAACAGGATCTGGTGAATATGGACGCCTTCAAAGGTTCCATGAAATTATGTATTGATGGCCAGCCGTCGCGCCCGTTCTCACTGGAAGTCCCGCGCCCCTGGTTGGACACCACGTATCCCAAAGATCTGCAGGCCGCCGAGGCATTCAAACAGTTATCGCGCCTTAAGTATGGCCGGCCCAAGGACTTCGTTGACCGGGAAATTATCCGGCGCATTGGAATGTAGCGGACAGTGCCAGGAATGATGAATAGTAAATTGCCGTATAATCAGTTCCGGAGCATCAGCAAATATAAAAAACATGATGTCTGGATTATCCGACGCAACAGATAAAAACGCTGATAGACTCACAGAGCCTCACATTACTCCGTAATCCTTTTCGCATGCACCAGATACCGCTGCTTAATGCTGTCCGGCGGCCAGCAGGTATAAAGAATGAGTTCATCGCCGTCACCCTGGGCGAAGGTGGTGTCATTGGCCGGAATGGTATCTTTATACGTAACTTCATATGTATAGACGGTGCCATGATAATTTACATAGACGCGATCACCGATATTTAATCTATTGATGCCACGGAAAACCTTGGTGAATTTGGAAACGTCCCATGCATAACCGCTGGAATGGCCATAGATAACGGCTTTTCCGCCGGCGCCGGGAGCGGCAAACAAATGACCTACTCCGTTCTGCAGCGGCTCCAGCAAACCTTTACTGGTAAAAGGATCCGACGGATTGGCAACTTTAAGATCGGCAATATCAATGCTCGGCATGCTGATGGCAAAGTATGCGGACTCCACCGCCGTTGCCACTGTTGCTACCGGCACCGGAGTTGAAACAGGGATTACAGGTGACGATACATAGGCTGTCGGACGGACATACACCGGCTGCGTAAAAGGAGCGTTTACAATGCCGCCGGTAGATTCCACCGGTACACGACCCGTTGGGCCGTTAAATTTTTTCAATCCTTTCTGTTTCACGGTATCCATCTTGTACAGCAGATCAAAAAATTGTCCGCGAGTAATGGCCTCACCAATGTATAAATCCTCCGTTGGCGAAAATATGTTCCTGCTGGCAGCGGTATCTACATACTTCGTATACCACGCGTCCGAGCCGGCACCCGTAATGGCAGAGGCCAGCAAAATAGTATTTGTGTGCTGCGCACGAATAAGAAGTGCCAGCGATTCTTCCGTAGTCAATGTGTTGGCGGGCCTGAATGTCCGGTCCGGATAGCCGGTAATAAGACCTTCGGCAAACGCCGCCTCTATATAAGGAGCGTACCATTGGCGCTGATCAATATCGGCAAACAGCGGCAGACTGGGCAAATGACGCTTATAGAACTGAACCCTGGCAGCCATCAATGGATCTGCATCCAGTATTACTTTTAGCGATTCCACCCTGTTAAGTGTTACATACGGCCGGGCCGAACCATCGGAATACCCCTGCACAATTCCTCTGTCTGATAAATAAGAAAAAGCCGTAGCATACGGCGTCCCGGTTGTATCGGTAAAACTTATGGCCAGAGCCAATGGGCTGGCAATTGTGAATACAAGAATAGCTGCTATAAATGACCGGATGCGTTGCATATAATTGAATATAAATACATTTTGATAAAATGTCAATGTTTTCCTTACGCCCATGCACAGCAGCAAAAGTGTAAATCATCTTTGAGTCTTTGTCCTCTTCACGCATACTGTCGCCCCATGCCATTCCAAATAGGTATTGTCGGCCTGCCAAACGTTGGAAAATCCACGCTGTTTAATGCGCTTACCCGCTCCAAAGGCGCTCAGGCGGCTAATTACCCGTTCTGCACCATAGATCCCAACGTCGGCATAGTAGAGGTAGGAGACGAACGCCTCCAGAAGCTGGCGGATATTGTTCACCCGGACCGTATTTTGCCGGCCACGGTGGAATTCGTAGATATTGCCGGCCTGGTAAAAGGTGCCAGCAAAGGTGAAGGACGTGGAAACAGCTTTTTAAGCAATATCCGCGAAGTGCATGCCATCTGCCATGTTGTTCGTATTTTTGAAGGCGGGGATATTATTCATGTGGAAGGAACAGTAGACCCCAAACGAGACCGTGAAATTATTGAGTTAGAACTTATATTGGCCGATTTAAAATCCGTCCAGGACAGGCTGGATAAAGTTGCGGGTGCCGCCAGAACGGGTAATAAAGACAAGATATTCGAGCAAGCCGTATTAAAGAAAATTGAAGCCGCGCTCCAGGACGAAAAAATGGCCATTTTTGTAGAATTGGATAAAGAAGAAGCAGCTATTGTGAAAACATTCCAGCTGCTCACGAGTAAGCCCATGATCTATGCCATCAATACATCAGAAGATCAGTTGCGGGACATGACGCCGGAGAAAGCCAAGACTCAGTTAGGGCTACCGGACAATGCCGAGCTGGTTCTCATATCCGCCAAGATAGAAGAAGATTTGCAGGATTTAAGCAAGGAAGATGCACAGGTATTCCTGGAAGATCTTGGAGTCACTTCTTCCGGACTCGACAGGCTGATTCACGTCGCCTATAACGCACTTGGCTATATCACCTATTTCACGGCTGGCGTACAGGAAGTACGGGCATGGACAGTGAAAAAAGGGTCCACTGCACCACAGGCAGCCGGTGTTATTCACACGGATTTCGAAAAAGGTTTCATTCGCGCAGAAACTATTTCCTACAACGATTATATAACCGCCGGATCCGAACAGAAAGCCAAGGAAATGGGTAAAATGCGCTTAGAAGGTAAAGATTATATTGTGCAGGATGGTGATATTATGCATTTCCGGTTTGCCAACTAGTAACTATGCCATTCATTGCACGTGAAGAACCGTTTGTGTGTGAAAATTGCCAAACCTTTGTCGAACCGTTAGGTAAGGGATCCTACCGGAACCACTGCCCGGCATGTCTCTTTTCCAAGCATGTTGATGCCGAGGGCCCGGGTGACCGCGCTTCCGTCTGCAAAGGCCTCATGAAACCTGTATCGTTAGATTTCCGCTCCAATAAGGGCTGGATGATTATTCATGTTTGTAATGTATGCTTTAAAAAAATACCAAACAAGACGGCGCCAGATGATAATATAGTCAAATTTAGCGATCCATCTTCAGTTTATTGAATACAAAATAGTATCAAACTTTATGTTTAATATAAGGGCTTATTATAATTTTATATGCTGCTTCATTATTAACCTAGAGTCATATTCATGCTGCCATAACTGGGAATAGCTATATCTGTCATGGTTCGTCTGGCCTAGCGTAACATGTCTTACTATTTACAGGACAGTTCTCATCTATAAACAATCATACACAAACCTCACTATTCCAACCTGACCGACTTGGCATCGCTCATCGGGAATAATTCGATGAGAATAAGAAGTCGTCTCATTTATCTGTAATTGTGAGGCCAGTAAAAACACCTTGATATGCCTGAGACTTATTCTTATAAAAATTTAACAAGTTTAAATCTTGAAGCAATCAACATGCAGTGCCAGGCAGTTTTTATTGATACGTACAATGAGAGAAAACAATGCAAACTAAAATCTTTGCCGGTATGAATAATGTGACTATTACGGCCGACATCGTTACTTTATGACGTATTATTTCTGATCTTTTGCATTGCACAAAAAATAGAAAAATGTCTTGGTGCTTATATTTTTGCCAGACTTTGCCTGCTGTTTCGTGAGGTCGGTTGTGACAATATTTTGTTCATACGCTTTGTACAATTCATGTATACGCACATTTGACATGATGACACATGGTCGAGGAATCACTATATGGCTGCCATAAAGTCCAGATCTTGAAATAATTTTTTGAACAAGTATCGTGTGCAGCTGTCAGGGGATGTTAACGCCGCTCTGTTATCACCTCTTCTCTTCTGTTTGTTTTCTGCTCCTTTTGTATGATCCGTGCTCTCCTCGTTAATTCCATGTTTGGAATTCTGTTTATCCCAGGTATTCATTAAATCTCTCCTTTAGACCAAAGCCCGCTACAACTGCGGGCTTTTTTTATGCACAATTTAAAGATTCCCGATAATGAACTGACGTACGTACCTGTCGCTCACAGTGGACATAAGTGGAATGCTTTCCTGCACGTTGCCTTCGGGCATAACAACAAGCTGATCCGTATGTGTAGCGGGGTGAGATGCGATGCCTATGGAAAACCGCCCTTGTTCAAGCTGGATCTTAAGTGCCGCATCCACAGATGTTCCGTCCAGCATGGCTTCTATTCCTTGCTTTGAAATATCTGTAGCCACACGTTCTTTTAATAGCTGCTGAATTTCCGGATCTGTCTCCAATGCAAACTTTAATTCAGCCATAAGTGCGTTGCCATCCATTTCCTTCTCCAAATCCTCCGGCCCCTTCACTTTTTCGCGCAGCCGCTCATACGCCTCCGGGCTCATCATGCGGCGCAGACGCTGTTGTTCGTGAGACGGAATGTGATCAAGAAAGGAATCAGCCATGGCAACAGTGTAGAACATCTCAAATTGATCTGTCTAAATAACGGCGAATACCTACTCCGCCTGCCGCATGAATTCTTGCGCTGTCATGGTTACTTTAGCTTTGTAACAAAACAGAAAGCCCATATTCTGTTTTGACAGATAACGAATGTGCTATTAGTCTTCGCACGTTATTTACCTCTTTACTTCATGGAAACACAACCTGAAGCAGAATTGCCTGCACTCACAGCAATAACAGCTTCCTATATAGAACGGGGGATATTTGAACGGCTCGGCTGGACTGTGGAATGTACACAGAATGATGTAGCAAAAGTGCTTACCAATGGCGTCGATGCACAAGCTACCAATCCTCCGGAGCCAGCTATTTATAAAATCAACATGCGGAATAAAGCTGTCTGATGTGTCTTTTTCTCTGTATGTGCCAAACAAAAACAGGAAGACATTGCTGCCTTCCTGTTTTTCTGATTACTATCTTTTTATCTTAAGCAGTGCAGGCTAGCTGCAACCGGATGTTGCACCGCAATCCAGACAAAGTTCGCAGGAGCCGTTACGTTTCATTTTTGTGGAACCGCAGCCGGTACAAATAGAACCGGTGAAACCCTGTAATTTTGCCTGCTCTAAACTGGTTTCTCCGCCGGAAACACCGGACTCCTCCTGGCTGTCATCCGACGACAGATGAAAAGTGGAGAGCGACCCTTCATGTGCCACCGTGCCCTCGTCGACCACCGGGAGGCGCATGGCAAAGGCGTCCTTGCTCTTCGTACCCGTATTGTATGCGCGGTCCACCAGCTCGGCATTGTGGAGCATTTTTGCCTTGTCCCGCGTGAGGAACTTGAGTGCCAGCCAGCGGCCAAGATAATCCATGATGGATTTCACCATGGGGATTTCCTTGTTGCCGGTCATACCCATAGGCTCAAAGCGGGTGTGGACAAGCTTTTCACAGAGCACTTCCAGCGGCACACCGTACTGCAAGTTCATACTTAGCGAGAGTGCCAACGTATCCATAACACCGGACAATGTGGAACCTTCTTTGCTCATTTTTATGAAGATCTCGCCCGGCGTGCCGTCTTCATACATACCAACGTGCACGTAGCCTTCGTGGCCTGCCACATTGAACTTATGAGCAATAGCCATGCGTTCTTCTGGCAATTTGCGGCGGCGGGGAACTTCTTTCATGACAATCTTTTCGACGGTTTTGATCTCCACTTCTTTCTTCGCCTCTTTTTTATCAGACTTATTGCTGAGCGCCTGGCTCATTTTGGAGCCGTCGCGGTACAAAGCGTTGGCCTTGAGTCCCAATTTCCAGCTCAGTGAGTACGCATTTTTAATGTCCTCAATAGTGGCTTCATTTGGCAGGTTGATGGTCTTGGATATGGCTCCGGAAATAAACGGCTGGCTGGCGGCCATCATGCGGATGTGTCCTTCGGCTGCAATGAAGCGTTTGCCGATCTTGCCGCACTTGTTGGCGCAATCGAATACCGGCAGGTGCTCGGACTTGAGGTTTGGCGCACCCTCCACGGTCATATGGCCGCAGATAACCACGTTGGCCTCTTCAATCTGCGCATCGGTAAAACCAAGCTTCTTTAGAACGCTTAAAGCCGGGTCCTGTATGTCGGCATCACTAAAGCCGATGCGCTTAAGCATATCATCGCCCAGATTCCACTTATTGAAGACAAAACCGATTTCAAACACGGATGGCAATTTTTTCTCAATATTGGCAATGTCGTAATCCGTAAAACCCTTGGCTTTCAGGCTCTGACGATTGATGTGCGGGACGCCTTCCAGGCTGAGGGTTCCCATGACGTAACGCATAATGTCTTTCACATCGCTTTCGGAGTAACCGAGAGCAACAAGTGCCGGCTTAACAGACTGATTGGCAATCTTCATGTAGCCACCGCCGGCGAGTTTTTTAAACTTCACCAGTGCAAAATCGGGTTCCACGCCGGTGGTATCGCAATCCATAAGCAGTCCGATAGTTCCTGTCGGGGCAATGACAGTTACCTGTGCGTTGCGGTAGCCGTTCTTTTCGCCTTCACGCAGTGCGCGGTCCCATGTTTCTTTGGCGACTTCCAGCATAGAAGGAGGACACACAGCCTGGTCTATACCGACAGGCGGTACATGCAGACCTTCGTACTCTTTTGCAGGGGCGTTATATGCAGCGCGGCGGTGATTGCGAATGACGCGCAGCATGTGTTCGCGGTTTGGAGCGTAACCCGGGAACGTGCCCAAATGACCGGCCATTTCCGCGGATGTGGCGTAGCTTTCCCCGGTAAGAATGGCAGTAAGCGCACCGCAAATAGCGCGACCCTGCTCACTGTCGTAGGGAATACCCATACGCATAAGCATGGCGCCCAGGTTGGCGTACCCCAAGCCCAGTGTGCGGAACTTGTAACTGAGTTCGGCAATCTCCTTGCTTGGGAACTGTGCCATGAGAACAGAGACTTCCAGAACAATGGTCCAGAGGCGGACAGCGTGCTGGAATTTTTGCAACTGGAATGTACCTGCTGAGCCTGACGAAGGATCTTCATCGTAAAAAGTGAGCAGATTCAGCGACGCCAGATTGCAGGCCGTGTTATCCAGAAACATGTATTCACTGCATGGATTACTGGCATTGATGCGGCCATCCGCGGGACACGTATGCCAATCGTTAATGGTAGTGTCGTACTGTACTCCCGGGTCGGCACAGGCCCAGGCTGCATAACTGATCTGATCCCACAATGCTCTGGCCTTGAGAGTCTTGGATGGCACGGGCTTGCGGCCTTCTTTTTCGGCTTTACGAAGCTCGGTGCGCCAGTACAGATTCCACTCGCCATCCTGTTCTACAGACTGGAAGAACTCATGCGCAATACGGACGGAGTTATTGGAGTTCTGGCCGGAAACCGTCAGGTAGGCATCACCGTTAAAGTCGGATGAATAGCCGGCCTCCACCAACGCCGCAACTTTCTTCTCCTCGCTCGCCTTCCAGTTAATGAACTCTTCAATATCCGGATGATCCAAGTCCAGACAGACCATTTTGGCGGCTCTGCGCGTTGTTCCGCCGGACTTAATGGCACCGGCAGCGCGATCACCGATTTTAAGAAAACTCATAAGACCGCCGCTGGTACCGCCGCCGGAAAGCGGCTCGCCGGAACCGCGAAGATTACTGAAGTTCGTTCCCGTACCCGAACCAAACTTAAAGAGACGTGCCTCGCGGACCCACAGATCCATAATACCGCCCTCGTTTACCATATCGTCATCCACGCTCTGGATAAAACAGGCATGCGGCTGCGGATGGGTATAAGCATCGGTACTTCTTTTGACAGCACCCGTCTCCGGCTCACAGTAATAGTGGCCTTGTGCCAAACCAGTAATGCCATACGCGCTGGCCAGACCGGTATTGAACCACTGCGGACTGTTGGGGGCCGCCATCTGGTGCACCAGCATGTAGCTCAGCTCATCCTCAAATGCCTGAGCATCCTGTGACGTGGCGAAGTAGCCGTACTTCTCGCCCCACAAGCGCCAGCAACCGGCCAGACGGCGAACCACCTGCTTTACGCTGCGTTCCGGTCCTTTTTTCACTTCGCCTTTTTCATCCAACAGTACATTCCCCTTATCGTCGTACTGCGGCACACCCGCCTTACGGAAATATTTGCTCACCACAATATCGGTTGCCACTTGGCTCCAGCTGGCCGGCACCTCGGCACCTTCCATTTCAAAGACGGCCGAACCATCGGTATTGGTAATGCGGGACATGCGCCGCTCGTACGTCACTTCTTCCAGCGGGTCGCTGCCGGGAGTTGTGAACATGCGATTTACGCTCATGCCGCCATCGGTAGGGAACAAAGTTTTTGCATCGGGAGACGTGTCTGGAGACACGGCGGAAGCGGACGATGCGTCGGAGGTAGCGGAGGAGGGGTTCATACGGGGGAAAGGAAGGGGAACACAATATATAGATTTATTTATCGCACAACCATACAAGATATTGAATCAGCGCTACAGGGTCAAGATAAGAAAAGAGTTTCTTATACTACCCCGGAGGACGGCTTTTTAAAGAGAAAAAGTGCCGAATGCACCCTGCATCAAACAGGTGCCGCACCACAAAGAACCACCATCGGCAAAGCAAAGTGCCGGCCGGGCGTGTTGAACACACCTGACATTCAGTACTATGGATAGCCTGCGACGGCTTTTGTGCCACTGTCTGCAGTGTGTTTTCACCCCTGCTCCATGCCCATTCAAGATCCTCAAACCAATGTTCTCGTAGTGTGTGCCGGCATGAATGAGCCGAGTAATAGTGAACTACTAGCGGAAAATTTTATGACAGGCATGAAAAGTATAGATACCCTGCATGTCCAGGCGGTGAAATTGCGCGAGAAGAACATTGAACATTTTACTCTCGCTTTTTATGATCCAAAGAAAGACCAGGGAAAGGATTTTCAGGACATTCAACATTCAATAGAACAGGCCAAGGGAGTGGTGATTGTCACGCCCATCTGGAACTTTAGTGTGCCGGCACACTTAAAAAATCTTATCGACCGCATGGGCAGTTTCTGTCTGGACAGCGCCACGCATTCCAAGGGGACACTTGGCGGCAAACCATTCTATTTGGTTTTTACAGGTGGTTCCGGCAATTTTGTGTGGAACACGGTTATGGAAAATTCCACCAGTCATGTGCGGGAGGCTATTAAATATTTCGGCGGCACTGTCATCGGCACACACTTTGAAGAGCACTGTGTGAATATGGATAAAAGCTTCGGACTGGTGCTTGATAAACGACCGGAGGCACTGGAAGCGGCTAAAAAGAAAGGCGCGGAATTTGGCGCCATTGTGAAAAATTTTGCAACCACCGGCGCATTGCCGGCCAGCAATAAAGCCAAAAGCCTTTTCTATGGCATCGCCCAAAAAGTGGTCAAAAAATTAACCTGATTGCGCGAATAAGTGGCAGGTTTGATTATTTCTTATGAGAAAAACGATTCCAGGAACCCATGAAATGTCCGACCGCTCCAGAAATGACGCTTAGCGGGCAGGCGCTAAGAACTTCATCCCCAGCCACGTATCATCAATAATGGAAATTTGCGCATCCATACAGTCATTTTTATTACCCACCTGGCGGATGACACTTTCGTTTAAATCGCTGTCAAAACCGGATTCTTTTGTCGGCCAGGAAATCCACATGCAGCCGTCTTTTTTAACATGATGCATAAGGTGTGGAAAATGCATATCCAGCTCGTACAGTGACGTAACGAAGAATTGAATAACATCCACATCGGCATTCAGCTGCGATACAACGGCAACTCTATCCGGCAGATGCAGACCGGCAACATAACCCATGGGTGACTTTATGAAACAGACTGTTTGTGCAGAAAAAAGGCCAAGAACATCAGCCGCTACAGAATCGTCATGGGTCACGACTATGATGGTACACCTACCAGTGTCACTTCTTCATCCATCATTCCATTGCGGCGGAACAGATCCCATGTTCTTCTCCCACCTTCTACAAGCACGCTGGTCATGCCAATATAATCATCCGCGGGTGCCGTGAGCGCCTGCCATAATTGTGCCCAGTCAAAGGTATCCCGATGCATGTCGACTGATACCACACGTACGCCACTGGCTTGTAAGGCATTCTTTTTTACTTCATTGGCAGACGTATTCTTGTCGGTACAAATAATCGTCCGTTCACGATACTCATCGGTAACCACCCGGCTATTTTCCGGCAGCCGCAGGTGTGGGTCCAGCACAATACGATACGGCTGATGCGCACCTTCATGGTGGCGAATGGTAAGCTTCGGGTTATCCGTAATAATAGTCCCGACCCCGACGATAATGGCATCGGAACGGGCTCGAAGATAATAATGTGACCATATATTCTGCGCATTGGATGTGATATTTTTCGGTGAACCATCCATATTGGCAATAGAGCCGTCTGGCATGCGCGCCTGCTTGAGCGTGATCCACGGACGGCCGTTTGTCCGTACGGATATAAAACCTCTGTTCACGTATTCACAGGCCGCTGTGTCACGCGAAGCGCGTACTGTCACACCGGCACGGCGCAGCGCCTCAATACCATGGCCGGAAACACGCGTATCCGGATCGCGCATGCCGTAGACAACATGCTTTATGCCACGCTGCAGAATACTGTCGGTACATGGCGGTGTCTTCCCATGGTGGCAGCAGGGCTCCAAATTCACGTACAAGACATCACCAGGAAGAATATCGCCGGTAAACCGGTTGAGCAAGTCACGCTCCGCATGCAGCTTGCCAAAACCCGCATGGAACCCCTCGGCGATACTGACAGTATCACGGACCAGAACGGCACCGACAAGAGCGCCGTTACCAACCAGTCCACGGCCTTGCACGGCCAGATCCAGACAACGTTGCATATGCTTGTCCATCATTCCCCTGCCGTAACGGAAAGTTTCAGCTGAATCCATCAGACAATTATTTCTGTAAATATTTCTGCAATACACTCACCGGCTTCGGGCCGGCCGATGCATGACTTTCTGCATTTTTCACGCCGTAATCAAGCACACGATCTTTAACAGCTTGCAGTTTCTCTTCCAGTGCATCCGGCTTCTGCAGGCGATGGTGCCGGTGCGTGTTCAATATTTTCCGGTAACCGCCCTGGCCGTTTTCTAAAAATTTTGCCACGCGCGTAACGGTGGTGGTACTGGCACCGGTATTTTTGGCAATCACCCGGTAGCTGGTGCCGGTAGATAATTGTTTGGCCACTTCCAGCCGCTCACTCCATGCTTGGAGCTCACTGAGCGTGCCGATATCCCGCAAAAAATTCGCCATGTCTTCTTCCGTCTCGCAGGATTTCATGGCGCCGCACAGAGCACGGAACCACGGCTCCTTTTTGTAACTGTCTTCGGTGAAACGTTTTTTGATGGTTGCCATAGGAAAAGAAGTTATTGAAATGCTCCAGGCAAAAAGCATAACGACAATCCGGCTGTGTATCAACGTTTTACTACAGTGAAACTTAGCCTGCTATAGCTTCGCTGATTTTACTATGTCTGATGAAGAAACCCGCTCCATTGATTGTTTCCAGGCGTTACCGGAGTACTATCAATCTTATGAGTTCCATGCCCGACACAGCCAAGGCAAAAATTATCGGAAGCATGAATAAACTTGATCTTTTTACTGTAAGCCAAATAAAACGCAAAGCACTGGCGCAGAAAGCATTTGAGCAGGGGTTTTTCGCCGAAAGTATTACACTGTGCGTACATCAGCTGCATGCCATACTGCGCCATGGCTTGTGGATGAATGCCCAACTCACCATGCTTGCAGATAAGAGCCACGTCCTGAATGATGAAGAGATCATCCGTATTCTCGGTAACTCGCAAGATGTCATGCCCGATGGCGTACCAAGTAAAGAATTATTTTTTGCAGCGCAGCGCTTTGGTTTCCTGGCGGAAAGTGATGGAGAAATACTTGGCTCATTGCTCAATGGTTCCAAAATTCTTCTACGTGAACTGTTTGATACGCCGCAAAAAGATGCTAACGCAACATACTCGGCACTCAAGCCGATTGCCAAAGCTCTGCTGGAAAAAACCGATATCTGCATCCATAAGCTGATGCAACAAAAGGAAGAATTGAAAAAGCTATTGAAAGATAGCCTGTAGTCGTACTTTATGGTGGCTCACCATAGCTGCGCACGCGCCCGAGAGGAATGATCCTTCATGACACATAAAAAACGGGAATCGCATGTGATTCCCGTTTTCCCGGTACTGCTTTCGTACTGTCTGGATTTACTTTCCGCCGGCTCTGGCTGCCACAATTTCGTCCACTTTATTCTTCGGCATTTTAGCGTAATGACTTGGTTCCATGGAGTAGCTGGCGCGGCCCTGTGTCATGGAACGCATGTCGCCTACGTAACCGAACATTTCAGATAACGGCACATTTGCCGTAATCACCTTGGCTGTTCCACGATCGCTGGTATCCAGAATAAGTCCGCGGCGCTTGTTAATGTCTCCCATGATGTCACCGAAGAACTGCTCCGGCGTGACTACTTCCACTTTCATAACCGGCTCCAGAATAACAGGATCCGCCTTGCGGGCGGCGGCCTGGAAACCCATGGACGCACACATTTTAAAGGCAAATTCATTCGAGTCCACATCGTGGTACGAACCGTCGGTAAGATCCACTTGCACGTCTACCACAGGGTAACCGGCCAAAATACCGCGGCTCATACCTTCCTGGAAACCCTTATCACATGGCGTAATAAATTCACGTGGAATGCGACCGGATACAATGTTATTGATGAATTCGTAGCCTTTGCCCGGCTCCTGCGGACGAAGCGTAAATACCACATGTCCGTACTGTCCGCGTCCACCGGACTGCTTGACGTATTTCTCTTCGTGCTCCACTTCTGTCTGAATAGTCTCGCGGTAGGCAACCTGCGGCGCACCTACGTTGCTTTCCACCTTAAACTCGCGGCGCATACGATCAACAATAATATCCAGGTGCAATTCACCCATGCCTTCCAGAATGGTCTGGCCGGTTTCTTCATCGGTATGCACGCGGAGCGTTGGATCTTCTTCTACCAGACGACCCAGGGCAATGCCCATCTTTTCCTGGTCTGCCTTTGTCTTCGGCTCAACAGCCAGAGAAAGCACCGGTTCGGCGAAAGTAATGGATTCCAACTGAATCGGCTTGTTTTCATCGCAGATGGTATCGCCGGTACGCGTTTCTTTCAGACCGATAGCGGCGCCAATGTCGCCGGCTTCAATCTTATCAACTTCCTGACGTGAGTTGGCATGCAAACGCACAATACGTCCGATGCGTTCTTTGTTACCGGTGCGGGCGTTATACACATGAGTACCGGACGTAAGCACGCCGGAGTACACGCGGATGAATGTCAGCTTACCCACGAACGGATCGGTGGCGATTTTAAACGCGATGGCGGACAACGGCTCATTAATATCGGCACTGCGCTCCTCCACTTCGTCGGTCCTTGGGCTCTTACCCTTCACCGGCGGAATATCCATTGGCGAAGGCAGATAGTTCACCACCGCGTCCAGTACCAGCTGCACACCCATGTTCTGCAAGGATGAACCGCACAAAACCGGGTACAACTTATTCTGCACCACGGCTGCGCGGATGGCTTCCATTAGTTCACGGTCAGTCAGCACACCATTTTGCAAATATATATCCAGAATGTCATCAGTCGAATTTTCGGCCACCTTTTCCATAAGCTGGCTGCGGTACTCTTTTACCTGGTTCATCATTTCCTCCGGAATGGGGATTTCTTTGCGTGTTTCACCCATTTTTCCTTCAAACGTGTAGGCCTTCATACCAATAAGATCGACGATACCGGAAAAATCCGATTCAGACCCGATAGGCAGCTGAATAGGAACTGCCTTCTTTGAGAGACGATCATAAATGCTATCCAATGACATGTAAAAATCACCACCGGTCTTGTCCATCTTGTTGACGAAAGCCAAACGAGGCACATCGTACTTATCAGCCTGACGCCAGACTGTTTCGGACTGGGGTTCCACACCCTGCGAACCGTCAAACACCACCACTCCACCGTCCAGCACGCGGAGACTACGCTCCACTTCGGCCGTAAAGTCCACGTGGCCGGGAGTATCAATAAGGTTAATGGTCGTTTCAATTTCCTCCGGGTCGGTCATGTAATGGCTCTTCCAGTGCGCCTGCGTGGCAGCGGACGTAATCGTAATACCGCGTTCGCGCTCCTGCTCCATCCAGTCCATGGTGGCTTCACCTTCATGCACTTCACCAATTTTATGCGTGCGGCCGGTGTAATACAAAATACGCTCGGATGTGGTGGTTTTACCGGCATCAATGTGCGCGATAATACCGATGTTACGTAGATTCTTGAGGTCCATGAGAAGAAATGAGAAAGGAAAACAAATGAGCCGTTAGTGATAAGCGCTTAAAATCGCCGTCACTCCTCTTAAAGTAGAGAGACTATAGGTAAAAGATCACAGTCATGAAATAGGAATATCCTCTATAAATAGACGAATAACCACAGTTTATATTGACATATACTATTAATTATTTATAATGCTAATATGAAAGAACTAACCTTTTATCCGCCAGAATGGGTTGCCAGCCAGGAAGACTATCATACGCACTTTCAACGGTTTCTGGAAAAAAATGAATTGAGTTCTTCTGGGTACATAGTGACAGGAATCCATGCAGAAACTCGCAAAGAAATGAGGCTACTTATAAGACAAAAAAATCGGCATAAAACATTCGGTTACCCTGCGGACACACTGGAATTCTTAGAAAGTTCTGAAGAATTAGTAGGGCATCCGCTTGAGTATGCCAATGAAAGTCCAATTCAGGCAATTAGTGTCTACGACAGGACGAAATTGTCAGAAATTACGTCTAACGAATACCGGATAACCGATGAGATCAAATCTCTTCATGAGGCCATTATTGCAATTATCCATGTTCATAACTCTCACGCATAAACTTTATGTAAAGTTTCTAGCCACTATAAAATGCGCGTTATGTATGCAGAAGAATACCAGGTTCCGGGTAGTATCAATGAAAAGCCCGCATAGCCATAACCATCAAACCCATAAGCAACACGCAGCAAGCCGGTAATACATGCATCATCATGGAGAAGGGCGACTTTAGCATAAGAGGAGCATGGCCGGATGGCGCAGGAATCAGCTTGAGAATCCGCTGCTCAATCATCATTTTCAGCCGGTGCTCCATGGCCGGGGACAGTATCTGCTGACCCGCAAAAAGCACGGATAACTCGGGATCCATAAATATCTGCTCGAATACCTGGCCCGGCACCTCAGCCTGAATTTGCGTCTGCAGATGCTCACTACAGGCCACGCCTTCACTCAGCAAACGCATTACTGTGAGGTCGCAATACGTGGCAATAATCTTTTTCAATAAGCCGTCCTGTCTCTTACCCAACAAAACCGGCTGCACAATGGCGGAGGATTGATCTTTCGGAAAGAATTCAATAGTGGCAGGCATGATGTTTGTTTGTGTGAAGTAACTTTTTGATGCACACATTATACTCATTTTACATTAAATGTCAACGGTTGTACATCAGAATATCTCCTGGTCTTCAAGCGGCCCGAAAATGCCTGTGTCCAGGGATGGTTTACCTTCAAATAATGTTTTCCATGCCTGTTTCTGTACGTGCTGCGAGATTTGTTCTCCTGTTTTCCGAACGGTAACTTCCACGAGCCCCGCCGGACCCTTGCCCGCCTGTAACAGACACTCAAAATACTCACGAACCTGTACGCCGGTCCGCCGGATAGCAGCAGCGGGGAAACATATCGGAGTAATGTACTTATCTGACATTTCTACAACAGACGGCGCCCATGCACGACCCATGCTAAGAACAACGACCTTTGCACGTATAACCATATTATGATCTTTTTCAGAAGAGACGTGTTTCATGTTATAAATATACCCTACAGCTTTCTGTCTGTTCAATATAATGACCGATTTGCACCGTTCCATTTACAGCAAATATCAACAGTTGTGCATCAACATATTCATTGCCTGATAGCGGGATGGACACCGAAATACTAATATTCTATCCATCAGCCCGTAAAAGTGTTATGACGAACTCAGCGCTAGAGGCAATGATAGAGTGGTATAAAGTCCTTAAACACATGCCGGCCGTGAAGAAATCTATGGAGCAGGGCGGTAATATTCTTGCTGGAGTTTAGTAGAACTACAAGAAGGGCCTCCACGAAAGTGGAAGCCCTCTTGCGCCTATCGGCATGCCGACATGCGCAGATGGTTTGTGCCAGCAATCAACTTCATGACTCTGCTGGCGCCGAAATGAGTGCTTCGACTTGGATCTTAAAGCGGGGCCGAATCCATAACAGGAATATCATGGTCGTCTCCACGATGGTGAAGGCGACAGGTTGCGCGGCATCGGCCAGTGTCCATTGCGGGACGGCGATGAGCGCACAGATGCACGAGATGAACATAATCGTCCATGCGACCTTGTTCTCATGCAATGGATTTCTCCATGCCGTGACGAAGGTTGGGAACGACCCGAGGACAACAACAATGGCGCTTGTGAGGATACCCACCGTCGGCTCATTGGACAGCCACCACAGGAAGATCCCGAGAACGGCGCCAATGAGGCAGATGACATCGAGCTTCGTCCACCCCGACACGCCGTAGCGAAGCGCCAAAGCGACGACGACCCACGCGCCGAGCACCGCGCCAATGATCTGTCCGTTGAGCGTTCCTTTCGCATACATCCCGCAGAGCGAGATGGTGTCCAAGGACGCCCAGATAATCCATGACGCCTTGGAAGATTTTGTCTCACCCCGCAGGATCCCCCGAATGTACGGGAGGAAGCTGACGAGGAATAGGATCCCTGACGCCATCGAAAGGATCGACTTCATCGCTTTGCCCTCTTTGCTGGGTAATGGTTAAGGCCGCTTTATCAATGATCAAAAGCCATAAACTCTTTGTTTATAATAATATTACTTCCTAATTATGTCAATATCGACCGGATATGCCAAATAGTCTGTCTATTATAAATTTTCATTACTTTATGCTTTTACATAAAAAATCCCAACGGCATTCCACCGCCTATTCTATTAGCTACAATTAGACCACAAGCGCAGTTCTGCAGCAGTTGCGCGCAAGGTCAGTTTTTCAGAGACATCCGTACGCAAGTGGGCCAAGTCATTCCAATAGGAAGAGGGTATTACCAAAACCAATGCAAAGGCCAATACCAAGCCACAAGAGCGTGCACAGGAAATATGCATGAAGACTGCTGAATAAGCGAAACCCAAAATTTTCGCTGGCATATGAGGCGACCAGGTATATTGAACTTACCGGAAATAATATGGCAGCTTTAACAAGCAGCTCTAATTTGATCCGCTAAATTTGTAACATATTTCTGCTTAGCGCTTTTACAGTCCAGACACCTCTGGCAGTGAGCACGAACAATTGCAGATATGGCATCTGGCAGATGACCCCATAGATGCTGCTCAATCACTTCCGGAGAAAGACATGTAGCCGAATTGGCTGTTTCAGTATAGTCGGCTACAGAAATAGTAGACTGAGGCATAGGCGCAATATTTACTTAGCCAAATGCGCAAACGCCTTGTTCGCCTGTGCCATTTTGAGCACGTCCTGCTTCTTCTTAATGGCGGCACCCTGTTCTGCAGAGGCGTCCAATAGTTCCAAGGCAAGCTTGTGAGCCATAGGAATTCCCTTGCGGGAGCGGGCTGCAATTAAAATCCAGCGAATAGACAATGCCTGCTGACGCTTGGGCGTTACTTCTACCGGCACCTGGTACACAGAACCTCCCACGCGCTTTGGGCGCACTTCCACCAGCGGAGTTACGTTTAGAAGCGCCTTGCTGAATACTTCCTGAGGCGCATCTTTGGTACGCGTTTTGATGATCTCCATGGAATCCTTGAAGATACGACGTGCAATGGCCTTCTTGCCCTGCATCATGAGACAGTTAATGAACTTCTCCTGCAGAGAATCGGAACCTTCGGGGATGTACTGTTTTACAGCTTTTGCCATATCGAGTGAGTAATAAGTGGAGAGAAAGTTGATTAGTTGACTGGTTTATTAGTTGATTGGAGTCGGAAGTATTGATTACTGGAATCTTTGTTCCAATAAACCAATCAACCAAGAACCAATTAACTCGCCTTCGCCTTCGGCCTCTTCGCTCCGTAGCGACTTCGGCCCTGCTTACGGTCACGGACGCCTTCGGTATCCAGCACGCCACGGATAATGTGGTAACGCACACCTGGCAAGTCTTTTACGCGCCCGCCACGGATAAGTACCACGGAGTGTTCCTGCAGGTTGTGTCCTTCACCCATAATGTATGCCTTCACTTCATAACCATTGGTAAGGCGTACACGGGCGATTTTGCGCAAAGCGGAGTTTGGCTTCTTTGGGGTCATAGTGGTTACTTTTACGCATACACCGCGCTTGAAGGGTGAGCCGCTTGCGAGCGGAACATCGCGCATTTTGAGCGCGTTCCATGTGCTCTGCATGGCAGGAGCCTTGGATTTACGACGCTTCTGGCGACGTGGCTTGCGAATAAGTTGATTAACGGTTGGCATGGGGCGAAATAGTAGAGGGATAGATGGTGGAAGTAAAGTTATTCCAGACGAGCTATAAGCTTTGAGACATGAGCTATGAGCACTTACAGCTCATAGCTCACAGCTTTCAGCTATTACTCTTCTGTCTGCTCTTCCAGAGCAGCAATTTCCGGTAATGACAGGAAGCGCTTGCGGTAGACTTCTCCGGTTGGGATAAGGCGACCGATAATCACGTTTTCTTTGAGACCCTGCAGCATATCGATGCGGCGGGTAGTGGCGGCTTCTACCAAGACGCGGATGGTCTCCTGGAAGGAAGCTCCAGCCAGCCAGCTGTCTGTGGCAAGGGCAACACGCGTAATACCCAACAGAAGCTGTTCATATGTGGCAGGCTTAATATTCTTCTTGCCTTCTTTCATCAGACGATCATTTTCGTACTGCAGTTCGCCGATATCCGCCGTTTCACCAGGCAGGAAGCGTGTTTCACCGGCGTCGATAATGCGGATTTTGGAGAACATTTTCTTGACGATAATTTCCAAGTGCTTGTCATTGATAGTCTGGCCCTGCGAAGCGTAAATATGCTGTACTTCATGCACAATATACCGCTGAACGGCATAGGCGCCTTTTTTGTCCAGAAGCTCCTGCAGGTTGTAGTGACCGACGTTAAGCGCCTGACCCGCTTCTACAAAAGAACCGGTTTTGACGAGCAGAGACTCACGGGGACCGAATTCATAGGAACGTTCCTGAATTTCATCATGCCGTACTTTGACAATACCGTGTTCAATGACACTGATTTCTCCGCTGATGGATACCTTAAGCGTGGACTTGTCCGTTGAAGACTTGGCAATAACGGCGCGTTCTTTTACCGCCTGGCCCTTCTTTACGGTCACTTCATACCCGGATGGAATGAAGTACGTATCCTCGCCCGGCTGTTCGGCCACAATCTGGATGAGCGTCTTTCCACCCTGGTGCGTTACTTTCACACGACCGTCAATATCGGACAGCGTGGCGGGCGTGCGCGGGTTTCTGGCTTCAAACAATTCTTCCACGCGGGTAAGACCCTGCGTGATATCCGCTCCTTCGGCGACTCCTCCCATGTGGAAGGTACGCATAGTAAGCTGAGTACCCGGTTCTCCAATGGACTGGGCGGCAATAATACCGATTGGCGTGCCAATGCGGACCGTGCGGTTATTGGATAAGTCGCGACCGTAGCACTTTACGCAGATTCCTCCGCGGGTGCGGCAGGTCATCACGGAGCGCACTTCCACGTCATCAATGCCGTGCTCTTTCATGAGATCGAGGAACTTGGCATCAATTTCATCATCGCGCTTGGCAATAGTTTTACCGTTTACCTTCACATCGCGGGCCAATGAACGGCCGAAAAGACGTACTTCTATCTTCTCGCCAATTTCCTCGCTTTCCCTGCGCGTTACCATGTGGCCGATATCACCTCCGCAATCTTCTTCGCGGATAATGACATCCTGTACGGCATCCACCAGACGACGGGTGAGGTAACCGGCCTCAGCTGTTTTAAGAGCCGTATCGGACTTACCCTTACGTCCTCCGTGCGTGGCGATAAAGTACTCAAGCACGTTGAAACCTTCTTTTAAGCTGCTCTGAACCGGCAATTCGATGGTGCGTCCGGACGGGTTGGCTACGAGTCCTTTCATACCGGCTAGCTGCGTCACCTGTCCCCAGTTACCACGGGCGCCGGAGTCAATCACATAGGTAATGTCGTTTTCCGGGTAGACCAGGAACCCTTTGATCATCGCGGCTCCCACTTCATTCTTTGTCTGGCTCCAGGTACGGATGGCGTGATTATAACGCTCATCAGCCGTCATCAGACCCTTATAATAGTAGTTGTTGATAGTACGGATTTTCTCATTGGCCACTTCCAGCATTTCTTTACGGGCATCCGGCACAATAATATCTGATACAGCAATGGAAATACCGGAGATTGTAGCGAATTCGAAACCAATATCTTTAATACGGTCGGCAAAGGCTACCGTTTCCTCGCGGCCGACAAGCTCCAACGCCTGGGCAACCAGATTGGAAAGCGGCGACTTCTTCATGGTCTTGTTAATAAGGCCGAGCGCCGGTGGAACAACAGTCTGGAACTTAAGACGACCGACGGATGTCTCCACTATTTCGCGGTCACCGGCTTTGGCCGTTCCGGATGGGGCAAGGTGCGTGTAGCGCACGTTAATCTTTGCCTGTAAGTCAATTATTCCGCTGTCGTACGCCATAAATGCTTCTTCCGGAGAAGAGAACGTCATGCCATGGCCCTTCTTGCCATCGTGCCACTGCGTAAGGAAGTAACACCCGATAACCATGTCCTGTACCGGGTTAATGATCGGCTCTCCGGCGGATGGCTTAAGCACGTTATTGGCGGCGGACATAAGATCCGCGGCTTCCTGCTGGGCCTTGGCGGAGAGTGGCACGTGGACGGCCATCTGGTCGCCATCGAAGTCCGCGTTAAAGGCGGCACATACAAGCGGATGCAGCTGAATAGCCAGGCCTTCCACAAGCTGCGGCATAAATGCCTGAATACCCAGACGGTGCAGCGTTGGCGCACGGTTAAGGAGCACGTACTTGTCTTTAATAACATCTTCCAGAATGTCCCACACCTCTTTGGTGGAATCCTGCACCAGACGCTCAGCGGCCTTTACGTTATGGGCAAGCTCGCCACGGATAATACGACCGATGACGAACGGCTTGAACAATTTCATGGCCATTTCCTTTGGCAGTCCACACTGGTGAATGCGCAAATGCGGTCCAACCACAATAACGGAGCGGCCGGAGTAGTCCACACGCTTACCAAGCAGGTTCTGACGGAAACGTCCCTGCTTTCCCTTTAACATATCCGACAAGGAGCGCAGCTTGCGGCGATCACCGGCGGTAAAGAGCGTCTTGCCGGCACGGGCGGAGTTATTGAGCAATGTATCGACAGATTCCTGCAACATACGCTTCTCGTTGCGGCAGATTAACTCCGGTGCACCAATAGACATC
>JAQBQQ010000042.1 GCA_028286915.1 Candidatus Peribacteria bacterium | reverse complement strand
TTCGTATGTGGTCAGTATTCCAAGAGACCCTTCTATTGGTACCGGTACCGGAACAAATTATCTCATTTCAGTTGGCGTAGGTAACCGCATCACGGTCAAGCCAAAAACGGCTGAAGCCGGTCTTGCTCCTTCTACCTTCGCTATCACACGCTAATTGCATATCAGATAAGTAGCCAAAAACCCCTTTGCGCAGGCAGAGGGGTTTTTCTGGTATAAATCGGCTTTTTTTGCTATAATAATGAGAAACACACATGTCACCCCCTGCTTCACAACCGGCCGTGCTTACTGAGGGAAATTCCCGCGTGCCGCTCCTGCGAACTACGATTCTGCGTCGCATTGTTCGGGAGTCCGTACTGGTCTCCGCCGCCGCTATTGTCGTCGTGTCTTTGCTGTCTATTGTGGTGGTGCAGTCGCTGCTTTCGGAGCGGACTCTGTCGCAGTTGTCGTCGGTTGCCACGGCGCGTAAGGATATACTGGAAGTTACGATTCAGCATGACCGGGAGCGAACGGCATTCACCGCCGCCAGTCCGGAGCTTCATGCGTTGGTACAAAATTGGGATCCCGATTCGGCTTTGCTTCTGCTGAATTCCCTACGGTCACAAAATTCCGCCGTTATCGGTATGAGTGTATTTTCCCCGAACCATACGCTTCTGGGTTTTACCGGTGTCGCCAGCGTGCCTTTTACGGGAACACTTACGGCAACCAAAGTTGTTCCGTCACTGGATCGTCTTGGCAGCTGGAACGGTTACGATATGTATTCACCGGTCTATGCTGATGGGTCCGTATTTATAGGTTACGTAGCTATTTATTACGATGTCGCGCCTTTGCTTACCAGTGTGTTCGGTAATCTTGGTCTGGGAGAATCGGCCGATATTGTGCTGGGCCGCCAGCTGAATGGCAGCGTATCAGTTTTGCATCATTATCAGGAAAAAAACCAGACGCGTGTATTTTCATCGGTAGTTGCCGATGTGTTGTCACCGGAAGGAGCACTGCTTAAGAAAGCTGTTACGGGCGGAGAGGGCGCAGTGGATGTGCGCAACGCCGATGGCATTGCATTGCTCGCCGCGTATCGTTCTATTCCTTCGCTCGGCTGGGGGATGGTGGTATCTGTTCAGAAGAGTGAAATTTTATCCGGCGTGCAGTACTTCGCCGTGGACCTTCTTATTGTCAGTACGTTGCTCATTCTCTTTTCGGCCATTATTGGTTACCTGCTTGCCAAGTCGCTCACGTCACCTCTGAAAAGTTTGTCATCTTCCCTGTCCGCGCTTATGCCCGGCCACTGGACGTTTGCGCGGTCCGTGCATACCGGCGATGAAGTGGAAATGTTGGATTACATTATTGCGGATCTTACGTCGCGTCTCAAAAAAACGTATGACCATCTGGAAGAGCTGGTGGCAGAACGCACGCAGGCATTGAATAAGGAATATGCATTAGACCGTGCCATACTGGAAAGTATTGAGTATGGCGTAATGACTCTGGATGCCGCCGGTCTTATTACGGACGTGAACCCGGCATTCCTTACATTACTCGGCTATGCGCGGCAGGAATGTGTGGGCAGGCAGGGGATAGAAGTTCTGCAGTTGTCCCAGAAAAAGGCAATCTTTACGGCTGATACGCACCCCGTTACACAGTGTCTTTCTTCCCTGCGCAGCTTCCGTTCCAGTGCGTCCATGCACTTGAGTATGCTCAAGAAAAATCAGACGTTATTGCCGGTTCTTCTTATGGTCACGCCTCTCATGGAAGAAAAGACGTTGCTGGGCGCGATTGTTATTTTCCAGGACATGACCGAAGACCGTCAGATTGATTATATGAAATCCGAGTTCATTACGCTGGCTTCGCACCAGTTGCGTACGCCGCTGTCGGCTGTGCGCTGGAACCTGGAGCTCTTTAATGAAGCCGGTGCCACTTTGGATGAATCTCATAAGGAGTATATGACGGAGATTGAGCAGTCATCCCGCCGCATGGCCAAGGTGCTGGATGAGTTGCTGCATGCCGCCCGCCTGGAAGAAGGCGGCTATGCCTACGAGAAGCAGAAAGTAAAAATCGTGGCAGAAATAAAACGCATTGCCGACGAGAATAGTATTTTAACCGAAGCTGCCGGTATGCATATGAGTGTTCAGTTGCCCGCTACGGATATTGATGTGTCGACGGATCCTATTCTGTTGGAAATCGTTTTGCAGAACCTTGTGGCCAACGCCATTAAATATTCACCGAAAGGCTCCAGTATTTCTTTTGTGGCGGAAGTGCTGGCGGATCGTGTGGAAGTGCGTGTAACGGATGCCGGAATGGGCATTCCTGTCTCTGAACAGAAGCGCGTGTTTGAAAAATTCTTCCGTGCTCACAACGTGCGTCAGACGGATACAGATGGAACCGGCTTGGGTTTGTACATAAGCAAGCGCGCCATTGAAAGTCTTGGCGGCGGCATTTCGTTTGTAAGCGAAGAAGGAAAGGGGACAACGTTTACGGTGAACATGCCGTTGATATAAAAAGGTTGAAACCCCAGAAAGGTGAAGCACCAAATATTTTGTGCCGAGATATTTTCTGTGGATATTTATTGCATCCTGAACAATCACTCACTTATCTTAAGTATAAGAGGATTAAAATTCGTATTTTTATCGTAATAATCTTCATTCTCCGCCCTTTTCAAGGTGCCTATTGCATAATAAGTTATGGGAGTCATCAGCACTTCAATCATAACTTTCAATACCCATGCAGATACAATGGAATGCAACAGCAGGCCGGTGGGTATAATAGTATAAAGAGCGATTACATAGAAGCACGCTGTATCAACTGCCTGCCCTGCCATTGTCGATCCAATTGTTCTCATCCATAAATATTTTCCGCTTGTCAGTACTTTCATTTTTGCCAGAACAAAATCATTGATAAATTGGCCTGCAAACAGGGCTGTCCAGGCGCCTATGACTATGCGAGGAACTTGTTTCAGTACAAGTGAATACGCATCATTTCCTACAAAACCAGGAGCCGGAGGAAGCCAGGCGGCCAGCTGGAAAACTACAGCGGTTACCATTGTAGAAAGCAGTAATATCCACGTTGCACGTCGTGCCTGTCTGTATCCATACACTTCCGTAAAAATATCTCCGAATATATAAGTGACCGGAATACATAAAGATGCCGCCGAAAGAGTAAAAATGGATATCTGGATTATTTTTCCAGAGATGACGTTCACGATTGCCATCATGGTTATATCCAAAAAAATAATAGTATTCAAATATTTATAGACCCGTTCCGATGAGCTGGAGTTCATGAAGGGTGTTTCCATTCCCATAGTGTTCCATGCATATATATTTTAACAAAAAAATGTTAAACTGCATATATGTCACTTAAAACAGCTGCGATACCCGGGCAGGCAAAAGCTATTTATAAACTTTTAGTAAGCGGTAAAGCGCTGTCTGCGAACGATCTGGCGAGTAAATTGCGTATTTTACCTAATGCGGTATATAGAAATACCAGAAAACTCATTGAACTGGGTTTAATTGAGCAATTAGATCAATATCCTGTCCAATTCAAGATGCGCCCCATTGACGAGGCCATGAAAGAGTATCTTTCTGTTGCTCAAAAAGATTTTACGGAGAATTTTTTCCCGAGAGATAGTAAAAATACTATCAAAACAAATACAGATATATCTATTTCTTTTATTAGAACCAGATCTGAGCTTTTAGATATGACCAACACGGATATGGAAACAGTGGAGAAGAGCATAGATCATATTGTCTCCGGTCTGGAGCTTCCTGCGGATACAATGCTTGCCTATAAAAAAGTGCTTGATCGAGGAATAAAGCTTAGATTCATTGTTCAGAATTTCAGTGAATTGAATAAGGGAATACTTAGAAGTTGGCAAAAAATGGGAATGGAAATAAGATTTTTTCCTTTGATGGAAGCTCGCATTATTATTTTTGATTCAAATATTGTGTATCTGACATCCTATGATCCCAGGAAAAAAGAGCAGGCGATAGGTATTCGTTTTGCATACACACCAATAGTAAAGCAAATGAGTGAATTATTTGAAAACAGATGGACAGTTTCAAAAGCATTAATGACTGATTGATACGAATCAAAGCAGCAAACAGGAAATGTACATCAATCTGGTGCTTAGAATTTTATTAAAAAAAGGCCTTTCGACCTTTTTTATCCTGTTCTCCCATACGCCGGGTTCTGTTACTGCAGTGCGCTTGCGCATACGGCAGCAGATGATCATCTCTCTGTGACTGTCATTGCTGACAGCCTGAGCTCTTGCGAGCATGCGGAGGGGCTCAAGGGACGACGGAACCATCGTCTTGTTCCTCTGCCCAATTCCTCCTTGCACCACCCAGAGTTTACCCACCTACGTCCGCCTTGGCGGACTACGGCGGGCAAGCCCACCATAGTTTTAGCATAGATCCTCGTTAATTCGAGGCGTTTCATACCCCGCGTACTTGCGTATGCGGAGATCGTCTCTGTGGCACTGGTCCTCACCTGCCTTTACCGAATATATGACAAGTGGATGGATGTTATCCATAGGGCGTTCCAGTGGCTTGCCGGCCGAAGCACGGTGCCACCCCTTCATTATGCGCCGAAGCGCGAAGGTTGGTGCCCGGACGTTCCTCCCACCTTCGCTCTGCACTCGCTGCGCTTGTGGAGCTACGGCGGGCAGGCCCCAACTCTCATAGTATGAGCGGGCCTGCCCACCGTAGCGTTTCACGAACGAAGTGAGTGAAAGGCGAAGGTGGGCGATCATCGAAAGAACAGGACAGGTATTTTATGCTTCTAACAGGCGAATACAATCAAAATTGATACATTTAAGGCTTTTGAATTGATAAATCCTCAGCGATCACTAATAATCACAGCCGAATGGAAGCAGTTTTCCATTTTCCATCATCGCCACCATAGCTCCCACCTTCGTCGCTTCGGCAGACTACGGCGGGCAGGCAGTTGGTAAGACTTTCATCACAGTATCAAGCCACCATAGCTCAGTTGGCCCCAAAGGGGACCCTTTGGGTTAGAGCAACCGCCTTGCCCCGAAGGGGGCCCTTTGGGCTAAGCGGTAGGTCCGGTAAAGCTTTTCACCTTCTCTTGCTTCAAATCGACAACTGCTTAATAATCATTTTCCATCATCGCCACCATAGCTCAGTTGGTAGAGCAACCGCCTTGTAAGCGGTAGGTCCGGGGTTCGAGTCCCCGCGGTGGCTCCATTTATATAATTTCTATCAGGCCTTGTATAACTTCCTGAAGTATAATTTCTCCAGCCAAGGGATAGTTTCGAGAATTTGCCAATATATCCTGAGGTAAAGCCCAGACATATTCACTGTGCTCATCGGATAATTCAATATTTTGTGTTACATCACTGCATGAGAGTAGCCAAAATTCCATATGAAAAATTCTCTTTCGTTGATATTCGGTTGTGAAACGTGTGCTATGAAGGCGAAGCGCGCGTGTCTTTAGTCCCGTTTCCTCCAGCGTTTCACGCACTGCGGTTTCAGCAAGATCTGCATCTTGTGGGTCATATTGTCCTCCCGGGAAACTGAATACACCGGGAAACGAGCGTGCATTCGCGTTTCTTTTTAAGAGCAATATTTCATGTTCTGAATTTACTAGAATACCAAGTGCCGAATGTACTATCCGGATCAGTTCTTTTGTTTGAGAAAAAATCGCCTCTCTGCATGTGTCTACATCAGCCATTGTTCTATTTGAAGATGAAAGCCATGTATCAGATTGCTGCAGGCATTCTTCCGTTGTGGAACATGACGATAAGTCTATCATGCGAAAAGTATAACATTATCAATTTGCAGGGATGAGAAATATTTATTATTCCCCTATTTTGATACCTTAGGGCACGAGCAGTGGATGTATTGCATTTATCAGCCAAAATACTATAATGTAATGATACATTCCTTTCTCCTCATGACCCGCAAAAAAATCATTATTGCCGACGACGATTCGGTCTTTGCCAAGTTGCTCATGTATGAATTTGAGCATAGGGAATTGGATATGGATGTTACGATTGCTGAAAACGGCGGTCAGGCTTTGTCTTGCATGACTGATAGTCAGCCGGACTTGTTATTGTTAGATTTACGTATGCCTATTACTGATGGCTTTTCGGTGCTGGAACAAGTACGAAATAGCGGAATGACGTTTCCCATCGTTATTCTTACGCATTTCCGGGACAAGCATTCGGTCGATAAAGCCATGCTGCTGGGCGCAACGGATTTTCTTATCAAGAGCGAATTGAGCATGAATCAGTTGGCGGACAGGATTGTGGGACACTTGAAGAGCGAAGATTAGGAAACCGAGACATACAAGGCGTGAGAACGGTGTTGATTCCTCGTTCTCTGTCTTCAGGTAGGCAGTGTGACCAAGCGCTAGTACACTGGAATCATGAAAAAGATGGATGCCATCTTTGGCGTTGTGCGTATTCCGCTGGACGGCCTGGCCGTATTGGCTGCTCTGTTATGTGCGTACCAGTTGCGTGCGGCGAACATAGACCTGGTACCCGGTTTTCAGTTACTGGAACCGGCCAGTACATTGCCGCCCCTGGCCTATTATGTGCCAGCCTTTGTATTGCCGGGTATTGCCGTCTATATCGTACTGGCTGCGTGCAACGGTCTGTATACGCTGCGTTCCACGCTTAGTGCATGGATAGAAATGGGGCGCATTGCGCTTACTGTTATTTTCTGGTTTACCATTGTCATTGCGTGGTTTTTCCTGGTATTGAAACAGCTCTTCTTTTCGCGCATTCTGCTGGTACACAGCGCGGTTTTTATGACACTCTTTCTGGTGCTTGCCCGCGCAGCACTGCTCTTCTTGCAGAGGTCGTTACTGCGTCTCGGCTACGGCCGTCTTATTGTGGTGTCAGTCGGATCGCAGGAAATAGTGCGGCTGGCCCGCGAGACGCTGCTGCACGATTACCATTATTTGTATGTGGGACACCTGTCCGATCTTACCGCGCTGCAGCATATTGCGCCTGGTCAGCCGCTGGATCTTGTGCTGCAGACGGACCCGAACCCGGGGAGCGACCAGACGATTCAGTTAATTGAATACTGCCGCGCCCATCACATTGGCTACGGTTTTCTGCCGCCTGTTCTGGCTGATGTGCCTCACCTGTTGCAAGTGGAACGTCTGGGGCTGTTGCCGCTCATACGGTTTCGCCCCACGCCGCTGGATGGCTGGGGACGCATCTGGAAACGTGCGTTTGATGTGGTGGTGAGTATGGTCGCGCTTATGTTGCTTTCGCCTTTTTTGTTACTGATCGCACTCGCTACTCTGGCGGATTCCGGCTGGCCTGTTTTCTATGTCTCCAGGCGTGTCGGGCAAAACGGCCGGCGTGTTATTCCGGTGCTTAAATTCCGGTCGATGACTGCCGATGCGGACACTCGCAAACAGCAACTGGCGGAGCTGAACCACCGTCGCGACGGCCCGCTCTTTAAAATTAAGAATGATCCGCGCGTGACGCGCGTGGGAAAAACCTTGCGCCGCTTTTCGCTGGATGAACTGCCGCAGCTGCTTAGCGTTATTACCGGTCACATGTCGCTGGTCGGCCCGCGGCCGCACCTGCCCGAGGAAGTGGAACGCTACAATCCGGAGCAGTGCCGCGTGTTCGCAGTGAAGCCGGGCATTACCGGCCTGGCACAGGTATCCGGCAGATCGGACTTAACGTTTGAAGAGGAAGTGCGGCTGGATTTGCAGTACGTAGAAGAATGGTCCATCCGGCTGGATTTATGGATTCTGTGGCGGACAGTGTTTATTGTGATGAGTAGGGAAGGGGCAGATTGAGGACAGCAGGAGAAAAGCTGTGTCATTGACCATTATAAATATAGATATACAGTATACGTATCTGTTCAGAGATTCGTCGATCTGCGGCGCTCTTGTACGGATACGTGCCTAAAAAGGAAGGAGACAGGTCATGCTTCAGCGCCTCTGCAGATTCTTGAAGCAGAAAGACGACCAAGACCGCACTGGAGCGGAGCTGGTTGCAATCAGCTTGCTGCACCTACTGGGGGTCGTCGCGTTCTTACTGCTGACCGCTTCCACTGTTGAGTCTTTCTAAGACTTGGCGGTGCAACCGACAACCGATCCGGGCGCCAGCCGTCCGGATCATTTAGAGTATTTCAATTGCTGAATCGTTATCGTCTCGATCTCTTTTAATTCGCCAATGTTGAATTGAATAATCATGGAGCCATTGCCCCATGTGGTTCGGCGGATACGACTGAAAAAATACTTTCGGTTCTTTGCATTTTTTACTGATAAACATCTTTTCTGTGTCCGATTTTGACGACAGTCACAGTTACAATTTTTTCTTCAATAGTATAGACAATCCGATACGGCCAGACACGTATAGACCATTTTCCTTTATGATCCCCTTGGAGTTGTTTTCCGTGAAAAGGATCTGTGGATAAAGAAGTAATAGCCTCGGCTATACGTTTTTGATCTTTTTTTGGAAATTTTTGCGCCTCCTTTTACGCGCGTTTAACAACAAAAACTTGATAATATTTCATGCGCCAAGGGAGTTCTTGAATTCTTCCAGCGTTACGACTTCGCCTCTTTCCTTTTCTTTCATGCCTTTTGCAATGGCTGCCACTTCTTCGGGGTTGGACATAATATCCATTGTCTCTATCCAGCCATCAGACTCTTCGGTTGTGACAGTTTTATTCATATGGCCATTATAACGTACAATGCCTGTTCCGGGTAAGAGAACATGTGTCTGTGCGAAATTATAGCACGGAGCCATTGCCCCATGCGGTTCGGCGGGAGCCACTGCTCCCGCCTGCGGAGTGAAGATTGAAGTTCTTAAAACAACGGCAGTTGATCCGCTTCTTTTTTCTTGGTATTTCCAGCGTTCTGTTTTCCGTTCGATGCATTTTCGTTTATAGCCGCGCCTTCGGAAAACTGCACCAGGTAGCGTTTTAATTTTGTTCCATAGGCTTTGCTGTGCAGGCGTTCATCCAGAATTCTCACGGAACCGTCGGCTGTTCGCATGCGGCAGAAGGTGCGCATCAGACGGAAGAGACGGTGGGTGAGCCTTGGTAAAGAGTATTCGGTAAAAGCATCTTTGTACTTATTGGCGCGCTTGCTTAAGACCGGGTGAGACGGGTGATCAAACGGGAGCGTGAGCAGAATTAGCCGGTCAACCGTATTCGGCGGCAGCTCAATGCCCTCGAACATCCATGGTGTAATCAGCCAGAGAGCCGTTCCTTTGGCGGCCAGGAATTCGGCTGTCATGCGGCCCTGTCCGCCGCCGACTCCCAGACAAATAAGTGTGACATCTTTCTCTTCCAGTTCCTCGGTATACTTTACGTACAGATTTTCAATCGTTCCTTTGGACGGAATAAGAATGATTGTTTTGCCTTCGGGCGGGTTTTGAAACAGCTGATCCAGCGTTGGCTCCGCGGTGAACTCCACCTGCAGCCTGCAGGATGGCTGCGTTTCTTTGCGAAGGGTGGTGAGAGCGTCGCGCGGCAGAATTTCCTGTACGGAATCGCCGGTATGCGACGGCACAAAGAGTGTGACGTAGAATTTGTCGAAGAGCAGAGTTTTGAGGAGTGTGCCGATACTTTCCGGGACGGAGTGCAGGAATTGGCTGCCATTCTGGCGCGTTTCTATATAGGTAATCATTCCTTCCAGGTTTTCGGGTTGAACCACATGTGCCACGCATTCCAGGTGCGCACGAATTTGCGGTGACCAGTCTGCCTGCAGAACGGTTTGCAGCTGCTCGCGCAGTCCGTTTGATTCGGCAGTCGTTAAATCATTCGGCATGAGGTAGCGCAGGTCCTGGTTCATCCGCACTTTTTCAATCCATAGCTGTAGCAGGCTTACGAATTTATCCAGTTGCTCGTTGCCTTTGGCGGCGGCCAGCAGCGTATCCACGCTGCATTCGTAGCCGAACGCTTTGGTGGCGGTATCTTCCAGCATGGAGGCGTCATCAATAAGAATGTGCAGGTCTTTGTTGAGCACATGTCGCGCTGCTTCCGGCGTGTCGCGCAGCAGGGAAAATAATTGCCGGTGATCCAGCAGTGATACTTTGGAAGGACTGGCGAACTGATCCAGATATAATGGTGAACGTGGCGTGCAGGCGATTTTAGCGCTCCAGACGGCTTCTTCGCCACCGTGAACAGGCAATTCATTGCGCGTGCGGGCATGGTACCAGTGCAATTTTGCAGATAGCGTGGCTTCATCGGCGGTGAAAGTGTCTTGCTTTAACAGTGCGACGACACCCTCTGTGTCCACGAGCAGGAACGGCGGGTACACAATGTTCACGTCGGCCAGTTGCGGCAGACGGCCAAGCGTTGCTTCCAGATTTTTGACGCAGATCCAATGATGCGGACGCGTACTGCCGAGTGAATGATCAATCGCCTGCCGGAGAAACAGCGGATCCAGCGGCTCTTCCACCAGTAAAATTTCTTCCTGCTTTTGCGGCGTAAGATCCAGCGTCATGGCCACGGGATGCTCTTCTTCCTTTCTGGTTTCTTTAAGGCTTTCCAGCCATGCCGGGCGCGTGGTGGAAATGGAGACAGGCAGGGCGTCAAATAACAGGCGGTAGCCTGGTGAACTCTTTTTCATAATTTCCCGCACCGGCGCCAGCATTTCCTCCGGCAATTCCTGCAGCCGCAGCCAGCATTTTTCCAGCATTTCCAGCGTGGCACGCACGTCACCCAGGGCGCGGTGGTGCGGATAGTGATTTAAATTCAGTACTTCACTCATGTACCCCAGCGAATAGCTTTCCAGCTCCGGGAACACCAGCGATGCCAGCATGGAGGTGTCTATCCACGGCCGTTCGGACAAGTCTATGCCAGAGCCTTTGAGCATGCCGATATCAAACCCGACATTCTGGCCTACAATAAGTGTATCTTCGCCAATGGCAGCCAGGATCTCGTCCCGTTTTTCATCAAACGAAGGTTTGTCTTCCAGGTCTTTAGTCTTTATGCGTGTGAGTACTTCCACCAGTCCGGGTACCTCTTTGGCATGCAATAATTGTTCATACTCCTGTGCCAGTTCGCCGTTTTCGTAGCGCATGCTTGCGAACTCGATAATATGATGCACCTTCGGCAGAAAGCCGGTGGTTTCGGTATCCAGGACTGTAAATTTAAAAGACGGGAGATTCATGGTGCTAGGGTACGTGGGAAAAACGCTCTGTGGAAGGCAGAAAGGTGTCTCAGGCATTGAATTTCTTGTTATTTTTTCCACAGCAAGCATGCTATAGCTGTTCGTTACCGATCTTTTGTCCTAGGAGCTCTTATGGACGCCGTACCGTTTGCGTTCAGTCATACAACCCTGGGCAGTGTCCGACCGGCTGCCTCGAATGATTACGAGGCACAGTTCCACCTGCTCTACTTTATCCGTCACACGCATTATGTCCGCCCGGACGAATACACTTACCGGGCAAATATGCATGATGTGTCGGCACTGGACTCTGCGCCGCACGGTTCCAAAGTGTTGCTCCGCGCAGTGCGGGTGGAAGGCTATTCCCAGCCGCTTCTCCAGCTGGTTTACCCGGGCTATCCGTCATTGGCCAGCCTGCCCTTTTTCTACAGTGAATATCCGCGCATTGTGTCGCGGCAGAATCCCATGGCAGCGCTTCTGAAAAACGCATCATAACTCCGGTTATGGTGCAAACTCCCGGTTCGGCCGGGAGTTTTTTTGTATGAAAAATTACCCCGCCAGCCGTAGCTGGCGGGGTGTGGTGCAAGAATCCGTTCTTGCGTTGCTTGTTACTGTCCGCTCATGGAGATGTGCTTCTCATCCACCATCCACATGTGGGGGTGAATGCTGTGACCGAGAGCATCCGCAAGTTCCGTCAGAGTATTCATGAGTTTATTGAACTGAGTTGTGCCCCGTGGCGATTCGTGAAGATACGCAACAGCGAGTCTTTGTCCATTGGCGCAAATCAGAAAGGTCACCTGCTGATTGACCAGAAGTTCCAACGTCCCTTGGACGATGGCTTCTGCTTTTTCGGTCCCCGCGATCAGAAACTCAATCCTCAGTCTGTTCATATCGAAGACTCCTTGAGTTAGCAGTGATCTGAATACGGAATTATATTCAGATCACTGCCCACGTATTTTTAAAGATCAGCATAAAATTTTACAATGTAATATTAAAATAGCAAATAGCCGCACTATTCCCTGTTAGCCGGGGGTTTAAACCCCCGGCTAACGACGGTAGTTTCTCTATTACGCTGCTTTTGAATCCTCACCCAGTGGCTCAGCGGCCACTGTTTCGGTGAATGCCTGTGCGTCTTCGGCGGCATTTTCGGTGCCCGCTTCCTGTACGGTTTCATCGGCAACCGTTTCGGCATTTGAATTTGTTTCTTCGTCGCCCATGCTGTCGGCTGGCGGTGGTGTGCCGACTGGTTCAGCGGTTTCACCCGTGTCTTCCGCAACTACCTCTCCGCCGCGCAGTTCAGCCAATTTTGCCTTGAATGCGGGGAGCTCCTCGTAGTTGTACATGTCCAGTTCAAAACCGGTGAGCTCGGTTGCCAGGCGGATGTTCTGGCCTTTCTTTCCAATAGCCATCGGGCGCTGGGCTTCTTCTACGAACACGGCGGCACGCTTTTTAATGCGTCGGCCGTCGGCATCAAAGTGCTCTTCGCCGTTGACGATAATAACGGCGGAAATGGCAGCCGGCTGCAGTGCCAGCGAAATCAGCCGGATCGGATCATCATTCCATTCAATCATATCCACGCGCTCGCCGTTAATTTCTTCCATGACGGCCTGGATACGCACGCCTTTCTGGCCTACACAGGCGCCAATAGGGTCAATGCGCGGGTCGTTGCTTTTTACAGCCACCTTGCTGCGGAAACCGGCATCGCGGGCGATACCTTTAATTTCCACGTCACCATTGCGGACTTCCGGAATTTCCAGTTCCAGCAATTTTTTAACGAGGTTTGAGTGCGTGCGGGAAATGCGCAGCTGCGGCCCCTTGCCGGTAAGTTCCACCGTGTCCAGGTATACGCGAATGCGCTTGCCGGTATAGTAGTGTTCACCCGGAATCTGTTCCTTCCAGGGGAGGGAAACGGTCATGCCTTCAATTTCCAGCGTCACCCAGTTCGGGTCTACTTTCGTTACCGTTGCCGTGAGCAGTTCCTCTTCGCGGTCTTTGAACATTTCGTACAGGCTCTGCTTCTCCGCCTCCTGCAACTTCTGCAAAATCACCTGCTTGGCGGCCTGTGTGGCAATGCGGCCGTATTCGTGCGGCGTGACATCAATGGCGATTTCATCACCTTCCTCGGCATCCGGCTTTACTTTGCGGGCATCTTTCAGGCTGATTTCGAAGTTGTCATTTTCCACTTCGGCTACCACTTCTTTGACCAGTAAAATAGTCGGCATGTCGGTGCCTTCGGGGAATTCCACGCGGATCTCCTGCTCTTTGTTTCCGAAGTCCTTGCGGTAGGCAGTGGCAATGGCCTGTTTAACGGCCTCAATCACCTGATCGGGTTTAACGTTCTTATCCGCACAAATCTGGTTAATGGCGGCGACAAAAGATGCTCTCATGGGAGTAAGTGGAAGTGAATGATAAGTATACGGTAGGTACCGCGGAAAGCACCATTCCAAATTCATTGGAATAGTGTGATTACGATTACCTTGTAACTGTATTGTACTGATTTATTGATTTGTGTGCAAGATTAAGTTCCTTATTATAAAGCGTTGGATTTCCTGCTATTTTTTGAATTTGGGGCGCAAAGCTCACTTTTAAGATTGGTGGAATTTGGCGCTCCAGCGGGAACGTGTGTCAATTAACTGCGTATTCCTTTTAGAAACGCTTTCGCATGCCGTCCGCGCATGGTCGGCAACAGGGCAATGGCAGGATAGATCAATTTTTTCCAGCTTTTCGGCGTTACAGATAACCCGGGGTTCATTCGCTCTGTAATTACTGCTGATTTGCCCAGGGTTTCTACGCGTTTTAGAGATTGCTCCAGTGTCATGGGGTGATGGTGAAACGCTTTGGCGTCCGGCTGGTAGAATAATCTGATGCCGACTTCTCTGAGGCGCATGCCCCATTCCATATCTTCCCAGCCGTAGAGTGTCACATCTTCTCTAAACTGAATCTGTTTGGCTATAGGTGCCGGAATACTTATGTGGCTGGTGTAGGTGAATGATTCTTGCCTTTGTGTCGGGATTAGCATGTGCCGGTACGGTTCCAGTGCCGGGTACCCAAATTGCCAGCCGGATGTCTCCAGGTATTTCATAACGGGTGTCATAATGAGCGCCGGGTCCCAGGTGGTGTGGCCGAGAACGGCTATGTCGTTGGTTTGTTGGTTTGTTGGTTCGTTTTTGGTTATATGTAGTTTATTGGTTTTTTGGTTTTTTGGTTGATTGGACTGGTGGACAAAGAGGTGTTTTTCACAGGCGTCGGGGGCTAGAAAAATATCATCACCAATGAATAGAACCAGCGGAGCTGATGCTTTTTGGACACCGAAATTGCGTGCTGCGCCTTGTTGGGACTTGGGAATGTCGAAGTATTCTAACATTGGCTTTGGTAAGCCGTCCTTAAGAAGCCAATGTGCACTAAGCTGTTCTAAAAGTTTAGTTGTCTTGTCGTCTTTTCCGTCCTGTACGACGATGATTTCCAGCTGTTCCCGGATAGTTTGCCGGTCCAGGCACGCCAGACATTCGGCCAGAATGGATGCCCGTTTATGCGTCGGAATAATGATGGAAAGCGAGGGTGCCATGAGTAGTTATAATACGGCGAAAGAGGGGAGGACGTACTATTGACAAAATATATTAAATACATAATAATATGTTGTCAGTTTTCCATGGCTGCCTGGTTAAAGGACAGTCTCATGATACGACAGTCCGTGGTCGCACAGATCATGCTCCTTCTCTCGCCTTTTGTTCTGGCGGGGATCGCGCTCATTATATCTGAGTTGAACTGACAGCCGCCCCGGGTTCGCCCGGGGTTTCTTTATTGTAACTTTTATATTTTTGCGGAATCCTGACGCCATGAACACTCTCTTCCTTAATCTGGCCAGCCACCAAAGCCTTATCGCCTGCGTGCATACAGGGCAGGTTGTTTCGCGGGCGGAGTTGCATCCGCGCATGACAGACTTGGATTTAATGCAGGCGTTTGAAGCAGTAGTAACACAAGCCGGCTGGAAACATGCGGATGTAAACCGCATTGCCTGCGTGCTGGGGCTGGGCGGTTTTACCAGCCTGCGCGTGGCGTGTGCGTTTACGAATGCACTCAGCTTTGCTTTGGGTATTCCTTCGGCCGGTATTCACCTGAGTGAAGTTAAGTTGGCACAGGGTAGCCGGGGATTTAAATCCCCGGCTACCAGAGGGGCGTGGTGGCTGCATTCCACAAAAAAAGATTTGCTGTTCATTCGCGGGTTCGGAAAATTTACAGAGATAAAGCCGGAACCGGAGTGCATTAGTATTGCTGATTTGGGTACGTACGTGCACGCCGGAGATGCATGGACGGGGGAATTAATTCCTGAGCACGAGAGTTTGGTTCAGGCGAAGGGGATGTTGAAAGCTGATGAGAAATTGGTACAGGAGATATTGCCGCAGTTTCTGGATATGCTGACCTATGAGAGCCAGACATTGCTGCCCTGGTACGGGCGGGGGTGGTAAATCAAGAGAAAAGTGTTCGCAGAATCTGTATTTCTTTGCGGCCTTTTGCTATCCTGCGCCCCTCCTATCCGATACCATCAGCCTGAATGGCAATTTTTGATACTATTAATAAGCTCCTTGGCGATCCGAATGAAAAGGAGCTCAAAAAGCTTTGGCCCAAAGTGAAAGAAGTTCGCGCGTTTGCGGAGCGGCCGGACATACGAGCTTTAACGCTGGAAACGCTCCCTGCAAAAACAGAAGAGCTGAAGCTGAAAATCCGGAGCGGTAAAACAACCGACGATATTTTGCCGGAAGCATTTGCCGTGCATATCCGGGCGTGCGAATTGTTGCAGGGTTTTACCATGCAGATTTCCAGGCAGGATTTTACGTGGAACATGGTGCCGTTCGATGTGCAGATTCTGGGCGGCATTGCGCTGCATGGCGGCTGCATTGCCGAAATGAAAACGGGTGAGGGAAAGACGCTGGTTTCCACACTTCCGGTGTACTTGCATGCGCTTGCAGGTAAGGGCGTGCATGTCGTGACGGTGAATGACTACCTGGCCAAACGCGATGCCGCGTGGATGGGCGTGCTCTATAACGCGCTGGGTCTTTCGGTTGGTATTGTGGCGCATGGAGTGAGCCCGACAGACCGCAAGGCGGCATACTCCTGCGATATTACGTACGGCACCAACAGCGAGTACGGGTTTGATTACCTGCGTGACAACATGGCCAGTTCATTATCCCGCCAGGTCCAGCGCGGGTTGCACTACGCCATTGTGGATGAGGTGGACTCCATTTTAATTGATGAAGCACGCACGCCGCTTATTATCAGCCAGCCAGCCGAGGAGAGCACGACGAAATATATGCAGTACGCCCAGTTGGTGGGCGGTTTGCAGGAAGTCGTGCATTTTACCAAAGATGAAAAGCAGCGCGCCGCCGTACTCACAGAGGAAGGTATCCGCAAAATGGAACAGTTGCTGGGGCTGGAGAATATTTATACTGAACGCGGCTTTGAGGAGGTGCATCACATAGAGCAGGCATTGCGTGCCCATGCTATTTACAAGCGCGATGTGGACTACGTGGTGAAGGACGGCGAAGTGATCATTGTGGATGAATTCACCGGCCGCCTCATGCCGGGCCGCCGCTACGGGCATGGTTTGCACCAGGCCATAGAAGCCAAGGAAAAAGTGGAAGTGCAGCGCGAAAGCCGGACGCTGGCTACGATTACGTTCCAGAACTATTTCCGCCTGTACGAAAAACTGGCAGGCATGACGGGAACGGCCAAAACCGAGGAAGAGGAATTTGAATCTATTTATAAGCTGCGCACGATTGTGATTCCGACGAATCAGCCGATGATCCGCAATGACATGAGCGATGCCATTTACCGGACGATAGATGCCAAGTTCCGCGCCGTGGCCGCAATCGCCAAAGAGAAAAATCAGAAAGGCCAGCCGGTGCTTATTGGAACTACGTCCATTGAAAAGTCCGAAGCCATGAGCTTATTGCTCAAAGAAATGAACGTGCCGCATGAAGTTCTGAATGCCAAGCAGCACGAGAAAGAAGCCGATATTGTGGCCGGCGCCGGGCAGAAAGGCGTCATTACCATTGCTACCAACATGGCCGGTCGCGGAACGGATATCAAGCTTGGCGAAGGTGTGGCCGCACTGGGCGGACTCGCAATCTTAGGAACAGAGCGTCACGAAGCGCGCCGCATAGATAACCAGCTCCGCGGTCGTGCCGGACGCCAGGGAGATCCGGGTGAAAGCCGGTTCTTCGTTTCCATGGAAGATGATCTTATGCGTTTGTTTGGCGGTGACAGGCTCAAGAGCATGATGGAACGGCTGAAGGTGCCGGACGATGTGCCGCTGGAAAATACCATGGTCTCGCGCAGTATCGAGGGCGCTCAGAAAAAAGTGGAAGGCCGCAACTTCGATACGCGTCGTCACGTGCTGCAGTACGACGACGTCATGAACAAGCACCGTGAACTTGTGTACAAGAGACGGCGAAAAATATTGGAGAAGATTGCAGAAGAAGAGAGTCTTGAATCTGGAGTCTTGAATCTTGAATCTCAAGACTCAAGCCTCAAAACTCAGGATTCAAAAAACTGGCCGTTGCATGAGGAAATTCTTCTCTCTCTACGCAAAGAAGTGGAAGCTATTGTCCGCGCGTATGCCGTCGGGTTCGATGACGAAGAGTGGGACTACGCAAAAATGCTGGAACTGCTTGGCGGTTTGTCCGGCAGCCTGGCCAGCCGTGTGACGGTGGATGAGCTCAAAGAAATTCATGATGCGGATTTACTGGCGGAGCACGTAGCGGAACTGGCGCGGTCGTACTATGAAACCAAGTGTGAGAGTGAGGATCCGGAAGCCGTTCGCCGGGCGGAGGCCATTGTGACGCTGCGCAGTATTGATGCGCACTGGATGGATCATATTGATGACATGTCGCACCTGCGCGAACAGGTGGCATTTTCCGGCTACGCCCAGCGCGATCCGCTCATTGAGTACCAGGACCAGGGCTTCCGCCGGTTCCAGCAGTTGCTGGCCACGATCAGCTCCACCATTGTCCGCACGCTGTTGAATACCAATTTTGCGGATTACACATCGCAAGTCGTGAGGCAGCTGGAAGAAGAGCCGGACGAGCAGCTGAATACGAATGCCGACCAGATAGAAGGCGAGCTGGAGAATACGGGCGCCGTGCCGCAGATTCTTTCAAATGTGCAGAACACAGTAGCCCCGCATGCCGAGGATGTGGCTGCCCTGCTCGGGTTTGGAAATCAGAAAACACCCGTCGCCGCCAACCGTCCGCCATTGCGAACGCCGGCATCAGCAGTAAAAGTCGGCAGAAATGACCCGTGTCCGTGCGGCAGTGGCAAGAAGTATAAGAAGTGCCACGGGAAGGATGAATAATACGAATCCATCAGTATCGGCAGATAACCAGTCCGGCATGCCGGTGACTGCTAAAAATCAGCAGCCGCTGGTTATACACCCGGCTGCTTTTATAGAGCATTCCCCTGAACTCCGTAGCTGGAATTATGCACGTGGCCTGGTATCTATGGATCTGGAGCCTTTTCCGCTGGTGGATGATTTTGAAATCAGACTGCACGAGACGGAAAATTTTGGCATGCATGTTGCATTTTCCAGTAGTGCACTCGGTATTATTTCCACCTTCCCCTGGTGGGATAATGTGGAAATGGACATACCGGCTATGACACAGGAAACATTTCCCTGCGGTACCCTGGAAAAGCCGTATGACGATATGGAGGAAGGCTGGCAGATACTTATCTTTGCCGTGGAAGGGTTTGTCTATGTGTTGCAGGGTGCGGAGCCCGGTTGCACTACATTTCATACCTGGTACAAGGTAGAGAAAAACCGGTATTTCCAGGCATGGGAGAAAGTGAAAGAGAGACTGTTGTCATAATTCCATAAAGCCAGAGCGCGATGCTTCGCGCGGTCCTGTATTATAGTTTTAAAGCTTTGGTACTAGTTTTGCGATCCCGATTCCTATGAGACCACCGATAAAATAATGAGTGATTGCAATGCATCCTACAATTATGAGGTAACCGGCGGTTCCGCCTATCGCATCTGCAAAAATGCCAACCGTATAGATAAGTGGGAGCGACAAAATGTAACCAGGTGGATTAAGAAAAACTTGCATTGTACCACACATTGATCTCCAATCTGGATGACAATCCGCGACTTCAAATATGGCAATTCCAATGGGCCAAAGTGAAGCTAAAATTCCAGCAATGTGAAATGATTTTCGATGAAGAATCTTTTTTACTGTCTTATTCATTTCTATATTGTAGTAGTATACCTATATGAGCATCAATCAGAATATTCTCGGCCACACACTCCAGCTGTCAGCGCTGCAAAACGATATCCAGACCGACAACGTTTCCCATGCCTATTTATTTACCGGCCCGCCGCATATTGGAAAATTTACGGTGGCCAAATGGTTTGCGTCTACGCTTCTTACGAAAGATATTGCGGACGGCGAAGAAAAAAAACGGGCGGAGTACGAAGTGGAAAAGCTGATACATCCGGATATTTTTGTACTGGACCAGCTGTGGATGGAAGACCGCAATGAGAATTTTGACATGATTGCGAAAAGCTCCAATATCCCGCAGCAGCATCGCATGAAATCCAAGGCCAAGACGGACACTATTTCCATTGAAGATGTCCGTGTGTTACAGGAGCGGCTGTATGAAATTGGTTCCGGTGCGCACCGCTGCTGTCTTATTCGTTCGGTGGAACGCATGCAGGATGAAGCGGTGAATGCGCTGCTTAAAATTGTGGAGGAGCCGCCGCCGGGCATGGTGTTTGTGCTTACGGCTGAATCAGCCGGGGCCGTATTGCCGACACTGGTTTCACGGTCGCGTGTGGTGGAATTCCAGCGGTTGCCACAAGCTGATTTGTCGCCGCTCCTTACGGACACAGATCCCGATGACGCGCAGTTTATGCTGATGATTGCCCAGGGCGCGCCGGGTGTTATTGTAGCGCTCAAGAGCAGCCCCGATACGCTGCGGACGGCGCGGACTGTCCATGCCAGCGCCGTGTCTTTTTGGCGGAGCCGCCGCTTGTTTGAGCGTCTCACACTGCTTTCGCCTATCGAAAAAAGAGGGAATGACAGCGAATCATTGTTATTCCATTTGTCACTCGCGCTTCATGCGGATCCGGCTGAAAAGAAAGGCGCGTACGGAGACGCGCTCATGGAACTACTTAGAGGTTTGGATACCAACGCATCGCGGCCGTTATTGCTCCAGCGGTTTGCACTGGCGGTCACACCCTGAGTAAAAAATTCCAAATTTCAAGCTCTAAATTTCAATCTTGTTGGAATTTGGTATTTGGAATTTCAATCTAAGGTCAGAATGGTCTCATCCAGCTCTATGTGAAACATTTTGCGATGCGCTTGTGTCAATGTTTCCGCACTTGCAAGCGCAAAGCAGACATGTTAACCTTTCTTACCACTTTTCCCCCACTTTGAAGAGTGTCTTATCTGTTCGTTCTCATCGGCTCATTGCTTGGTATTTGCGGTATCTTTAGTACCAGAATTCTGTTGCGCAATCGTGCCGTGCGTCGTTTTGTACGCAGCGTGAAGCAGCGTTTTCAACTGGCGGAAGAACGCGGAGCGGTACTGGTGGAGGAAACCCGCGCGCCAAAGCCCCGCAAGAATCCCCGTGCATCTGCCATAGAAATGCAGCAGATACGCACCATTGTGCGCGATGCCGAGAAAGCCTTTTCCATTCAAAAGACGGAAGAAGCCGAGCGGCTCTTTATACAGGCGCTTACTATTCAGCCTCAGGCATGGGATGTGCAGGCGCAACTGGCAAAGTTGTATCTTATGACACAGCGCGAGAACAAGGCGGAGGCACTCTACAAAGAAATACTGCAGCACCGTGACGATGTATCGTTCCATGCCAATCTCGGCTTGGCTTTTTACCGTCAGGGTAAGTATATGGAAGCCTGTCAGTCGTACCAGGAGGCGCTAAACCGCGATCCTCAGTCACCGGACCGGTGTGCTGCTCTTGGGCGCGCCTGTATTGCAGCTCATCGCTTTGAAGAGGCTGCGCCGCTTCTGGAAAAGGCATGTGTGCGCCTGTCCCGTAATATTGATCTGCTTCACCTTCTGGCTGAGTGCTACCTGCAGGTAGGCGATACGGAGAAAGCCGAAGAAGTGTACCGCCGCATCAACAGGTTGGAGCCGTACGATGAAGAAGTGAAAGCAAAATTGCTCAGCTTGACTGGAGTATAATTCATGTAGCCGGTTGATCTGTATTCTCCTGATTTGGATTGCCTGGCCGGGGCGGTAAAGTTTTTTTATAGCATGCCACAAGGAGACGGGTAATGTCGCGCAGCTTTGCCTCTATGTCTGGCGTCCGCAATCTTTCTCGTACGGCATCACTTAGGGAAGGTGCCGGTATGTCGTCTTCTTCGTAATCAAACCACATGGATTCGGAGGGGAATGTACAGCTGACCGGAGAGTTCTATTGCATGCTATCAGAAATCTAAAAAAATGCCGGTCAAACCCGTACAAAATGTATTCATGCCAGTGGCGTAACCGAGCGAAAAACTGGTATGAACCTTTTGTGTGTTCAACGTGTTAAAAACAATTGTCTTTCTGGTTTAGTGCATGAATGTCAGACGATCAATACTCGATTACTTCCACTTCCACGTTGCCCAGTACCTGTGACTGGCAGCTGAGCCGGTCCGGGTCATCCACAACGCCCATATTCTCCTCGCGGTCATTGCGTTCACTCAGGTTTTCCATGCCGCTTTTTACTTTGCACATGCAGGTGGTGCAGAAACCGTTGCCCCCGCAGGCGTGTTCCATATCCACGTTATGATCCAGTGCAATTTGCAGCAGCGTTTGGCCGCTCTCGGCTTCCACTTCGGTGCGCTTGCCGTCCGATGAAATGAAGGTGACTGTAGGCATGGGGATGGAGTATGAATCAAGAAGTAGGAATTATGAAGGAAATATATTAAGGTTACGTTCTGTCTGTGTCATTGTATCTATCATTCATGATTTATATTTCATCATTTGATTCAAAACCATGCTTTCCGTTACAAATCTCCATATTGCCGTAGAGGACAAAGAAGTGGTTCATGGCCTGGATTTAACAGTGGATACAGGCGAAATCCACGCCATTATGGGCCCAAACGGCTCCGGGAAATCCACATTGGTGAATACCCTCATGGGGCACCCGAAATACACGGTTATCAGCGGATCCGCCCATATGAATGGAGAGGAATTGCTGGAAAAAGAGCCATGGGAACGCGCAATAGCCGGCTTATTTTTGGCATTTCAGTACCCGAAAGAAATTTCCGGCGTGTCGCTGCGGAGTTTCCTGTTTGCCGCGTATAACGCACAAATGACTGTCCGGAACCCGGAGAATACAAAGATTTCGCCCATCAAATTCAAGAAATTTCTGGCGGAGCATATGAAAGAGCTGCATATGGATCCGTCCTTTGCCGAACGGTCATTAAACCAGGGTTTTTCGGGCGGCGAGAAGAAGAAAGCCGAAGTACTGCAAATGAGTATTTTAAAACCGTCGCTGGCGCTGCTGGATGAAACGGACAGCGGCCTGGATATTGATGCGCTTAAAATTGTGTCGGATGGCGTTAACCGTTTACGTTCGCCGGAATTTTCGGCAGTTATTGTCACGCATTACACGCGTATTCTGCAGTATATTAAGCCCGACAGAATCCATGTCATGGTCGCCGGGAAAATTGTCCGGAGCGGTGGGTTTGAACTGGCGGAGGAGCTGGAGAGGGAGGGTTATGCGAAGTACGGAGTGAGTGATGAGCGGCCGGTAGTGCCGCTGGACCAATCCTAGTCGTCTTTCTGGCTTTCCTTCCCCTGTTCCCCGGCTATCACTTCCTGGAAACGTACGGGTTATCTGCTATATAGAATCTGAGCGGCTTTGTGGCCCATTCTCCGGCGTAATCCACGCCTATTCTCGGTCTCGCGATGATGCCGAACGATTCTTTTGTTGGTGGTTCCGTCAGAAAAAAATCATTGCTCAGCAGGTCATGGCCGTTTACATTTTTATCAATACCCATGGCTTTGCATAAAAGTCCCGGGCCTTTGGTGTTCAGGCTGATGTTCTGTATGGGTTCCAGCGCACGGATAAGAACCGCTGATGCCATGCCGGCTTCTTCGGTGACTACATTCATGCAGTGGTACATACCGTAAATAAGATAGACGTAGGCGTAGCCCGGCGGCCCGAACATAACTTCCGTGCGCGGCGTTCTGTCTCTGGCCGAATGCGCGGCCAGGTCGTGCGGGCCAAGGTACGCTTCGGTTTCCACAATGCGGCCGATTATTTCTATCCCGTCTTTCCGGCGCACCAGCTGCATGCCCAGTAATTCCTGTGCCACGGTTTCGGCATCGCGATTGTAAAAAGTACGGGGAAGCCTGTGCATAGCATGATTATAGATAGAAGGATGGTTTTATACATCAATCACGTCATCCATCCGGCGTTTTTGTGTTTTTTCCCCGGAAGTGGCTTCGGTTTTCATGCCGGCGGGAATGTATTTGAACGCTTCCATGAGTAATCCAAGAATAACAATAATGTCATCCAGCTGGCCTACGACGGGAATAAAATCCGGGATAATATCAATCGGCGAAATTCCGTAGATGACGGCAATAACAGTAAGAATTTTGACGATTTTTGGCGTACGCTTGTCAAAAAGTGCGCGGTAGAACAGGCGGATCTTGTTGAAAAAAGACATGGGGGTTCTATGGGTAAGTGGAACGTCTGCAGCCGCTGTGGAAAGCTATAAAACGGGTGCCTGCTGTACAATGTTAGAAAATGACTCTTCTTGTCGCTACCCGGTAGATTTATCCTGTACGTATGGAGCGTATTTTGCAATCAGATTCCCTCTTTCATGTTCGTATCCATGCGCACAGGCATGTGCCGTGGCTTATAGACTCCGGGTTGCCGCAGATACTTATAGAGCATATTCGTTTACTGCGCGTGCACGGCGATATCAGGCTGTTTGCTTTCTGCATTCTGCCGGATCATGTGCATTTACTTATGCAGGCAGCTTCCCGCGCCCAGCTCAGCCGCAGTATCCGGCTTTTTAAAAGGCATAGCATGGCGGATATTATGCGTGTTCAGCGCTACTCATTGCAGAGCAGCCTGCAGCCTGCGCATGGCCAGGATGCATTGACTACCAATGCCATTCGCTGGCGACGCGGCTTTCATGCCGACCTTGTGCAAACCGATGAAGAACGTCGCAACGCGTACACGTACATTCAGTACAATGCCCAGTACCATGCTCTTCTGGAGCGCGGGCAGGACTGGCCATGGAGTTCGCTGCATTTTCCGCACATGCTGGATGGAATGATACATAGCGACCGTAACGGGTTTCTGTCCTGATATTCCGTATGCGCCGCGCACCGGAAGCGCTACACTTTGGCATATATCTTTTCTTTATCTATGAATCTTACATACGCGTCACCGGGTACCAGACTTCTGGCACGTCTTCTGGACGGGCTGGTGTATGCGGTAGCAGGGATATTTCTGGCATTTCTACTGGCAAAGTTTAGTACGCCGGCCGCGGCCAGAGCAACTGCCACAGCGGCAAGTCCCATGCTAACGTCTGTCGGCATGGCGATTGTCCTGTGCGTACTCATTATTGTTATATATCAGGTATATCTGCTTTCCAGTGCCGGCCAGACACTGGGCAAAAAATGGATGAATATTAAAATCGTCCGCGAGGACACCGGCCTGAATGGCGGGTTCTACACGAACGTTTTTCTGCGGGCTATTGTGAATGGGCTCCTTAGCGTTATTCCATTCTATAAGTTAGTTGATATGCTTTGCATTTTCCGCGAGGACCATCGCTGCATTCACGATATGATTGCCGGCACGGTGGTGGTGAATGTCGCTTCTGCCGGGCAGCTTCTGCCAGCGGCTGCATAAATGCGATGTACTATACGTATCCCGATATTGTTTGCAGTTTTTCGCAGTAGGCAAACATATTCCGTGTTATTATTGCCTGTGTTTTCCTGTACATGACTCTTACTTTAGCCCCCACTCATAGTCGTCTTATAGCGCGCTCTATCGACAGTTTCTTGTATGTACCGCCTATTGTCGGGCTCATGATGATCTTTGTATCAGGCCTTACTGCTAATCCGGAAGTAAGTGCGGAAATGTTGCAGGCGGTGGCCGATCAGACAAAGCCGGTCCAGTCACTGGCACCGCTGTTTTATACCGATTCCTCGGGGAAAATCCTGATTCTGGCAGGCTTGTACTGTCTGGCTCTCTTTCTTTATCAGCTGTATTTATTAATCTGGCAGGGCCAGACACTGGGGAAAAAATGGATGAAAATACGTATTGTACGACGGGATACCGGTCTCAATGGCGGGTTTGTACCGAACATTTTCCTGCGTATTATTGTCAATATGCTGCTGG
>JAQBQQ010000021.1 GCA_028286915.1 Candidatus Peribacteria bacterium | reverse complement strand
CCGCCTTTACGCCGATGATCATCTTCCCGGTGTCTGTACTGCCTCTTGCCTTGTGCGTGGTACCGGCTGGGAATTCCACCCGGTCGCCGGGGCGGTACGTTTTCGTGCCTTCGTTATCTTTGATGATCAGCTCCCCTTCAAGAATCATATGCACTGTATGCTGGTCATGCATATGCTCCGGCAGATCCTTATTCGGCGGGATCGGGCAAACACCAATGTCTTTGAATCCTTCCCGTTCCAGTGTTGCGATCCATTCGGCCGTTGCCTTGATCTTCGGTAGCGTTCGACCCCATCCCTCCATCGTTCCGCGAAGAGCTTCCTCTGCGTCTTTCAAAACGGAGAAATCCCCATGTCGGACACGCAGCGTGATTCCTCCATCACGCTCCGACAGTTCGAATGTGATGCCGTCCTCTTCCGTTCGCGCCAGTGCGCGATGCTCGGGTTCCCCGGTGCTGATCACCGTAAATCGAAGGAGTTTTTGAGGCTTGAATGCAGTCACTGTTCCCTCGACGAACACATTGCCATCGGATTTCTTCCAACGGACGGGGCTGCCAGGCTTCCAGTCAGACTCGACCCGGGCCTCTGCGAAGGCGAAGGCCCATACATCAGCGTCCTTTATAAGGACATCCCAGACGACGGAAGCCGGGGCATCGATCTCGATGGTCTTGTCTGCAAAAAGTTTTGGCATAGAGAAATCGGTTACCGTCCTTCGTAGGCCTTCTGCAAAGCCGAAAGATCGATTTTTTTCATTTTCAGGAACGCCTGGGTAACCCGTGTGGTCTTTTCCTGATCGCCGCTCTGCAGCATATCATCCATGATGTCCGGGCTGATCTGCCAGGAGATGCCGTACTTGTCCTTCAGCCACCCACACTGTTCGGCTGCGGGAACGGCGGAAAGTTTGCTCCAGTAATAATCAATCTCTTCTTGAGTGTCGCAGCGCACGAGGAGGGAGATGGCCTCGTTGAAGGAGAAACGATGCGGACCCGCGCTGTCCATGGCTGCGAACCACTGCTTCTCAATCATAAAATCAGCGAAGATGATTGTTCCTTCTGTATCCGGCGCCGAGCCGGCCGAGTAGCGTGCAGTCATGCCGCGCTTCGAATCCTTGAACACCGAGACGTAAAAATCGATCGCTTCCTCGGCCTTTCCCGTCATGTCTCCCACGAACATGAGGGAAGGAATGATGAACGGCCGCGGCTCGCCCTCTGGATTCGTCAGGATCAGCTGCCACGTGACGCCATACTTGTCCTTGATCCATCCGTAGTGTTCGCTGAAGGGATACTTGTCGAGCGGCATGAGAGCCTCGCCTCCATCGGAGAGTTTCTCCCAGAGCACATCCAGATTCTTCCGCGCATCTTTGTCCGTCGAGGGATCGAAGTTAAGCATAAATGAGATCGACGGATTGAATTGGAAGAGCGGCCCCGCGCTGATCGCCATGAATGAGTAGCCGCGAAGATCGAATGACACTACGTCACAGTCGCCCGTAGGCGTATCGTGGAGGGTCGTCACATTCGTGACCTTCGACCCGTCGCCGAACGCGGACACATAGAACTCAGCGGCCTCCTTCGCTTCCGTATCGAACCAGAGATGGGGAATAATTTTTTGCATAGTGATGCAATTGTAGCAGTGCAGTAGCCGAAAGCACTTTCATTTCGCAGTAGCTATTTTCTTATGCAACACCGTTATGCGCCAATGGGCAGTAATCCTGTTCTCCACATCCATCAGGTTCGGAAATATGGAGAGAATTTTCTATGATATCCGTCATCTATGACGGGAATCTTCGGCAAATTTTTGCCGAAAATTCGAGATAATCGTATCGTCAGGGATTGCCTTTTAAGAAACCTATGCCTGTCACCGCCATCCGATCAGCACTGGCAGAGGAAATCCGAGACAGAGCTCACCTGCTGACGGGCGATGACGAATCCGACTATGAACCCATTCTCGATCTCATCGGCAATGCCCGTTTCGTGCTGCTCGGTGAAGCGACGCACGGCACGCATGAATTCTATAGAGAGCGGGCCGCGATCACGCGAATACTGATCCGGGAGGCGGGCTTCACGGCAGTCGCCGCTGAGGCCGACTGGCCGGACATGTACCGTGTGAACCGCTATATTCGCCACGAGAGCGAGGACAGAAACGCGAATGAAGCCCTGCTGGATTTCAAGCGATTCCCTCAGTGGATGTGGCGCAACGCAGATGTGCTGAATTTCGTAGACTGGCTCTACGCCTACAATGCGGCATTGCCGCCTGAATTTCACATCGGTTTCTACGGACTCGATCTTTACAGCATGTTCCAATCCATTGGCGTCGTACTCAGTTACCTCGACCGTACCGATCCGGAGTCTGCAAAGAGAGCAAGGTACCGCTACTCCTGTTTCGATCAGTCCGGGGAAGACCCGCAGTCCTACGGCTACCGTGCGAGTTTCGGCCTTACGAAAAGTTGCGAAGAAGAAGTCATCGCCCAGCTCCTTGAACTGCGAAAGAGACGCCTTGAAGATTCGACGAATCAGGAATTCTTCTCAGTCGAACAGAACGCGCGGCTCGTGAAGAACGCGGAGAAGTATTACCGTACGATGTTCATGGGACGTGTCTCGTCCTGGAACGTGCGTGACAGTCACATGTCGGAAATGCTCGAAACACTCGTGGCGCATCTGGATGCCCAGGGAAGAACAAACAAGATCGTCGTGTGGGCGCATAACTCCCACATCGGCAACGCCAAGGCGACCTACATGGGCGAAGCCGGGGAGTTCAATATCGGTCAGCTTATGAAGGAGAAGCACGGAAACGACGCCGTCCTCATCGGTTTCACGACGCACACGGGAACCGTCACGGCAGCCGATGATTGGGGCGAGCCCGCGCAGATCAAGCGAGTCAATCCTTCCCTCGAAGGGAGTTACGAGCGACTTTTCCATGAAACCGGTCTGTCGAAATTCTTCCTCCGCTTACGAGACGGTTTACGAGACGGTGATCTGCGCTACGAGTTGCAGCGGCCGCGTCTGGAACGCGCCATCGGCGTCATCTATCGTCCTGAGACGGAGCGAGCAAGCCATTACTTCGATGCGCGGCTTGCCGATCAGTTCGATGGCATCCTGCATTTCGAGCGCACGAAGGCGGTGCGACCGCTTGAGTGGACGGCGCCGTGGCCGGAAGGGGAGTTGCCGGAGACGTATCCTTCCGCCCTCTGACTCTTGTTTTATCAGAACAAACGTTCCGGCCTATAGTGCTGCGCGTCTCTTTGCCGAGAGGAGGTGTTTACGTATCTGATATCCATTTATATCTTTTCTTGCATTCGCGTCTCTAATAGTTCCATTTCCTTCATAAAACTTTTTTCCATATCAATATTATATCTATCTGCAATGACTAAGATACTCCAGAGGCAGTCGCAGAGCTCATGTGTCAGTTTATTATCTATATCTTCAAGCGTACGACGACCTTCTTTCGCCATAATAATTCTAAGCAAATCACCAACATCCACCGCAAAACCCATAGCGAGTTCTTCTGTACTCCAGGACTTCCCATATTTCTTTTTTTCATATTGCTCATAGAGCCCACGCACTCGTTTTGCCAGCAGAGCACAATCTTTCAATTCCATAGTTAACTTGGTAGCAATTTTTTCAGTCGACAGCGCGTTGGTTGAGGCGCAGATGCCCCTTTCTACGTTGGTGGTGGATGATATATGCGGACACGAAAAGCCCGCCGGTGTCTTGGGTCGAAAGCAGTATAACATATCGCCTATAATAAATAATCTACCAAAAAAGAGGTAAATAGAGTATTCTATAGATAGAAAGCGTTGCCGACGGTCCTAGATGGAGGAGAAGTGCAATAAGGTTGGAACTTATTGCCGGTCGAATCCCGTCCCCGTCAGCAACACCCTCTACCCATAATATAAAGATCAGCGAAACTCACACATCTTATTCATGTGCGGGTTTCTTAATTTTGAAATACCCACCTCTTGTATATGGAGGCTTCTTATTGTCTATATCAAAACCGATTGTTGAAGTTTTATCCTCTGCTAGCCTTTTAAGCGCGCGATAAACTTGATCGACAGAGATTTTTTGTTTAAGAGTGGAATTAAAATACTTATGAATTTCTTTAAAATGTGACGATCCGCGCAAGGTTAGATAGGGCTCAAAATGGCTTTGGTATTCTTTTAGAGAAAAGCTAACCGGACGCTTGCTGTCCATAATGGCTACCGGAATTTGTTTTGACAGGTTTGGATTTAAGTTTGCGGTTTCCGGATACTGCATTGCACGGAATTCAATAGCTACTCCATATTGATGCTCAAAAATTGCAGTCTTTTCCTGACATGCTTTAAGTTGTTCCATGGCTTGGTTTTCACTTTCTTTCGAACGCGTAATTTGACTCACAAGATCTTCGATAATTTTATTCAGCTCAGTGATTGGAAGTTTATGCATAGGAGCAAAAAGAAAATTGTCCGTATGGTATCCCGTCTCGGACAACTTGTCCACGTCCATTTCGGGATATTAGATGGACGTGGGATGCATCGCGGATGGCAAAGTAATTTCGTGGGGATAACCCATTGTCTTTCCGGCTACATTGATTGATTGAAATTTATAATAAAAAAACCATAATAAATTTATGGAAAGTAGCTTCAGCACTAATGGCATGCAAAAGAATCGAGACGGTGGAACATTTAAAGTTCGTCAGGAGTGGCAGGATGTTGCTGGCAAATTTGCCAATGCAAGCCCTGCGATTAAAGCAGCTTTAAGGAATATGAGAGAAGTTAGAAATGGCAATTAAATACATAATAGACACTTGCACAATCTCACACTTACTTGAAGGGCGAGAGACAGTAGTGCGCCGAATTAATGAACTTCCAAGATCACAAACATATATTACCCCAATAACAATTTCAGAAGCATATTATGGAATTCTTACAATACCAAAGATTAAAAGTAATGAAGTTGATGAAATAATGCTAGCTATACATAGCTTCCCAGTTCTACCTATTACTGAGACAGTTGCTTTTAGACATGCAAAACTTAAAGCTGCAAGTAAAGAAACAGGCTGCAAGAAAGACAATGATATGTGGATTATTGCATTTTGTGACGATGAAGAAGCTACTCTTATAACAACAGACTCTAGAATGGGACATCTTTCTAAATTTACGAATTGTTTAGAAATTATTCAAATTTAAATTTTAGTGCTAAGGGAACCATCCTGACATCAGGGAATAGTAATATAGCTTAAAAGCTAATATGAAATCTTTGATATTACCAAGATCCAAACAAGTAAAATTTCAAAAAATCATCCACAATTCCCAATTGTGATTAATAGGACCGGTTGACCGGCCAAGAGCTACACTAAAGTGCCCGGCTGCTAGTTCGAGTCGCCAGTGTCTTACCAGCGTGTACAAATATTCCAGACCCGTCTGTCTCTATCTTTTCAAAGCTCCTCACTTAGGTCACGGGCGTTTTGGCAGATTTTTCGTGGGTTCCATATAGTAAATATTCCATTGATGGCCATCTGGATCTGCGAAAGTTGCACCATAGATCGAACCATAATCTGTTGGCTCACTCAGTTTGTTGCCCCCCGCAGCGATTGCTTTGGTCATGATTATATCAACTTCTTCCCTGCCCGTTACCCCAATCGAAAGAAGTACTTCATTGCACTTTGATGTATCGGCCACCTCATGGTTATTGATGGCAGACATAAAATGATCGATAGGCAACAAGGCGATCTTGATATTGTCATCTATATCGAAACAGGTGGCCTGTTCATCGGTCAGTTCCTTATTCAGTGAAAATCCTACTTCCTCAAAAAAACGCTTGGACTTTTTGGGGTCACTCACCGGTATATTGATGAGAAGTTGTCTACGCATGGCATAAGAATACTCCGTATGACCGAAATAGCGAACAAGTCGCATCCCATGACACGGGGACTTGTCGTCTCATAGTATCAGGGTGACCCGCTTGCCCTGCTACCTTCAAAACAGGCATCGTTACAACCTCCAGACAGCCTGACGTATAATAAATCAGAAAATGTCAGCCGATAAACATAGGTGATCTTTTTAGAATTCACTGCCAAAGGTCGCTCTCTCATTTTTACGCAGGCTCGTCCAGAATGCCCATGTGTCTTCCAGTGCCTCCCACAGGTATTGCAAATGGATTCTGGCATCCTCGCGAGCATCTTCGCCTACGACCCTAAGAGTCTCAACGGCATGGGCCGCTTTTATAATCTGATGATGGAGTTGCTGCCGGTACTCTTGGTGTTTTCGTTTGGCCTCCGCCAGCAACTCGGAGTCCGTCACTTCCATTTCCGAAAGCCGGGCCCGCCACTTTTGCAACTCTGCCTCGGCCTTTTCCTGCTCGGCTTCCTTTTCCATGGGAGAAGGTTTATCGGATGCAGAGGCTGGAGGATGGACGGCTGCCATACCATTCTGTGACGGCGGCAAAAGACCGTTCTTACGGGAATGTCACATCAAAAGTTTGCACATCGTTCCACAGCGGGGAGCCCCGTTAGTAATCGGTTTTCAGGACTCTTCCGCTGCGTACCCATAGGTTGTTACTTGCAGGCACTCTATACCCTGGCGGGTTATGCCCGGCTCATCGAGTGTCCTTCCTCATGCATTGTCCGGTGCTGGATGGCTCCCCAGAAGCCGAGAATAGCGATGACAAGGCCTGTAATGGCAAGAACCCACAAATTCTGTGCCGCGGAAAGGCCAAGAAACGGCACCGCGATGATCCAGATACCCAGAACTCCATTAACCCATTGCTGCCACATAAAAAGAGGGGGGAATAAATAAGAAAGTTACGCAGTTGCTGACGGATTTTAAGTAACCTGCTTACATAATTCCCTGTCAAATGAGACCGGGTATATGGGTATATATCTAGCGTACGGCTAGAACCGGAATGGAAGCCTTATGCCGGATAATTTCAATGGTGTGACCAAGAAAGCGATCCGCCCAGAAGCCGTGACCGTGCGAGCGTAAAATAAAGAAATCGATATTTTCGTCCCGTATGGTTTGTAGAAGTTCGTTCGCGGGTTTGCCGAAGCGCAGAATGCCCCGGGCGCGTACCTGCTCTTTTTCCAGCGCCGTCACCAGTTCATCCAGATATGTGGCGTCCGACTGGCTTTCGCGATCACTCGTTTCTTTGCCATACCATTGGCCGCCTACACCATCCACTACATGGATAATCAGCAGTTCGGCATGATGGCTTTTTGCCAGAGCCACCGCATGATGCAGTACCTGAATATCTTCCGGCTTGTTCTCCACCGCAACGCCGATTTTTGTGTACCGAGGCCGGGTTAAGCCATGCATCATGGCTTGTGTATCTTGAATGGGGAAGCTTCTCACGGCAGACGGGGATGGCCGCCAGGCTATAATCGGCTGCACTAAAAGCCAGACGAGCAGGCATGTACAGGCAATGGCCAGCGGTATGGCAGTGAGCTGAATCCATAATGGCGAGTAGCCCGCAGCCTGCAAAGCGGCAGACCAGCTGACGATTTGCGACACGACAAGATAGACATTCAGAGCGATGATAATGCCGGCTGCAAGCCAGGCTATAATTTTCAGCCATTGCCTGCTGGCAAAGTTGCCCATGCGGCGGGGGTCACTGGTAATATGAATAAGCGGAATGATGGCGAATGGCAGCTGCAGGCTCAGCACCACCTGGCTTAAAATAAGAAGATCCTGCAAATGATGTGCGCCAAGAATATAGATAGTCACCATGGCCGGCAGAACGGCAATGGAACGGGTAATAAGCCGCCGCAGCCATGGCTGGATGCGTAAATGCAGGAAGCCCTCCATGACAATCTGGCCGGCGAGTGTGCCGGTAAGCGTGGAACTTTGCCCCGATGAAAGAAGGGCAATGGCAAACAGACTACTGGCCGTTGATGCGCCAAGGAATTGCGGCAACAGTGCATATGCCTGCTCAATGCTCTCGACTACCTGCCCGTGCCGGTAAAAAGCGGACGCTGCCAATATGAGAATGGCGGCATTCACAAAGAATGCTGCATTTAAGGCAATGAATGAATCAAAAAGATTGAAGCGACACGCTTCACGCATTTTTTCCGGTGTTCGCTCGATTTTTCGGGATTGCACCAGCGCCGAATGCAGATACAGATTATGCGGCATCACTGTTGCACCAAGAATACCAATGGCCACATACAGTGCCCCGTTATCCTTAAAAATAAACGGCGGCCTGGCAGAAAGTGACGGTAAAAGTCCCCGGAGCACGCCGTTCCACTGCGGCTGAGACCAGATAATTTCTACAAAGAAACACGCGCCGACGGTAACCACCAGAAGTAAAATGAACGCCTCCATTTTACGCATGCCGAGTTTCTGAATGGCCAGTAGCAGGAATGTATCAAATACAGTGAGAATAATGCCGATCTCCAGTGGCAGGCCAAAAAGAAGATTCAGGCCAATGACCGTTCCGATTACCTCGGCAAGATCGCACGCGGCAATGGCAACTTCACAGAGCAGCCACAGAGCCAGGGAAACAGATCGCGAATATGTTTCGCGGCACGCCTGTGCCAGGTCCCTGCCCATTACGATTCCCATTCGGGCGGACAGCGTCTGCAAAATGAGCGCCATGATGTTGGACATCAGTAATACCCACAGCAGTTCATACCCGAATCGGGAGCCACCGGCAATATCCGTCGCCCAGTTCCCCGGGTCCATATAGCCGACACTCACAATATAAGCCGGTCCTGCAAATGCAAATAGCCGCCGCCAGAAGCGGGGGAAGCGGACAGGTACGGTGCCATGTACTTCTTCAAGAGATTTTTTCTGAGCTGCTTCGGAACCGGAATGAAAAGCCATAGTGCGGTAAGGTCACCGGTAGAATAGCAGGAAAATACAGGTCACAATATAAAGAGACAGGGGGTCATGCCGGTCCGGTATTTCCACTCATCACATCGTGTATATTTCGATATTTCCTGGCATTGACAATCGCATGCCATATATGCGGAGCCGGTACGAAAATGCGGGAGCCTGGGATTCAGATTATCAGGCAGCGTAATGATCAATCTGTTATGCAGCCGAATAGCCAATAGTGTCGTAGCGTCCGGTATGATTTTGTGTGCTTGATACGACCTTGTAGTCGTTATATATGACACGCATCCAGGCCGCGCTTTAGTAAATACTTTTGATGATATTCTTCGGCTTCCCAGAATTTTTCGGCCGGGACAATATCCGTAACAACGGGCTTTTTCCATTTACCGGATGCATCCAGTGTTTCTTTTGATTTTTTGGCCGCTTCTTCCTGCGCGGGCGTGTGGAAGAAAATCGCCGACCGGTACTGTGTGCCGAAGTCCGGCCCCTGCTGGTTGGGCGTGGTGGGGTTATGGTTATTCCAAAACACATCCAGCAGTTGCTCGTAGGTAACCTGAGCCGGGTCGTATGTTATCTGCACGGCTTCCGCATGACCGGTGGAATTATTGCAGACGGCTTCGTATGTCGGGTTCTCCAGCGTGCCGCCGGTATAACCTACAGCTGTTTCCAGGACACCCGGTAATTGGCGGAATGTTTCCTCTACGCCCCAGAAGCAGCCGGCGCCAAATGTAGCAAGTTGAGTGGATGACATGGTATAAGTATAGCACAGGCGCCTTCGTATTTCCCGTGAATTGGCCGTGTTTCTGCCAGATTGCCGGCGTGCACCGGGAAGAATATTTCCATCGTTTTCCAGCCGGTTCGTTGTGATATGTCTTTGTATCAGCTTCATGCGATTATATGACCACCAAAGAGGTTTTAGCCGTTCTCCACTCCCATGCCAACCCGGATAACGTAAAAGGTATGGCGCGCTTCGGCGTGAAGGGGAAACAACTCATGGGAATTTCTATTCCTGTTCTGCGCGCACTTGCCAGGAAGACAGGTAAAGATCATGCGCTGGCGCAGGGTTTGTGGCAGTCCGGTTTTCATGAAGCGCGCATTCTGGCCGGCATGATTGAAGACCCGTTACGCGTGACCGGGCAGCAGATGGACAGCTGGGTTGCCGGCTTTGATTCATGGGATGTGTGTGACCAGGTATGTGGCAATGTGTTTGACCGCACGCCCTTTGCGTATGCCAAAGCTGCAGAATGGGCCGCGAGCGAGGTGGAATATACGCGTCGTGCCGGGTTTGCTCTTATGGCTGCACTTGCTGTTCATGACAAGAAAAGTACGGATACAAAATTTGTTCAGTTTTTCCCGCTCATCAAAAAATATGCCCATGATGACCGGAACTTTGTAAAGAAAGCGGTCAACTGGGCGCTCCGGCAAATCGGTAAGCGCAGCGCTTCGCTTCACCCGCTGGCAATGGCCGTGGCGCAAGAACTGGTTGTCATGGACAGCCGTTCGGCAAAATGGATTGGCAGAGATGCAATCAGAGAACTACAAAGTGACGCCGTAAAAAAGAGATTGAAAAATCACTGATATTATATGGCCGGAAGTATGGCATTTGAGATTGTAAGAGATGTATGATTGATGCATATGTCTCCTGATCTTCATTCGCCGGCCCCGGATTTTACACTGCCGGACCAGGATGGAACCATGCACACGCTTGGCAGTTACAAAGGCCAGTGGGTGTTGCTGTATTTTTATCCGAAAGATGATACGCCGGGCTGTACGAAAGAGGCGTGCGGTTTTAGAGACTTGCAAAAAGAATTTGCCGCCAAAAATGCCCGCATATTCGGCATCAGTACGAACTCGGTTAAGAGTCATCGCAAGTTTGCCGATACGTACGCTTTGCCGTTTACCTTATTGGCCGATGAGCAGAAAGAAGTGGTGCAGGCCTATAATGTCTGGAAGCCGAAAAAATTTATGGGACGCGAATATCTTGGTACCCTTCGGACGAGTTTCCTCATAAACCCGGAGGGAACTATAGTAAAAATATATGAGAACGTATCGCCGGAGGAACACCCCCGGGAAGTGTTGCAGGATATACAGGCGCACTCATAATAGATCACACCAAAGCGAAAGAGTGTGCATTCGTCGAGCGGTTCCGTGTCACAATCGGACCCGTTGTTCGTTGTAATGGATGTACTTTCTCCACCATGTACCATCCTCATCCGCTGGCGATGCGTTTCCAGTGGCTTGCCATTATTATTGGTTTTCTTATGTTCACGCTCACGATCGGTTGTACGCCTGCAACGAATGGTGATGGAACATTGACCACCTCGGGCAGTGCACAGTTGCAGCCGGAACTATACCGGCATCCTTTGCTTGGTTTTACGGTGGAAATTCCGCCTTCGTGGAAAGGCAGATACCGCATTACCACTGACACGCACGATGAGAATGTCATCGTTACATCGTTTGACTATACCGGTGGCGGTGAGCCAGCGTCATTTATTTTTCGTATTATCGCCTACTCAACCGCAGCCTGGAATGAAATGGTGAACGGGACGGAGCCGCTTCTGAATATTGAGGCATTCGCCAGAACAAAAACACATGTGTTTACCGTTACGCGCGCATTGGATACTGCCTATACCGGGCCGGTACAGCAGGAATACAACCGCATGGCGCAGGATATAGATGAAATTATCAACAGCTTTTCTCTGCCGGGCGCAGAGCCTTACACCTACGTGTCATATTATGTCTTTTTTGGTAATAATGCCTTCAACCTGCATAAAGAATGTGCGGCTACGTTTCCGGTCATGCGGAACGTGGAGGACAAGCAGAATATCCCCCTGGCGATGATTAAAAAACTTTTTGCCGGGCCGACCGATGAAGAAAAGAAGCAGGGCTATCAGTCCTTCTTTTCGCGCCAGACAGCCGGTGCCGTACGAAGCCTAAGGCTCAAAAACGGAACGGCCTACCTGGACTTGAAAGATCTGCGTCAGCAGATTCCCAATGCCTCTTCCAGTTGCGGCAGCGCCGAATTTTTATCACAGGTAGATGCCACGCTTACGCAATTCCCGGAAATCCAGCGCGTCATTATGGCGTTTGATGGTGACACAAAAGCGTTTTACGATTGGGTGCAGCTCGGTTGTTCGGCGGAGAATGACCAGTGTGATAACAAGCCGTTTCAGGAAAGTTCCCGGTAACGTTTGGAGGTTCCTGCAGGGGGCGTTCCACTCACCCGCAGAACCGATTTTTTGTTAGGCAGAAGAGCAAAAATAGACTATGCCAAATATTCATACATGACATACCCGTGTGTTGTCGCCTGAGAACTGGTGTACTGATTTCCATTCCGCGTGGAATGGATGAACTCTGCTCTTTGTCACAGGAGGTATGTCATGCTGCGGTTTCTGGTTGTTCTGGCCGCGCTCACAGGCTTGGCGGCCGGGGCGCGTGCGGATTTTGTGCTCACCATGGAGCGAAAGTCCCAGACGACAGTTGATTCACTGCTTTTTACGGGCCTCAATAACGGCCCGGAGGAAATTACCGGGCTGTCGCTCACCATCGGCGATATGTCGAAAAATTTCGACTACGCCCGCATTACCACGCAGTCATCCGGTCTGGGGATTACCCTGCTCTCGCCGGACACGCTGAATAATGCCGGCCGATCCGATGTTCTTGAGTGGAGTTTTACAGGCTTCACACGCAGCCGCTCGTTCGGGGCCGACATCGATATCGATCGCGACACCGGCTCGGCCACGGTGGACTGGCAGACGACGCTGTTCAATAACGGCAGCCTGGCCAACGCTCAGCTTACCGTGCATTGGGCGGCTGGTCCGGAATCCAGTGTCATTCTGCCGGATAGCCCCGGACGCAATGTATTTGCGCCCTACACGTTGTCCGTATCTCCGTCCAGAGCCGTACCCGGGCCGGCAAGCCTGCCACTTCTTCTGCTTGGCGGCATTGGCTCCGCATGTGTCTGGAGACGCAAACGCCAGACATAATTCTGTGCCTGCAAGAGCAATCTCTCTGTCGTCCGCCAGCCGGACGACAGAGAATTTTTAGGTGCTTATGAATGTGGCTGTTCGCGGATAGCTGTTACTTCGCCCTTATCATTCAGCTCAAGACCGAAGGAGACTGTAGTATAACGGTCAAGAATATTCTTGCCTTCGCCATTCATGGCAGAGGAAAAAACTGCATAAGAAATTTGTTCATTGGCTACGGGCTTTGCCGGGTTGCGCGTCTGCATATAGAAGTCGGTAGCTTTTGCCAATGCGTACGTCTTTGTGGTCGTATCGGCAGCGGTAACTGAGCCACTCTGTGCACTGCTTGCTGTCGCCGCACTTGCTGTGCCAACTTCTATGCGATGCTGGCCGCCGCGCGTGTAGAGCTTGCGGATGTATACGACTGTGGAAAATTGATGACCGGCTGCAGTGGAAGGCTGGACGGATGAATCAGCCTGGCTACGCGGTACCGGTACGCTTTCTGGAGGAGTGACAGCCTGCTGCTTATTGCAACCCGCAAAGAAAAGTGCGGATAGAGTAATGAGCAAAAGTTTTTTCATAGAAAAAGAGGGGAATGTGCGTATATCATAAATTTTGCGGCCGGACAGGCAAGTGGAAACGGAAAAACCGCATTGCATGACTACCGGCTGTAAGGAGCAAGAGAATCAATGATGCTTGGTCTGATTATGTTCCCAGGCCTTTAGCGATTCGGCGGCTTTTTCTATTTCATCCACCGATATATAGACCATGGCTTCCTTGCCGCAGGTAGTGGCAAAAATATTGTGGATATTCACGCCGGCTACCGCGCATGCGCGGCCCAGCGAGGCGATGGCACCGGTTTGGTTTTTTACTTTAAAGCCAAGGACAAAAGTGCTGCTCACTGTTCCAAGATCACGTAAAACAATTTTGGCGGATTCCGGATCATCCACAATAAGATGAATAGTCGTTCGCTCCTTCATTTCCGTGCAGGTAATGGCACTGATGTTAATGGAGTGCGCGCGCAGCGTATCGCACACGCGGGCGAGTGAACTTGGCTGGTTGGAGACAGAAATATTTACCTGGAGTGCGGGCTGCATAGTGGCCGAGGGAAAGGCAAAATTCGCTATAGGTTAGAAGATTTTCCCAAAAAGGCGAGAAAAAATAGTCATAAATGGATGAATATGTAATTTATGTCATGTTTAAGCCAACTATAAAGAGTATCCGATACTCCTTCCGGACTGCCTGTCTGCTGTAAAGCACTCTGGAATTGATACTAAGAACTGTTATTTTCTTCGGAATGGTATGGAGGCCGGCGGCAGCCGTTGTCCGCTGAGCCAGGCCAGGCCATTGGGCGCAACCATGGCGGGACCCTCGGCATAATACGGAAGCGGGAACCGTTCAAGTGTCTTCTCATTGGACTGCAGCTGTGTCACGAGCCGTGCAATATCTTCATCTGTCACCTCCACCGAATAAATGAGCGAACTGGAAGAAGTGACTTTAATAATTCCTTTCGCCTCACGGTGAATGTTGGTAATGACATCCGGTGCGTGAATAGGTATGCCGGCACACTCCACGTCCGGCACTTCATATTCCTTGTCACCCACCTGGATACGGAGAATATCATGTGTCACCTGAATGCAGACCGGAATGCCGGATATTTTTAACCGGCGCCCGAGCAATGATGCGCCTGCCGGCAGATCCCGAAGATCCATACAGTGCTCGAATGGCTGAATGTGAATCCCGGTGAATAGCAGGTGTTGCGTGTTGCGTATAATGGCTGCAATGTCGGCTTTCGGCCTGGGAGTTTCGCCGTACATGGCCGGTGAATGAACGGCCTGTAACAGGGCAAGTGTATAGGCTCGCAATCGCGTGACTGCCCCCGGAGCGGTATGCCGATACTCACGCGCTTCCGGCGTTTGCATGGTATGACCGTAAAGTCTTTTTGGCGGCCTGCCAATGTATTCAGACTTTTCAAAAGAGTTGTTCGCTTCTACAACATATAAAATCAGCCTCCAATAGACGTGATGCGGATCTTGCTTGTTTCATTCTTCTTCGTTTTGGCATCCTCGGATGCGGCTGGTTTTTCTTCCGGCTGTTCTTTGGCCGCGGGAGCATGGGTATGGCTGTGACCTTTTGAGCCGTAGTAACCGCCCACGCTGTCGCGCACTATTTTTCCATCTTCCAGCCGGATGACGCGCGTCTGCAATTTATCCACCAGCGTGGCGTCATGAGTGGCCAGAATAACAGTCGTTCCCTTTTCGTGAATATTTTTAAACAGGCTTAGAATACTTTTCGCCTGCTCGGGGTCCACATTGCCGGTCGGCTCATCCGCCAGAATAATAATCGGCTGATGCACAATGGCCCGTGCAATGGCCACGCGGGTTTTCTCTCCGCCGGAAAGCTCGCGGGGGAATGCGCCCGCATGCCGGGTCATGCCTACCTGCTCCAGTAGTTCCGGCACGCGTACGCGGATAACGTCATCCGGTGCGCCGCACACCTCCAGCGGGAAGGCGATATTTTCGCTGACCGTTCTGTTGTCCAGTAATTTGTAATCCTGGAAGACCACACCCACTCTGCGACGAAACAGCTGCAAGGCACTGCGCGGTACTTTGCGTAAATCCATGCCGTCAATTTCAATGCTGCCGCCGGTGGCAATGTCTCCGCCGATAATAAGTGAGATAAGCGTGGATTTTCCGGCGCCGCTGGGCCCGGTAATGCAGAGGAATTCCTGCGGCTGCACGGCAAACGACACATCGTCCAGGACAATCATATCACCGAACCGCTTGGTTACATTCTTTAGTTCTAACATACATGGCACTATACGAAGATTTTCCAGGAAATACGATTGCGGTATGGAAATACTAAATTCTAAGCACTAAATTCTAAACACCATTGTTTGGAATTTAGTATTTGGTACTTAGTGCTTTTCACATATCACGTACACCTCAAAGCTGCGGTCGCGGGTGGCTTTGGGGGTCATTACTTTTACATTCTTCCAGTCGCGCTTCACTTTGCGGAGAAATTCATCAAAGTCGGCGCCACGGAATACTTTCATCACGCATTTGCCGCCCGGTTTCAAATATTTTTGTGCAAGTACTAAGACGGCTTCCGTCAGTTCCACAGAACGCCACTGGTCGACGTCTTTTATACCGGTGGTATTGGGGGCAATGTCCGACAAAACAACGCTGAACTGGTGAATGTTTTCCTGTGCCAGCATTGCCTCAAGTGCCGCTTCGTTCATCATATCCAGCCGGTATAAATGCACGTTATCGGCTATGGGTTCAATGTCCGTTGTATCGATACCAATGGCTTTTCCTTTTGGTCCTATTTTTTGTGCCACGTACTGCAGCCAGCTTCCCGGCGCCGCACCGCAATCCAGCACTGTCATGCCGTGCCTCAGCAGCCTGAACCGCGTATCAATTTCCATCAGTTTATACACGGACCGCGCACGGTAGCCTTCTTCGGCCGCCTTCTGGCTCCATTTGTCGTTAGGCTGGTAGGGTTTTGGCATAATGAGTGAGTAGTGAGTTCAGCCGTCGCTCTCTAAGAGCTATGGCCGACAAGAGTGAGTAGTGAGTCGATTTTGTTGCATACAATGGAGAAGGGTTCAACTGTAATCAGATTGAGTGGCTAGAACCTACTTATCTACCAATTACAGACTAAAGCGGGTTTTTCTTCGGCACTCCCACTCCGCGCGGGTATTTTTTGGGCAATTTTGATGCCTTGCGGAAGACGAGCAATTGGCGTTTTCCGAAATCCCCGGGCAGTTCGTATTGGTGCGTATGAATAAGGTGGAGCATGAGTTCTTTTAGTGCGTTCTTTGCCGATGCCAGCTCTTGGTCTATCTGCAAACTTTTCCAAAGTACGACATAGCCGGTCGGTTTTACGAACGGACTGCAGAATTCCAGCAGAACCGGTAGCTCGGCCACGGCACGAGATGTTACAACATCAAACTGTTCGCGGTATGTCGGCTTATGCCCCAGCTCCTCCGCGCGGCCGGTGAGTAACGACACATTCTTAATGCCCAGTTCATCCACCATTTGCTGAATGGCTTTCAATTTTTTCTGCGTGGCATCCATTCCGGTGAGTGCGGCATCCGGCAACTGTAAGGCAAGCGGCAATAACGGAAATCCTCCGCCTGTACCGATATCCAACAGGGTAAGCGCCGGAGAAAGACCCAAAGTCGGAAGTACATCCAGAAATGGCAGTGAATCCAGAATATTTCCGTTCCAACAGGTGTCTTCGGTACGAAAGGCAGATAGGTTGATTTCAGCATTTAATGTCAAAAAAACAGTCTGTAATTCACGCAGCCGTTGCTCTGTGTCAGTATTCATCGGCATCAGTGTAGCCATAGAACCAAAAACTAAAAACCATTTATCGGCCATAGTCCGCCGAAGCGGACGACGGCTGAATAAACGAATCTGCCGTCCAATAGTTCATTGTGAAAGCGGAACTACATGATATGATGACGATATGCCTCACGGACAACGTATTGCCGAGTTTCTTCTGAGTATTGGCGCCGTGCGCCTGCAGCCGAACGATCCTTTCATTTGGGCGAGCGGCATAAAGTCTCCTGTCTACTGCGATAACCGCATGATTTACAGTCACCCGGAAGCGAGGAATTTTGTGGTGGACGCCCTGGCATCGCGCGTTCGTTCGTTGCATATAGAGGCGGATGTTATAGCCGGAACCGCTACGGCAGCCATTGGTTGGGCCGCATTGGTGGCAGACCGTTTGCATTTGCCATTTATTTATGTCCGTTCCAAGCCCAAAGAGCATGGCGCAAAGAAGCGCATAGAAGGGGATTTGCAGCCGGGCAGGCATGTGGTTGTTATTGAAGATCTTATTTCCACCGCTGGCAGCTCCATTTCTACCGTAGAAGCGCTGCGTGACGAAGGACAGGCCAGCGTATCCGATATTGTGTCTATTTTCAGTTATGGTTTTGATGCCGCCCATGAAGCAGCTGTCTGTAGCAATATTCACTTGCACCCGCTCACGTCACTGGCCACGCTTTTGACTGTTGCGGTAGAGCAGGCCAGAATCAACCCGGAAGACGTGGATATGATCCGCAGCTTTGCCGAAGAGCCGCAGGAATGGGCAAGAAAAATGGGATTATAGTTGACGAATTCAAATTTCATCATATAGTTTATATATGAATGATTTTAACGTACCGGCAGACATACTTGAAACGGCATCTCAACAGAAAGTGCCGATCATCGTTATAATTCGTGAATTCTTTGCGGATGCCATACAAGATGCGCAGGTATCCGATGAAGATATTGCGAATTACGCGGAACAAAATGCTCTGCCTGACAGCATGCTCGATTGGACACAAGACAATTTTTTGGCAGCAGAGAAATTTCTGGAGAATTTTTACAGTAAAGAAGCGGAGACGGCGGAAGAGAGATTAGCCGAGCGTGTGAAGGTAAAAATGGCTGTGAACATGCTAAAAAGTCTAAAAATGGATGCTGAGTTTTCCAGTATGAATTTTGCCAGGGCAATCGAATTCTTTTTAGGATCGGACGACATTAAAACTATGATGAATGCACTTGGTACTGCTCAAAGAGAAGAACTTCGATCCAACATGCTGGAAAAATTCAGTCTTATCGCATCTGGAAGAGCTATGGAGCTGCATCATCTTTCTACAGATGAAGAAGGCTTGCGGACTTCGGAATTCGAAAAAAGAGAATACATGCTGGACGATCTAACTGCATCTTTACGCGATTTAATGCTGCGGGTAATGCATTCTTAGGGTTGCCTTAAAACCGCAGATCACCGTGTCGGCCGAAGCAGGTTTCTATGAGAATTGTCTCAAAAATCTCAAATCACCTGTATAGAATGCGCGAAGGTCCGGGATCTGATGCTTGATCATAATCATGCGTTCAATACCGAAGCCGAAGGCGAAGCCCTGGTATTCATCCGGATCAATACCTACGTTTTTTAAGACATTGGCATGTACCATGCCGCAGCCGACTACTTCCAGCCATTTGCCTTCGCGGCTCTTGGTTTCATCGCCCTGCCAGCGGATATCCACTTCCAGACCCGGTTCCACAAACGGGAAAAAGCCGGTTCGGAAACGGAAATGCACATCGGGTGAAATGAGTTCGCGGATAGCGGTGATCATGACTGCTTTCATGTTGGCCAGTGAAATATCTTTGCCGATCATGAGTCCTTCGAACTGATGAAACATGGGCGAGTGCGTGGCATCCGCATCCTTGCGGTATACGCGGCCCGGACAGATCATGCGGAACGGCGGTTTGTGCGTCTGCATGTAGTGGATTTGCACAGGGGATGTTTGCGTGCGGAGTAACAAATCTTCACTGCCTTCCAGCCAGAATGTGTCCTGTCCGTCGCGCGCCGGGTGCGTTGCCGGGATATTCAGCATATTGAAATTGAATTCCTCCGTTTCTATTTCGGGTCCTTCGGCGATTTCAAAACCCATCCGGCCGAATACTTCTTCCACGCGCTCAATGAATTCCGGTATCAGATGCAAATGGCCTGTTTCCTGCTCCGGGAGTTCCAGCGTGACATCTATGCCATCTGTCCCGGCCAGTGAGCCGTGGGATGCAGCTGTTAATTCTTTTTTCTTTGTCTCCATTGCATCGGTCAGCTTCTGTTTCCATCCATTCAGCTCCTGAGCTTTCTGTATACGCGCCTCCTGGGACAGTGTTCCAAGTTCTTTAAACGCTGCCGTCATGTTCCCCTGCTTTCGTCCGAAAATCTGTAAGTCCAATGTTTCCAGCGCGTCGGCCGAAGGAGCCATGGAAATCTGTTCCAGAAATAATTGCCACGTATCGGAGGAAGGAATCATGGCGTCATCATACAGTGACCGGATGCTATCAGCCAACTTTTGAATCTTAAGTCTTGCTACGTTAATGCACGCCTGGAGATGGTAGGAAAGCTCAAAGTTTATAGCTCATATTCCATAGATCGCTACGCATTAATCGCCAGTTCGATCAAAATACATACGGCGTATAGAAGCAGTATTACCCACCAGCTAAGCAGGCCGAGCATGCCGAAGATAAGAACGGCGACGGTACCGATGCTTAAAAGCATCCCCTGCCGGATGGATACGGTGAGCAACTTGCCCGTGTCCCAGGTGTGTACCGGAAATTTAGTCCACAGTGCGTAAAACAACAGACTGCCGACGGATGCCACGCTTAGAAAGACGCTCAGCAGAAAGGCCGGAATGGCTTGCGAAGGTGAGCTAAGAGGACTCACGCGGAAGAGCACTACCAGTAACGATGTCGTGGAAAGCAATGCCGAGAGCGAGATGCCGAACAGAAGATTGGTCATGGGTCAGTTGGTAGTCATTGGCTGGCAGTGTGTACGCCAACTATTTTCTGCCAGAACGATACCACGACTCATGGCTACAAACTATAAGCTGCAGATGCTATCAGCTCTGTGAATCCAGAAACGCGCGCAGTGCCGTAAAATCATCAAATAATGATTCGCGAAGTCCGCCGTTATACAGAGCGGCCGCCGGGTGATACATGGGGAATACGGTCACGCCATCCATATTCATAAGTTTCTGGGGCTTGCCGTGCGCATTGGTAATGGTGATATCGGGCAGAAAATGTCCCAGCGCATGACGGCCCAGCGGAACAATCAGCCTTGGCTGGACAAGAGCGATTTCGGCCAGAAGCCATGGCAGGCACGCCTGCTTTTCTTGGTCTGTCGGATCACGGTTTTGTGGCGGACGGTATTTGACCACATTGGAAATATAGACATCGTCACGTTTAAGACCAATGGATTCCAGAAGCTCATTCAGCAGTTTTCCGGCAGCACCCACAAACGGCCGGCCCTGCTCATTTTCTTTCTGTCCCGGCGCTTCCCCTATAAACATAATGTCGGCATGCGGGTTGCCTTCGCCCAGTACGGGGTTGGCTGTCCTGGCCAGCTCCACGCCTTTCCATTCTTTCAGTCTCGCCTGCAGGTAATCCAGCGTAATGGGCATGATGGATACTATAGTGTTGAGATAACAGGAGAGCCATAAATTTATGGCAGCCAACAATAAAGAGCCCTTTCATCGTGTGACGGATGAAAGGGCATGTATTTACAGCTCATTACCACTTGGCGTTCCGTGCCAGCTCAAGGGCGTACTTCTGATACCACTCACCGGCCCTCGGCGCTCCGTCGCGGTTGCCATCGCTTTCGCCAGGTGGCTTGATCCAGAGAAACGCATGGCACAGCGGCTCACCGGTTTTTGCGGTTGGTGGCGTACCCAGGGCTCGCCCGGGCGGGTTGCACCACTCACCATTTGCTGCCGGACCGTTTCCATTTCGGCCGACATCGAGGACAAAGGGCTTGTTACCGACAGCGGCCGAAAGTCGCTTACCGTAGGCAAGCAGTTCATTCGTCGCCCGGAAGTTGGAGACATTCAGGCTAAAGCCGTCAGCTTTCGCAACACCTGCCGCCCGCAGCCGCGGAGCAATTTCCTGGACGGATTTCCAGCCGCTGTGGCCGGCATCCGCATACACAGCAGTGCTTGGATTTGTCTTTAGAGTGGTGATGGCGTAGTTGAGCATCTCCATGCGGTCACGTTGTTTTTGCTCCGGCAACCGCTCCAGTTGCGTAAGAGCGTCGGGCTCTAGCGTGACGACAGCCCGCCGTTTGCCAATGGCGTCCGCGAATTTCCTTATCCATGTTTTGTATCCTTGCTTGGTATTGGCTCCGCCCGCCGAGTATTCGCCGAAGTCCCGCAGTGGAATATTATATGCCACCAGAACCACCAGCCGGCCTTCTTTCTCCGCGGCATCTACGATTTCTCTCACCTGCGCGGACGGATCCTCACCGCCGACGATCCAGAAGGCTTGAGGCTGGCTGGCGATTTTCTGAAGCAGTTTCTGCTCCTCGCCGCCGGCCTGCCTGGCAGCCCGGGCGGCCAACGAGTTTGTGTCAACGAACAGTCTGGCCCCGTTAAACGGATTAGCGTTCTTGGTCATGGCTTCGACCTTCTTCTTGGCCTGGGTCCGTTGAGCCGACGCATCGCTGTAACCGAAGAAAGTGCCGAGGACCATGAGGAGTGTGAGACGTCGCATGGGTGCCGTTCCTTTCAGGATAGGCTCACGAAGAGAAGCTCGGTATTCCCGATAGTCCGGAAAAAATTACCGGTTGTGCACGTGAGCGGCACAGCTAAAGTCCGTAGCGGGACGCTACATGTGCCGCTCATTATGGTGTATTTATTGCCGTTTATGGAAAAGAGCCAGAATAAGTATAAAATTAAATCAGTTATAAGACGTACATTTATCGCAAAGATTACATGGTGATCAAATTTTTTATACATAAATAAAGGAAAAAACATCTGAATATATTTAGAAGATTTGTTTTCTGTTCCGCTCAATGCTACCGTTTCCCAGCTTCAAATGGAGCACAGCTTATTGTCGAAGGCGTTCGTGCCTCAGTACTGTTCTTTTTCTTTATTATATTGCACCTGTCCAGCCTTCGCCTTTTGGCTACGGCCGACAAGAGTTCAGCTCTCCTTTTATATGTAGAAGTTGAAGCTTTCTCTGTAAAGTGCGCATAGTTGTTCTTTTTCTTTATTATATTGCACCTGTAGTTCCCGCCTTCGCTCTCTTGAGCTTCGGTGGGCGAGAAGTGCATAATTATCATTCAGTTGTTCTTTTTCTTTATTATATTGCACCTGTAGTTCAGCCCGGATAGAACGCCAGATTGCGGATCTGGAAGTCGTAGGTTCAAATCCTGCCAGGTGCACCATAACTCTGTTTTACAGAGAAATTCCAAATTCTAAAAATCAAGAACCAATTTAGAATTTGATGCTTGGAATTTAGAATTTCCGCGTAGCGGCCTGGGGATGTAGCTCAGTTGGCTAGAGCACTTGCATGGCATGCAAGGGGTCAGGGGTTCAAGTCCCCTCATCTCCACCAACGAATATGACACAACACCGAATTTTTGTTTATAGGAAGATCAAAAGTCGGTTCGAAGAGGAACAGCTCGAGCTGAAGGGATTCGAACTTCAGTCCAGTCCATTAAGTTGCAATCTTTGCACTAGAGAGCAACGGTTTGCCCACTATGGACGACTTTAGAGACAAGCTCCCTGCGGAATGGAAGAACTATGATTTCACAAATGCGATTGGCCTTCTGTTACTCATGAAAGAGATTCAAGAACAGGAACCACTTGATGGTCCGAATATGATCAAGATTGATGATGATGGGACGCGATTGTATTAAGTCATGTCATGATTCCAGCCTTTCCTGTAACTTTACTGCATGCTAACAATCATCATTGTTTTCATCACAACTTTCGTCGGAACGCTCTTCAGCTCTATGGCTGGTGGCGGATCTTCAGTATTGATACTCCCGATTTTTCTTTCACTCGGGCTCTCTTTCCCACAGGCATCGGTCATTATGAAAGTCGGTGGTGTCTTCGGCGCGCCTCCTGCCGCATATAACTATCTGAAGAACCGTTCTATAGACTGGAAGTTTCTTCTTTTATTTACAGGAATTGGATTGTTCGGTGCATATCTAGGAGTACTAGCTATAACAGAAATTAATGAAAGATTGTTGAAAGTATTTGTCGGGATCCTCATTCTGCTCGTAGTTGCTTATATCTCATTCCAAAAAGAGTTGGGGCTAAAAGAAAAACTGACTATTTCAATTAAGCACCGCATCGCCGCATATCCCTTTGCCCTCCTGCTAGGTTTCTATGAAAGCATCTTAGGCTCGGCAAATGGAATATTATTCGCAATAGTTTCGATGAAAACGCGCGGCTTCGACTTTATCGACGCTCTTGGGCATTACTATATCATCGCGTTCTTCTGGACGTTGTTTGCTGCCGTTTTACTTTTTAAGTATGGCATTCATGACATTCCACTGATGGTTTCAGGGATCGTCGGTTCCATTGCAGGAAATTATATCGGTTCTGCTTTTGCAAAAGGAAAAGGAAACAAATTCATTAAGACCATGTTTGCAATTGTTGGAATGGTGCTTGGCTTAAAGCTCATGTTCAATCTTTAGATAGAAAAGTTTGAAACTCATTCCCTCATCTCCACCACTATCAATATAGCAAGATAAAAATACAGTTTCAGAAAGAATCTTTGTACTTAAGGCGATTTCGGGAAATGTTGAGATCGGATTTTTTCTCTTCACAAGGAGCTCTTGATCTTCAGAGCAAATAATGTCTTTTAGTTGCTGTTTTCTTAGAGCTCGAGAAGAAAATTGCTTTTTTGCATATACAAAAAAGCGCCTATCCCCGGGTGGAGATAGGCGCTGCCGCTTATTGGTGGCGGCATTCACAGTATTAACTCAGAACTTTGACCTTCTTTCTTCTGTTCATCAGCGTGGACAGGTTGATGATGGGCATGTCGAACGGGTTAAAGGCGACACTGTCGAAGGCGAGCGCCTGCGGCGTGGCCGCATAGGATGTCGGGTTAAGCGAGCCGGTCACGATGACTGGTGTCGCGGTCTTCTGCAGGCTGTTGACGCTGGGGGTGCTGGCAGCTGCCAGTACCGGGCTGGCCGTGGTGACGGCATAGGTGTCATAGTACCCGCCGCCATCATCCGAGCCGGGAACCGTGGCGACTTTGGAGATCCTGTCGGCCACTGTGTGGCCGATATAGTTGTACGAATGGTATTCGTCGGTGCTTCCGTCGGCGTTGCCGAAGATATCATCTTCGGTGTTGACGCTGAAGGTGTCGATTGTCGTCTCGACTCCGCTGGAGTTGGACGTGGGCGTGGTGGACGAGAACGTGTACACGAGCGCGTTCTTGCCGCTCATGCCGTAAAAGTCCAGATGGTAAGTGCCGATCTCGTCGCTGCCGTCGATGATCGTGTCATCGCTGGTGGCACTCGACATATTCACGTAAGTCTCTTTTGACGTGATGCCCTTGAGGTTGTCGCTGCCGTACTCGTCGGTGCTGCTGGCCTTGCTGGTAGACGCGGTGTCCACCATGGCAAAGAAATTGCCGGTCGCGTCGTTCTGGCCCTCGCTGGTAGTCACCGAACTTTCAGTTCTGGTGGAGGTGCCGTGGTACGTATACACCTCGCCATCGCTGTGCGTGTCGGTAGTGTCGATGACCGTCGTATAGACGGTTTTCGAGTTCGCGATGCCGGTGTGGTCGCCGGATCCGTCGGCGTAGGTATTCCACGTATCAGTGGAATCGCCGGTGGTAACAGTTGTGTCAGTCTCCTTGGAGACGTGCACGGTGCCATCCGGGTCGGTGGAGTTGCCGGTGATGATCGTGGTCATCAGGTCCGACAGGGTCTGCTTCTCCACCGTTTTCAGGTTGCCGCTGATATCGGCGGTGGTGACCACGTTGTCCGTGGCCTTCAGCGTTTCCTTGGTGTCGGTTGTGGTGACGCCAGTTCCGCTGGGGCCGTCTTTCTTCACTTCTTCGTGCCCGGTCGTGGTCATGGTATTGGTATACCACGAATGCGACGAGCCGCTGCCGTCGGCGGACAGGTTTGACGTGCTGATGGAGTACGGGTTGACATCCGTGACGCTGTGGCCTTTCGTGGTCACAACATCCATTGGAGCCGGGATGGCCGGGGCGAGAGGCAGAGTGCTAAGCACTTCGCGCTTCTCGAGGCCTTCGGATCGGATCACGATGTTGCGTCGTCGGAGAAAAGTGCTCATCGTTGAGTTCCTCGGGTTGCATCATGGCTGTTAGTTGCGAGATTACTGTAAATGCCGCTGGATTCAATGAGCTGCACACGCAGCTCAAGGAATGAATCCTCCAACTGGCGCATGATTAAACATAAAGTGACACATTACATATATAATGTCAAATTCAAATAGAATGACGCTTTCGCGAAGAAGGTTCTTTTTTGTATAAACGCAGCAAACCCTAAATCATACTACTATGTTAAATAGTTTTGGTCCTTTTTCTTTTATGAGCTGACTTAAGCAGCAATACGCCATATTTGTCGTGCTGTATCAGACGCAAGTGCTTCGATTTCTGCTTTTTGGTTAATAGAAATAGCACTCGCTTTACGGGCGGCAATGATATTCATTGTATATCCATTGTTATCTTTAGATTCCTCAAGAGAGACAATATGTGGCTTTTGGATTCTGATAGTATAGGCAGATTCTTCGTCTGGAGAAGGATCCTCTGTCTTATACTGATAAGGCACTTTAGGCTTAAATGTTGGCGTAACGGAATGTGACATCCGTATTGATGCAGGCACAGGCACGGGGTTCGTTATTTTTACCTCACCTGCGTATGTACGGGTGAGAGGAATCGAAATTAATTGCGTTGGGTAGGCAGGTGCAGGTGCGGTCTCCAGAGCTTTGGCTCCAAATAGACTGCTGATGCTTTTCTTGATTCCGCTGCAAAAACCGGCAACAGGATTGCTTTTCTTTTGCACGGGTGCAGCTATTTCTTCTGCAGGAGAAGCTTGCTTGCGCGACTGCCGATGCCAATTGAGAGAGGGAAACATGAGTGTTTAAGCGGTTACTTTACATAAAATATCACATTTTAATAAAAAAGCAAATTCATATTTATGGCTAAAATAGACTTATAAACTGCATATAGCTCTAACTATTTAATTTATTTCAATACTTTCTGCGCCTCTTTCCGTATGGTTTCTTCAATCTTCCCTTTAAACGGCAGCGCCGCCAAAGGCAGAGAACCTTGTAGCTCCACTTCTTTGTCACGAACAATCAGCGTGCCCGACACATCAAAACCCATAACCGTAAAACTGAAGGCATCGGTATTGCCCTGCCATTTTTCTTGCAGGTTTGTCATCTTGCCGCCAAATTCTTTTTTTAATTCTTCCAGCAAACTTTTAATGCGCGTAAGTGCTTCTTGCTCCGAAAGCGGATGCGGAATAGTGAAGTGCAGGTTTGGCATGGGAAAGGAGGGAATACCCATAAGACGGTTACGGCACCTGTCTATGATTGGACAAAGCAAAAAATAAAGCCACACTATTAATATGGAATGTACGGGATTACATATCATGCTCCGGCTTTCCACCATGGATGATTTGCCGCTGATGGCCAAGTGGGCGGCGGATGAAGAGGTGATGCGGCATGTTGTGAACCGTACGTTTACGTATGAAGAAGAAAAAATCTGGCTGGAGACAGCATTGGCAGACCCGAATCTGGTTCAGTTTACTATCGTGCTCCATAAAACTGCGCAGCCAATTGGCAGTTGCGGTATTCACATGAAAAATCCCAAGCCCAGGCATGCACACAGGGAAGGCGTGGAGGTTGGTTTACTTATAGGCGAAAAGGAAGAATGGGGAAAAGGTTACGGAACGGAAGCGGTGCAACTGATGACTGAGTACGCGCGAGATATATTGCATGTGCCTTGTGTCTGGCTGCTGGTTAACGCCGTTCACGAGCGGGCGCAGAAGGCGTATGTGAAAACCGGGTTTGTAGTTACTGAAAAGTCTATAAATCCGGACCGAACAGGGCAGGGGAGTGAGCAGTTGGTTATGGAGAGACGGTTTTAAGATGCATTGACTAAATTAAGTTATTAGTTAATAATGGTAGTTAGTGGTTCTTTTGTTTCAGATACTTCACAGCAAGAAAGAGGTCTCCGATGCGTCGCTCCACTTTGCTCTTTACAACCGATAATGGTCCGACCAAGGCTTTCGCACAGTTCCTGCGGGACGTGCAAGTTCCTGGCAATGATCTCATCAGTATCGACGCCGCGCTCCAGGCCCGCTTCTTCCAGAAAGGGCCCGACGGCAAGCCACTCGAGCGATGGGAGCTTGAGGCCAGCGCAGTCATGTGTCCGGCTGACCGCATCCGGCTTCACCTCCGGCTCTGCGGCTTTATCGACTGCAGCATCCCGCGCTGCTGGGCCGCCGAGTACGCCGATTGGCCGGGAGCACTCCTGCCCCGTGCCTTGGCACGGCTCAAGGATCTCAATACCGTCTGGAAGAGCGGCGTCCGATGGAACCAGACGGTGGTCCATGGCGGCAAACGGCCACTTCTGAAGGATAGAGAAAGTCCTAATGCCATGATCTCGCTCGTCGAAGAAGTCTTTGATTGCGAAGTGACTGCTGATGAGGCGGATAGGCATTATGATCGAGATCTCCAGACTGAGCTGCAGATGATGGAAGCGCTGTGGCACCTTGCTCCGTTCGACCAGGAATTGCGAGCGATCCCCGTCACCTTCGTCGATGCTCCCATGAAGCCGCCCTTGAAAGAAGGCGATTCACCAGTTCGGCCTTCGACTGAGGATACTATTCTTGAATGGCTCCAGGGCAATCCGACGCCCGGCCATCATCTCCTGTCTTCCGGCGCGCCATACGGCATGGCCCAGGATGAAGCGTTCTGGATGCTGCTCGAATCCCATGGTCATACCGTGGAGACGTTCGGGCATGCGGCTCCGGATCTGCCAATCGAAACTTTCATGCGGGAAGTTGCGGGTACGGTGAATCGTATTCGCAAGTCTCGTCTCGGTTAATGTCTAAGAGCTGTCCGACCCGCGCGTTCCAAACGCGCGGGTCTTTTTTTGCATAATTTTTTTTATAATTACTACTGATTTAACGATTTCTTGTCGGCCGGCCGGATACTTTTTTTACCAACTTTCCTTTCTGCCGTGAGCCGGGTGCATTGCTGTCGTCTGTTTTAGGAGAGTGAGCAGTTGGTTATGGAGAGACGGTTTTGAGAATACTGGACAAAGATATATTATTATAGTAATATCTTAATTGCCATTGCATTGGCAATGGGAAGACTTCACATCAAGGGCAAGGAGAAGGATCATGTCTGATGCACCGAAGAAGACCCGTGGCGTGTTCGCGCTTATCCTGGCTAAGAGGAGCGTTCTCGTCTCGGAGCGGCAGGATGGGAAGGGATGGAATCTGCCCGGTGGTCGGGTGGAGGAGGGCGAGTCTGACCATGACGCACTCGCTCGAGAAGTTTGGGAAGAAACCGGCCTCGAAATCGAAGTGCTGGAACAGGTCGGCCCGCCGCACGTCTTCAATGATGACACGGCTGTGGCCTATGCTTGTCGAGTCATCGGTGGCCAGCTCGTCTCCACTTCGGAGGCGAAGCAGCATTGGTATGCGAATGCCACGGAGCTTAAGCAGGGGTTCTTTAGGGTCCGGCACAAGGAGTATGTCGATGGCATTAGTATGACAACCGGCTTCCAGGATGTGCCGCTCACTCTCGTTGGCCCCACCGACCGACTCGGACGAACGGGCCGCATGGTCTGGGACGGCCTCTCGCTTCTGGAAGATCCCATCTTGGGTCCCAATGAGGCGCCGGAGGAGTATCTGCCCATCGAAGGTGTGTTCGTTTCCGACGACGGATGCTTCCTCATCGACGAGACCGTCGAAGGGCAGAAGAAGTACCCGCGCCTGGACCCGTATTCCCCCACAGGGAAGATGGAGCCCAAGTAAGGCTCCCGCGATGTGAAGAAAGCCCGGCATTCCCACAAGGAATAGCCGGGCTTTTATTATGAACTCAAAAACGGCACACCTTCCGGCATGCCGTTTGTATAGTTACTACTGATTTAACGATTTCTTGGCGGTCGACCGGATACTTTTTTTAGAAACTTTCCTTTCTGCCGTGAGCCGGGCGCATTGCTGTCGTCTGTTTTGGTGGCATCACCCGTGGCAGGTGTAACGGTCATATCAGCAGGTGATACTTCCGTAGCAGGCATGTCGGTGGCCGGCATGGAGCTGGTGGAATCATTTTGATTCTGGGCAGGCATCGGGCGCATCATTTTCCGCAAGTCCAGGACAAAACCATCGTCGCAGGTAATCAGTGCCCCCTTCTTGGTGCAGGCAACGCTTACGGCGTTATCGGAAGTAGCCTGATTTGCCTGCGAGGCATCTGGACCGGCAGCGCAGCGTGCCATTTTACTTTTTAGTTCGGTCATGCGCTTGGTCATGGTATCGGTTGTTTCGGTTGCCATTTTTGCGGACAATTCTTCATATATTCTCTTTAGCTGATCACAGTTGCCGGCCATAGGCGGCATAGGCTTTTTGGTATCACTCATATTCGTGTCGTCCGTGCCCGCGGTATTCATCGGCCTTGGGCGATCTTCCTTCTTTGAGTTGCCGCCTGTTGTTTGCGTGCCGCAGGTGGCCAGTTTTTTCTGCGCCAGATCCAGCTGGCTTTGCAGGCCTTTGGAACCCGGTTCTTTAGCCAGAGAAGCAGTAAGCTGGTCTATAATTTTTTGTACGTACGTACAAGGGTCGCCGTTAAACGAAGGAGTGGTTGGCGCGGGACCAGATGAGGAAGAGGAATCGCCGCTTGTAATATTAATACACCTTTCCTGGTACGCCTTCATGCCGCGCGTAAAATCTTCACCGGTTTTGCCGCTGTCCTTCATGTTCGTAAGATACTTCAACATATCATCACAGCTTGGCAGAGCCATTGGCTGCGTTGGTGCAGTTGGCTTATCTGTCGGTGGCGGCATGCGCATAGGCGGCAGGCCGGACTGACATACTTTCAGCCATTCGGTAATAGCGGCTTTGCGGGCATCTGTTCCATCTGTCGTTGTACTGCGGATGGTGTCCATTGCTGTTTTACATGTAGCAGCTGCGGAAGAAGACACGCTGGAAGATGTTCCACCGTCTTCGGCAAAGGCCATGGATGTCACGGATAAAGAAAGAACGGCAATACCGGCAGCCAGAGCTGCGGTGCCGCGCGAAAAAGAAGAATGCATACAAAAAAAGAAAGAATAAAAAGAGAATACTCGGTGTAATGTACGAGAGCTTTTTTCCGGAGGCAAAGAGAATGCTTTGTGTGAATAGAAGTTTATGTCATGAAGAAAAAATCCCAAGAAGAATTCGTTTGGTGCAGTCGCCCTGGCGGACAAAGGCTGATGAAGCGCCACATAACGTCCGGCGAATGGAAAAGCGCTTTTAAATGTACTTACTGTAAAACTTTGGGTTTTATGTGGGGCTTATTTGGTATTTCATATTTTTGGGATCTTCGTCTCATCAAAAATTAATCCTTCCACCTGTCTGTACGTGTCATCAATTTTTCCTTCTTTATTAATAATCTGCCTGTCACACAAATTCGCGTAAGCCAGTTCTGTCCGCATGCTGTCCATACGGCGTTCCAATTCTTCTTTGGCTATCGGTGCGCGCTTGGTAATATGTTTTATGAGCTGCTCTTCATTTTCCGGCAGAATGAAAATGGACTGCAGCGCAAAGAGCGGGTTGGCACCGGCAAATAAGTGATGATGACGAATGCTGTCGAAACCCTGCACATCCACTTCGCGGATAACGATTTTTCCATCCTGAACAAATGGAATAATTTCATCAACAAGCGTGCCGTAGCGGGCGCCGCCATGAACGTATGCCCACTCCAGTAATTTTTCCCGGGCTATGAGATCATCGAATTCATCATCGGTTGTAAAACAATACAGGCTGTTTCCTTCGCGCGGCCGGCGTGCCCGCGTGGTGGCGCTGCGCGGGAAATGTAATTCCGAGTGACGCTCCTTGAGGCGCAGCAGAATGACACTTTTCCCCACACCGCTCGGACCGATAATTAACACCAATTTGCCGGGTTTGGGCTCGGTTTGCGTCATTGCCTCCATAGGTTAGCCTATCTCTGCCCATTGCGCACGGTAAGTTTTTGTGCTATCATATTTGGATTTGCTCATTGGAAACCACCGCAGTGATACTCCATATGGCAGGGAGAAAGAAGCGAGGAATTCCCTCCTCCTTTCCTCCTCCCTGCCTCTACCGCGCCCAACACGCACCCTAGAGGTTCCCTCCTGTTTTGTTGCCCGGCTTTCGCAGGCTTTTGTCTCGCGTCGGCCAGGGCTCGTCCGGGTAGGGATTCACCCCTCGCTTTTCTTTTTACACCATATGCCCATGACACTGTCATGCAGAGCCGTATGGCAGACGAAAGAGAAGAATACCAACACACACCGCCCTTTTTGTGGGGTCAATCACAAGAGCCGATACCCGAGCATTCGGGTTACCCACACACATACACACGAGAGCACGTCTCCATAACCGTGCAAAAGGGTAGGGAGTATGCAGTAGTTGTCGGACTGCACACTGCTCACTCTTGGCCCCCGCGGTCGAGAAAGCACTTCCCCGCATCAATCTGATTTTCAGCCATTGATGCGGGGATTTTTAGTATCTGTGAGAATAATTCATTATTGATAATGAAGGTGTTTGATTTTCATATTTCAGTTTGGGGCGCAAAGCTCACTTGTTAATTTTGTGGAATGCAGCGCTTCAGCGAAAGTAGTCATATTTACCTTGTCACATTGAGCCTGACCCAAAGGGCCCCCTGTGGGGTCGAAATGTGGTCTTGGTCATTCTTTCATATAATTAATCTTCCCTCGTTCGTACTTTCTTTGTCTGCCCCGACAAAGAAAGTACCAAAGAAAACGCACCCGTTTCCAAAAAGATACGGCACTTTTCCATTGTTACTTTTTCCGCGGGACACCCACCGTGGAAACGGGTACCCGCCTTGTATGTGGAAAACAAGGTCGTGGTGAAGAGAATAAATTCGCTATAGTTAGAACCGGCGTCTGCTGGAGAGGAAAATATTTTCACGCTCAAAAGAAAGCGATAGCGCCATAAGTATTCCACCTATTGTCACATAGCTCAATCTTCAAAGACAATTCTTCCATATATAACTCCCATAGCTTCTCTTTCTCTTTCTGGTATTATCAAAGACATGGCACGTTTTGCTCGTCTTTTCAAAGGGCATTCGTACGAAAAAATCTATCAGCCCGTTGTTTAATTATTTTATAGTGTTTCCATTCTTTTATGGCTCGTCCGAAAATAGCACTCATTTATGTGGGAGGAAGCATGGGTATGGTGATGAATCAAAAGACGCGTCGGGTGGAACCCATTGAATCACTCAGTATGATTTACCGCGAAATTCCGGCCATGCAGAGCGAAGTATCGCTCGATTTTTTTTCCATGGCCAGCCTGAGCTCCGCGGATGTGACGCCGGCACTATGGGTGGATATTACGCGGAAAATAGATGAACTGTATGACCGCTTCGATGGATTCGTCATCGTGCATGGAACGAATACGTTGCATTACACCGCGGCGGCACTCAGCTTTTCGTTGCAGAATCTTAGTAAGCCTATCATTCTTACGGGCGCTACGTATCCGCTTAACGACATGGCCGGCGACGGCCGCATGAATCTTATCTTTGCCATTCGCGCCGCGCAGTTGGATATTGCCGAAGTCTGTATTGTATTGGGCCCGCGCGTACTCCGTGGCTGCCGCGCCAAGAAAGTGGATGAATCATTTTTACAGACATTCGATACGCCGCGCTGTCCGCCGCTGGCGAACTTTAGTGCCGAGGTGGAACTAAACGATATTCGTACGGTTCGCCGTAAGCGCACACTCGTCACGCGCCCGGAATTCAATGCGAACGTGGTGGTGCTCACGCTTACGCCCGGCATGCCGAACGCCTATCTGGATGCCGTCGTCAAAGCCAAGCCCGAAGGTATTGTTGTCTGCAGCTACGGGGTGGGCATGGTGGCCGACAGTCTTATTCCCTGGCTGCACGGCCTCACCGAACAGGGGATTCCCATTGTCTTTACATCGCAGACACTTAAAGGCAGCGTGGATTTACACCGCTATCGCCGTCAGCTGGCACTGGAAGAACTGGGTGTCATCTCCGGAAAAAACATGACCTACGAATGCGCCATGGTGAAACTGATGTGGGCCATGCGACAAACTAAAAAGCCGCTGCGGTTGCGGGAAATCATGGAGAAGAATTTAGTGGGGGAGTTGGATGATTAGAAGGGGTACAGGTGGTACAAGGGAAGCAGGGGAAACAAGGGAAAAGAATTATTCGCAAATCGCTGCGGTTATGTTGATCGATGTCGCGCCCGGGTACGGGCGCTCTGCGGGTGGAAATATTTCCACCCGCAGAGCAGCCCTCCGTGGCTGCGGTTTCAATCACAATAAAAATGCGTGTACATAAAATCTCCCCGATGCCATGTGCGGTGTGCACGCGGCATCGGGGTAATGGGAGAAGGATTAGATCGATAATGCCAATGGAACTTTGACAAGTTTATGCTTTATGTTTACCGTATCATTCATTGTTCTTTCAGAGCATCGCAAGGTTTAGGATAAAGAGACAAGCGCTCTGCGTATGAGTTCATGGTGGGTCTGTCGGACCATGCATAAAGCGCTTGTCTCAAGTTTATGAATGTAGAGCAAGCCCGAGCCGGCGGTTCCGGTTTCAAAACCTCGCTGAGGTGCGTTATGTCGAAAAACCTGTACGGACTGTCCGTGAAGAAGCAGCAGGAGGGTTGGAAGAAACTGGCTCGTTTTGTGGATCAGGACTGGTGGTTGCGCATGATTGCCGCCGATGATGCTGCCATGAAACAACTGGCTGTCTCCCTGGTCCCCATCAGCGACCCGATCCTCGACACCGCTGTCCAGAGCCGCGCCCGTGCGATCATGGGCAAGAATTTTCTCGGCTTGGAAGAGGTGCGTAGGGGCTACGGTATCGCTCTTGATTCCGAGCCGCTCGCGGAGATCCCGTTCAGCGAAGAAACGCTCCAAGCGTGCAAGGACACCCATGTCCTCGTCGCGGGTAGCGCGCTCTCCGTCAACGAGATCCGCAAGATCGCCGACAGCGACTTCTACGACACCGACTGGTACAAGCGGGAGCCGTTCGCCAACGACAAGAAGGTGAGCGTCCGCTGGTATCTCCTCCGTAGTGCGCCGGTGCCCGAGTCCCGCAATAAGACCTACGACCAGCAGTGCTCGCTCCTCACGAAGGAGGAAGAGGTGCCGTTCGCCTGTGAGATGACCTACATGGTCATCCTCTACTGGCGCGTGTACTGCGAGCGCCTGCTGCCGGACGTCTACGTGCGCTGCCAAGACAAGGACTCGATCAGTTACCGCATCGTCGTCGGCAATTTCGATTCCGGCGGGTTCGATGTCGTCCGCTATTGGGATGACGTCCGCTTCGACGCCTGCGGTCTCGCGTCGTCCGTGCCTCCTCTGCCTGCCCGTCCGTAGTCCGCCGCCGCGGACGCAGGCGGGAAGTCCTGAACTTTGCCTCTTGAAGCCCTTGAGGCTTCTTGAAAACTTGCTTGTCGGTTCATAACCAACAGGCAAAGGCCGGAACCTCCGCGATATTTTTTCGCGGAGGTTCTTTCTTTATGGCATGAAAAGATTTATCACACTATAAATGTTGTTGCCCTTTCGGCAATTCTTATTGTCTGTCCGCGCCCGGGTACGGGCGCTCTGTTTGGGTGAATTTTTGGCAACTCAAGCAAAAGCGAACCTATTTCTTTTCATCCTTCTCCTCCTCATCCTCTCCGCTATATTTACTGCCGATAATCGACCCGATTGCCCCGCCAATAATAAGGCTGACAACCATCTTCTTTACAAACTTACCCGGCTTCTTGGCCTCTTTCTTCTTTCTCCAGAAACGAAAGGGGAATTTCATGGGGGGAGTATAGCAGAGAGCAGGCTTCGTGCAGTTAAATTTGGACGATTTTGAGTCTTGATTTTTGAGTCCAGAGTCTTGATATACGAAGTTTCAAAATTCAAAACTCAGGACTCAAGACTCACATTTCAATCTCCTCATACGTCCCCAAATGCTCCAGTACCAGCTTTTCTATTTCCGCCAATTTCTCCGGGCTTCTGGCTTCCAGGCATACTGACAGGCACGGGCTGGTATTGCTCATGCGAATTCCCGCCCAGGCACCGTCGCCAAAATCTATGCGGGCGCCGTCCAGGTCTACTACCGGGTATGTTGCCGCAAAATGATCGCGGATTTTTTGTATAACCTGCGCTTTTACATCATCGGCACAATGCGGCCGGCGTTCCTGTGCCTGGTAGACTTTGGGAAAATCTTTCATGAGGCTTGAAACGGATTCCTTCTTCATAATACTCAGCACACGCAGCACGCCCACCAGTGCGTCATCGAACGAAAAGTAATCTTCGCCGCAGAAGAAGTGGCCGGATTGTTCGCCGCCGAGCAGGGCGTTGTTTTCGCGCATGGCGTGTTCTACAAATGAGTGACCCACTTTGCACATGACCGGCCTGCCGCCCCATTTGGTTATTTCCGTCTGCAGCGTGCCGGAATTGCTAACGGTAAAAATAACCGGCGCACCCGGGTTGCGGCTTAAGTGATCTTTGGCAAGAAGCAGCAGAATTTCATCCGCCGTGCGAATGGTGCCCGTTTCATCTACCATACCGAATCGGTCGCCGTCACCATCAAGCGCAAAGCCGGCATGAGCGCCAAGCTCTTTTGTCGATTTCTGTAAATCGGCGAGTGTTTCCCACTTGCTCGGGTCGGCGGCATGGTTGGGGAAGGTGCCATCGGGTTCTATGTACAGTTCCACTACTTTGCAGCCGACTTTGCGCAGCACGTCGCAATACAGCGGGCCTGCCACGCCGTTGCCGCCATCCACCACAATGGTTTTGCCAATGCCGATGCCGCCAAAAACATTCGTGAGATATTCTGTGTACGGCGTAATGGCATCAATATGTTCCTCCCAGCCGTTACCGGTTTTTACATCATTCGCTTCGATTTGCTTGCGCAGTTGCTGCAAATCTTCGCCGGCGTAGGCTTCGGCATGTTTGGTTTGCAGCTTGATGCCATTGTCTTCGGCAGGGTTGTGGCTGGCTGTAATTTGCACGCCGCCGTCCAGATTCCGTGTGCAGATGGTAAAGTAGTTGAGCGGGCTCGGCGTCTGTCCCATGTTTAGCACGCGGCAACCGGCGGCAACAAGTCCTGCAATGGCGGCATTCATAAATTCCGGGCTGTGCGTGCGCGCGTCGCGGCCTACTACCACGCTGGCGAATTCATCGGTGGTTCGCTCTGTAACGACACCGCCAAAGGCCTGGCCGATAAGGTTGCAGGCTTCGGACGTGAGTTGTAAGTGCGCTTTGCCGCGGATGTCGTAAGCGCGGAAGATGCGGGGGTCAATATCAGCCATAATCAAAAGAGGAAGATGTTAAGAGAGTAATCGGTATGGCTCCCGCCGTCATCTATCTTTTACAGCGAATAATCGCAAAATGCCTTGGAAGATGCATACAGTACGTTCGGACAAGATGCCTGTTGGCATTAAAAAGGCCTCCCGTAAGTATAAAAATTATGCTATAATAATATGATATTCTCCTTTCTATGACCCAACCCCTCACCGTCGCGTACTTCACTATGGAAATCGGTTTCAAAAGTTCCATTCCCACTTATGCCGGTGGCTTGGGTATTTTGGCCGCCGATATTATGCGGTCGTGCCGCGATATGGATGTGAACGCCGCGTGCGTCACGGTTGCCTGGCAGTTCGGGTACTTTCATCAGGAGTTACATGCCAATGGTACGCAGGAATATTCGCAGACCAAGTGGAACCCGGCAGATGAATTAACACCGCTCACCGAACGCGTGACGGTGGAAGTGGAGGGAAAGACAGTCACCATTGGCGGCTGGAAGCTGGACATGAAACATGGTGAACACACGGTGCCGGTTATTTTTCTGGATACGAACCTGCCCGAAAATTCCCCCGAACACCGCGACTTAACAAAAATTCTTTACGGCGGCGATGGCACCATGCGTATCAGCCAGGAAATTATTCTGGGCATTGGCGGCGTGCGCATGTTGCGCGCGCTCGGCTACAACGACATTGGCACGTACCATATGAATGAAGGGCATTGTGCTTTTCTTACGCTGGAACTTTTGCGTGAACGGAATTTTAAGGATGATGATGTGCGGCAATCCTGTTCGTTTACCACGCACACGCCGGTGAAAGCCGGTCACGATGTATTCGGCTACGACCTTGCATATAAAATGGTCGGCGACATGCTGCCGTGGCACATAAAAGATATTGCCGGACAGGATGCGCTGTCCATGACGCAGCTGGCCATGACCATGAGCCGCGATACGTTTGGCGTCTCCCGCGTCCATGGCCAGGTGTCGCAGAACATTCTGAATAATCCGAATATCAAATACATTACCAACGGCGTGCATCACACCGAGTGGACGTCGGAACCTGTAAAGGCATTGTTTGATACGTATATTAAGGGCTGGCGCGAGAATCCATCATTGCTTGCCCTGCATTGCCGCGATATTCCGGACGATGAACTGTGGGAAGCGCACTACGATAATAAGTGGGAGCTGCTCAAAAAAGTGAAGGATCATACCGATATTGAGTTTGACCTGGAGACACTCACTATCGCCAGTGCGCGCCGCGTTGTTCCCTATAAGCGACCCGAGCTTATTTATACCAACCTGCGCCGTCTCAAAGAAATCGGTTGCGGTAAATTACAGATTATTCACGCCGGTAACGCGCACCCGTATGACCAGTTTTCACAGGATGTCATCCGCCGCATGATCGAGCGCAGCGAAGAACTCCGTGACTGCGTGCGCATTGTATACATTCCGAATTACAATCCGGACCTGGCAAAAGTACTGGTAGCCGGTGCCGATGTCTGGCTGAATACGCCAACGCGTTTGCATGAAGCGTCCGGTACGTCCGGTATGAAAGCCTGTTTGAACGGCGTGCTCAACCTGTCCATGCTGGACGGCTGGTGGATAGAAGGTTACGAAAAAGATCCGCAATCCGGCTGGAGAATCGGGCCGCTGGCGCAGGCGCTGGATGATAACGATACGCGCGATGTGGATGCCGAAGATTTATACACCCAGCTGCAGTATCAGGTAATTCCCGAATACACGTACCCGGAGCGCAAGAGGTGGATCCATCGCATGAAGCGGGCCATTGGACTGATGGGATACTTCAACAGCAATCGTGCCGTGCAGGAATATATAGAGAAGGCGTGGACGAAGAAGGGTTAGGGTTGGGGTTAGGGTTGGGAAAATTAGTTGCTATATTACATTTGTCGAACTACGAACTATGGCAGTGGGTGATATGTTCGATTCCGTAGCGGCGGTTCTCAAGCCGCTGCGATTGTATGGAATATCGATGTACACCGCGCCCAAGTATGGGCGCTCTGTGGGGTGGAAATATTTTTATGGCAAAATCCTCTTGAGCTCCAGCCTTTCGCGTCGCACAATGCCCATCTACTTCTCTTCTATTTTTGATTATGGACGATACACTTACCTGCGGCGCATGCGGTGCCGAAATTGTTTCCTGCGAGGAATGCGGTGGTAACAATTGCACTCCCGGCTGCGAAGACCGCGTCACATTTGAAGACGCCTGTGAATGCGAAAAAGATGAAGATGATGGAATAGTGCACGCAGAGGAGCCGGAAGAGGGAATGCAGATTTAATAAAGTAGTACGTAATAAGTAGTAAGTAGTACGTAGTACGTAGTATGTGGCAAAAATTTATTTCTTATTACGTACTACATGATACGTACTACGAACATCATCGGCATTCTGAATGTCACGCCCGATTCCTACCACGATGGCGGGCGGTACCTGAACCCGGAAGCAGCCATGGCACGCGTGGAGGAGATGATCGGACAGGGGGCGGATATTATTGAAGTAGGCGGTGAATCCACCGGGCCGGGCTCGGCGGATGTGTTTGTGCTGGAGGAAATGCAGCGCGTTATTCCCGTTGTGATGGCTATTCGCATGGTGTATCCGCAGGTCGTCATCAGCGTGGATACCCACAAAAGCCAGGTGGCGGCCGAGGCCATCAAAAGTGGGGCGTCTCTCATTAATGATGTGACGGCAGGCAGGGCGGACCCGAAAATGTTTTCCGTTGTTGCGGATGCGAAAGCATCTATTGTCCTCATGTACGCCAAAGATAAAACGCCGCGAACGACACGCGAAGAAAGACAGTATGACGACGTCGTTGAAACTGTTCTGGATTTCTTGGCTGAGCGCAAAGCGGCCGCCATGAGTGCCGGCATTCATCCGTCACGAATTATTCTGGACCCGGGCTTGGGCCATTTTGTATCAGCTGACGCTGCCTATTCTTTTGAAATTCTGGCGCGGCTGAAAGAATTTCTGTCACTCGGCTGTCCGCTGCTGCTGAGTCCGTCCCGAAAATCGTTTATCGCGGGAGCGGAAAATATACCAGTGGCCGGCCGTTTGCCCGGCACCATTGCCGCATCCGCCATTGCCGTTCTTCACGGGGCCACCTATATCCGTACGCACGATGTGGCGGAGGTGAGGCAGGGGGCCGGGATTGCGGCGGCTGTTCTTGCCCGCAGTACGTCTTGAGTTTTCAACTATAAATCTTTCAAGACGGATATTCGAAACTCGGGACTCAAGTTCACGCCTACGCTATTTGAATGACGAAACTCACGATTGCCAGGCTTACCAAAATAACCACCAGTCCAATGCCGGCGCGGTACAGAAGTTCCCGGGCCTTTGTCACCCGGCCTTCATCGCCAAGATTAAAGATCATTAAAATACCGGCATAAATAACAATGCCAAGCGCGATGATTCCCAGAAAGCCCAGGAAAAAACGGACAATGGATACCGCCGCATCCACGGCTATAAGTGCATTGGGTGTGGGGTTGACCGGGGAAATACCTTCGCCCGCCGGCGTAAGGCCGAAGACTCTGGTAATGACACCCCGCAGAATGATAATAAAAATACCGGCTGCCACACTCAGGACCGTGCGGCGCAATTTGGCCGTTCCGTCTTCGTTAAAGCTGGTGGCAATGGCTTGAATGGCACTGATAATCATCATGGTAATGGCGATGACTGCCACTAATACCAGCGCCCAGTTAATGAGGCCGGCGACTTCGGTGGAAATAATG